>UQKE01000078.1 GCA_900541555.1 uncultured Porphyromonadaceae bacterium | reverse complement strand
GGTATAAGTTTTCGAACAAGTTCGAAACTTCTACACTCAATTTGCATTATCTTTGAATAAGATAAGCTGCGCCTCGGAAGAACAATTTCAAACCAAGTTTGATTGTTCTTCTCTCGGCTTGCATTATCTTTGTCGGTTGAAAAGCAAAGAAAGTATGTCTGTCGAAATCAAAATTGTAACTAAAACAAAAAAGGAACTTCGAAAATTCGTGGAATTCGGTACGGATTTATATAAAGGAAATGCGTATTTCGTGCCACCTTTGAAGTTCGACGAAGTAAACACGCTTAATCCCGCTGTCAATCCTGCCTTTGAATTTTGCGAAGCAGAATATTTCATGGCCTTTCGCGACGGCAAGCCGGTGGGCAGAATTGGCGCGATTATCAACCGAAAGGTCAATGAGAAAGACCACAAGCAGGAATTGCGTTTCGGATTTGTCGATTTTATCGACGATGCAGAAGTGAGCACCGCTCTTTTTGATGCGGCTATCGCTTGGGGCAAGAAACGCGGCATGACTGAAATTATCGGGCCGCTCGGTTTCACCGACATGGATTGCGAAGGAATGCTTGTGGAGGGATTCGACCAGCTTTCGACCATGGCGACAATTTACAACTACCCTTATTATGCGTCGCATCTCGAACGAATGGGCTTCGAGAAAAAAACAGATTGGGTGGAATTTAAAATGACAGTTCCCGACGCCATACCGGAAAAGCATTTGCGCATTGGGGAAATTGTCAAAAAGAAGTACGGTTTGCGTACCGTCAGATACAACAATCGGAAAAAATTAGTGGCCGAAGTGGGCAAGCCGTTGTTTCACCTTATTAATGAAGCGTATGCCGACCTTTTCGGGTATTCGCCGCTTTCCGACCGGCAAATTGATTACTATATTGGCATGTACTTGCCGATTGTCAAGTTTGACCATATTTCGATTATCAAAGATGCCAACGACGATTTGATCGGCGTGGGCATAGCCATCCCGTCGATGTCGCGGGCCTTGCAGAAGTCGCGAGGCAAGATGCTGCCGTTTGGATGGTATCATTTGGCGCGCGCCATATTCCTCAGCAAAACGGACACAGTCGATTTGCTTCTTGTGGCGATCAAGCCGGAATATCAAGGCAAGGGCGTCAATGCATTGTTGTTCACCGACCTTATCCCGACGTTTCAAAAATGCAAATACCGGTGGGCAGAAAGCAATCCGGAGTTGGAAGTGAATACGAAAGTGCAATCGCAATGGCAGTATTTTGAGACATTCCAGCACAAGCGCCGTCGCGCTTTCGGAAAACAAATCTGAAACGCTCCTCCGGCGATTGCGTGGCGGGCCGGCGCGCTGCCGTTTCTCGGCGAGAGAACGGTCAATGGTATTCGCCGTTGAACGATGGCGTGTAGTTGCTCAGCCACTCTGCAAACAATTGCCATTCGATAGGATGCTGCACTGCCCATTTTTTTAATTCTGCGGGATTGTTGAGCAGCAGGATGTAATGGAGGTAGGCGTTTTCAACGCCGGCATTGCGCACGGCAACGAGATGCGAAACAAATGGATTGGGATATTTCTTCCATAAAATTTCGTTGGACACTATTTGGTCGGTAAACCTTTCGCGAATGAGGCAAAGCGTTTCCGCATCGATGGAATCGGGAGCCTCAATTGCTGCCGCAATATGGAGAGATGCCGGAAACTGCACGGAAAGTTTCATCATCGCTTTGACGAATTGTTCGGGATCGTCGGATTTCTCGTCGATATAGATGTTTATCGGTTGCGACTGCTTGACTGTAATCGAGTCGCCTTCTATTTCCAGCATGGACCGGTAGGTTTGGGCTATGATGCCGCTAACTTCGTAGAGACGCTTGGCGTTGAATTTCTCGACGGCAAGATACATCTCGCCCAACACAAGCGCCCACATCGGTTCGGACGACGAGGCATAAATTTTGGTTGCCCAATAGTAGTTTGATGAAAAATCGGGATCGGCTTGAATCCCTTTCCAATGATAGGAAATGGCATCGTCGTAGTTTTCATGTATGGCAGATGTAATGCCCAACTCGGTGTAGAGATAGCCGCTTTTTGGGAATTTCTTCAATCCTTCGTTGTATGTTGCCATCGCCTTTTCTTTGTCGCCACACATGTCGTAGGCATTTCCAAGCATGGCGAATGTTTGGTCGGTGGCATCGGGCATCGTGACGGCCCGTTGCAGCAATTCTGCGGTTTTTTCGTAATTTTTGTTCAGGAAATGGGCTAATGCAAGTTCGTAGGTTGCTCCATAGTGATCGGGATGCTCGTCGAGCACTTCGTTCAGAAGCCTGATTGCCGATGAAAGGTCGCTATTGTTGATGAGCCGGATGGCTTCGTAAATTTTGTCGTCGACGCTTTGGGCGGAAATGGGATTCCACGCGAATAGCAAAGCAACGAGAATAATGGCAATTTTAGTTTTCATGTTCTTAAGGGGACTTCTATAAATTAAATCCCTGATTATAAGTTGTATAAGCGGATAAA
>UQKE01000077.1 GCA_900541555.1 uncultured Porphyromonadaceae bacterium | reverse complement strand
GAAAACACCTCCCCTATCCGCGCTATCGCGCGGCAGAGGAGGACATTGCTACGCAGCATCAACCGCAACAATAAAAGTCAGGAAACCATGTCATAAACTCTCAACGAAGTATTCGCCAACATTTCCCAAAGCATTGACAGAGTCAAGAAACCATGTCATAAACCCACAACTCTCAACCCTAAACAAAAAAAAGAACGCTCCCGCGAAGCAGGAGCGCCCTTAACAAGATGAAAACAATTATCGCAAATTTATTTCACGATCACTTTCTTCACAGCCTCGCCGGCACGAACAACATACAATCCGCCGGCCACGGCGATCTCTGCATGTCCGTCGACTGCGGCCGACTTCACAAGCTGCCCGTCTGCGGCATAGACTGCCACTTCGCCGTCGAAGCCATCCACTATGATGGCCCCGTCCGCTCCATAAACTGCCACTTCGCCGGCAGCGACGCCATCGACGCCGGAAGTAACCGGCTCGGTGGTGAAGCCGATCACGCTTTCACTGCCATCGACCGTCATGGTGAATTTGATTTCATAGTGAACGCCATCGGTCGTGCGGCCTTCCACTGCAACCTTTTCAGCCACAGTGCCGTCGGGCAATGCCACGTTGGTTGCCTCCCCTTTATAGGACACTTCCGGAGTCGCTTCCGTCATGCCGATTCCCTCCACGACAATGTCGGCCGTCGCGCCTCCATAGGTCACGCCGTTCAGCACCAATCTGTAAGCGACATCACCTGCCGAACCTACCGGATACGAAGCGAGCGTCACCGGCTCTTGTTCAACGACAGGATGCTCGTAGTCGCCGTTTTCCACAATATAGTAGTAGCCGCCCAGCTCTTCGCCCACCATGTCGGAAGTGAAAGTCACGGCAATAGGAATTTCCGAACCACCATTGAACCAAGTCACATCGACATCGAAATCCGCCTTGCCTTCCGCATCGATCGTGCCATTCAATTCAACGCGAGCGGTTATACCTCCGACTAACGGCATTTCCGGCACCAAGCCTTCGAAAGTTTTAACGCCCGACGCATCTTCCGTCATCGTAGCCTCCGGCACGGTAATGTCGCCCAATGACAACTGCAATCCGCCCATATTCAACTTGAAATCAGGCAAGGTGAAATCGCAAGTGCCGTCCTTATAGTCGACGATTCTCACCGGCGCATCGGCGTTGTACGTAAGCGGCATTCCATCCATGTTGATATTCAGATATCCCGCATATTCTGTCGTTTCGGGTTTTTCGTATTGCAGCGTGTAGGTATGGCTCGTTTCGCCGTCCAAGTCCATTCCGCCTTGGTTGGTCACGACGACGCGCACCTGCCAAGCAGCCTCGTCGACCGTCACTTCCACATTCGCGCGCGGGCTCTTTGCAACGGCGCTGATCGATTCTGCGGTCGGCAACGTGGCAACGGCATCCTCCATGTCGTAAACATACTTGTTGGCAGCAAAATCCCGCACTGCCGCGCCGCCAACTTCCAAGCCTGTCAAAGTGGAATAATACACGAAATCCACATCGTCGGCAGAAAGCGTCGTGCCGGCTTGGATTTCCGAGCGTTTCCAATAGTCGGCTGCCGAAATGATCACATTCATTTTCGTCGGCTCTCCGGCACCCTCCTCATAAATCAAAGGAACTACGATTTCCTGCCACTTACCGCCCGTAGAAGTGATTTTATAGTCGCAACTTGCCACCAATTTTCCATCGCCGGAAACCGTACCCGCATTCGGGCT
The DNA here is from genome assembly GCA_900541555.1 of uncultured Porphyromonadaceae bacterium. Classification (GTDB taxonomy): domain Bacteria; phylum Bacteroidota; class Bacteroidia; order Bacteroidales; family Muribaculaceae; genus Limisoma; species Limisoma intestinavium. The sequence continues at coordinate 780 of UQKE01000077.1, read as the reverse complement.
TCCCATAATGGCACGGTCCACATCGTTTCGAGATTCTGTTGTTGTGCCATCTATACTGCCAATATCGGAAGTGAACGTCCCGTTCCAAAGATATGCAATGACATGCGACGTCTCCGGCTCTTCGCCTTCGCCTTGCGCATATTTGAATTTCCCTTTGATGGCATCCGGCTTGAAAGTAAATTCCATGCCGCCGAAAGCGCCGCCATCGCAATTCTTTAAATTCTCCGTCTCTGAATAAACCCATGGTGTGGCAAATGTGATAAATCCGGGAGCATTGGACGAATAAGGGCCGAATCCTACACTTTTATTAATTAACTTTACAGCTACATTATCATCCGATATTATTTCTTTATCTACAAAATAAAAAGAGAAGGTTAATTGAGAGAAGATTACTTGTGTAATATTCGAACCGTTCCAATCAGCCGGCTCCGTCACGCCCTTCTGCGAAGGACGAACCTGTTCCCCGTTGGAAAGCCCCATATAATAAGTTTTCCCCATATCGCTCGTGGCTTTCCACCGTTCAAAACCGACATTTGGAAGTTGCTGGGCAGATGCCACATTCATTCCAAATCCAAGCAGCAACGCACTGCCTAATAAAATAAACTTTCTCATATTTGTAACTTTTTGATTTGTCAAAATTTCCGTGCAAAGATAATGCAAATCGAGTGCAAAAAAATGAATTTATTCACTTTTTTTTGCCGAGATGCAGCTTATCTTATCAAAAGATAGTGAAAGTTGAGCGCAAAACAATCAAACTTGTTTGAAATTGTTTTGCCGAAA
>UQKE01000076.1 GCA_900541555.1 uncultured Porphyromonadaceae bacterium | reverse complement strand
CAGATTTGTTCTGCAATCCTTACAATGCGGCAAAATATGGCTATATCGACGATGTGATTGAACCGCGCAACACGCGTTTCCGCATTATCCGCGCTTTGCAGCAATTGGCTACGAAAAAATTGACGAATCCTGCTAAAAAGCACGGCAATATACCTCTTTAATAATCGAATGATATGAATAAGAAGTTTTTTGCGCTACTGTTGCTTTGCGCGTTGTGCGGCGCGAGTGCTTTCGCCCAAGGGCGGAAAGGCGTGCGCATCAATGAAGTGATGGTGCAAAACGACAGCAGCTATGTAGACGACTACGGGATGCATCATGCATGGATAGAATTGTTCAATTCTACCTTTGCTCCCGTAGACATATCGAGCATGTATCTGACCGACGATCCGGCGAACCCGAAAAAATATCCGATTCCCCGGATGGATGTCAACACGGAAATGCCGGCACGCCAACATGTCGTTTTTTGGGCCGACAATGAGCCGAACAAGGGCACTTTCCATTTGAATTTCTTTTTGAAGCCGGGTAAGGACAACTATATCGGGCTTTACGATTCCGACGGAAAGACGCTTGTCGACGAAGTGGTCGTTCCTGCTTCGTTGGGCAGGGGGCATTCTTATGCGCGCAATCAAGACGGCGTGCGCAATGAGGCAGACGACAAATTGGCATGGGAAGTGCGCGACGGAAGCAACGAGAAATACATCACGCCGAGCAGCAACAACATTATTCTCGACACGAACGAGAAAATCAAAAATTTTGAAGATCACGACCAGTCGGGACTTGGAATGACAGTGCTTGCCATGGCGGTGGTTTTCGCTGCGTTGATTGTGCTCAGCTTGTGCTTCAACGTGATTGGCTGGATTAACGCGAAAACGGCTCAGCGCAAGAAGAAAGAGGCTACTGCCGGAAATCTTGATGAAGCCGAATTTACGGAAGGTCCGGACTCCGGTGAAGAAATTGCAGCCGTATGCATGGCACTTCATGAACATCTGAACATGCACGACAAAGAGGATCTTGTGTTGACTATCAATAAGGTGAAACGCTCGTATTCTCCGTGGAGTTCGAAAATTTATTCTCTCCGCGAGTTGCCTCGCAGATAATTTTAACGTTTAATTTTCAATGATTTATTATGAAAGAGTATAAATATAAAATCAACGGTACCGAGTATAAAGTATCTGTCGGCGACATCGAGAATAACGTTACGCGCATACTTGTCAACGGTACGCCTTACAAAGTGGAGCTCGAACAAACGGTGGTTCCGCCTGTGAAAAAAGCAAAACCGTCGGCAGCTCCTCGCACGGAGACTGGCTCCAAGGTGATTTCCAAACCGGCAGCAAGCGGTTCTGCCGGTGCGGTGAAGGCGCCGCTTCCCGGTGTGATTGTCGATATTAAAGTGAATGTTGGCGACACTGTCAAGAATGGCGATACGGTTGTGATCCTCGAAGCAATGAAGATGGAAAACAATATCCATTCCGACAAAGAGGGAGTCGTAAAGTCGGTTTGCGTGAACAAAGGCGATTCTGTGCTTGAAGGCGCCGAATTGATTGTAATCGAATAATAGTTTGTTATTATGGATTTAGTTAATTTCTTAGGCGAAAACATACAGAGCTTTTGGGAATTTACGGGCTTTGCCAACGCGACGCCCCAACATTTCATCATGCTCGCTGTCGGCCTCCTTTTCATTTGGCTTGCAATCAAGCACGATTTCGAGCCGTTGCTGCTTGTCCCGATTGGTTTCGGTATCTTGGTCGGTAATATTCCGTTCAAGTTGGATGCCGGTTTGGAAGTGGGCATTTATGAGGAAGGCTCGGTGTTGAACATCCTCTACGACGGGGTGAGCGCGGGATGGTATCCGCCGCTGATATTCTTGGGGATTGGCGCCATGACCGACTTCTCGGCGTTGATAGCCAACCCGAAATTGATGCTGATTGGCGCGGCAGCGCAATTCGGTATTTTTGGCGCTTACATGGTCGCCTTGGCATTGGAATTTGCGCCCGATCAAGCCGGCGCGATTGCCATCATCGGTGGAGCCGACGGCCCGACGGCCATATTCTTGTCGTCGAAGCTTGCTCCTAACTTGATGGGTGCCATAGCCGTTTCGGCTTATTCCTACATGGCCTTGGTGCCGCTGATCCAGCCGCCTATCATGCGTTTGCTGACAACGAAAAAAGAACGTGTCATTAAGATGAAGCCGGCGCGTGCCGTGTCGCAAAATGAAAAAATCATGTTCCCGATTATCGGTTTGCTGCTCACGTGCTTTGTCGTGCCTTCTGCATTGCCGTTGCTGGGTATGCTTTTCTTTGGCAACTTGTTGCGCGAAAGCGGCGTGACGACGCGTTTGGCAAAGACCGCAAGCAATGCTTTGAACGACATTGTCGTGATGTTGCTCGGTTTGACGGTGGGCGCATCCACGCAAGCGTCGGAATTTTTGACCTACGACACATTGAAAATTTTCTTCCTTGGCGCGATGGCATTCATCATTGCTTCCGCTTCGGGCGTGTTGTTCGTGAAAATTTTCAATTGGTTCTTGCCGAAATCCAAAAAAATCAATCCGCTCATTGGAAATGCCGGCGTGTCGGCAGTGCCAATGTCGGCACGTATCTCCAACAATATCGGGTTGGAATACGATCCGAGCAACTATCTGCTCATGCATGCCATGGGTCCGAATGTTGCCGGTGTGATTGGCTCGGCTGTGGCAGCCGGCGCAATGCTGGGATTCCTCGGATAAGACAAGGTGTTTGTCATATTGGAAAAAACGCTGTCCGGATTCGGGCAGCGTTTTTTTACATAAGCACCAAAGTTCGCATTTTTAATACGCAAATATTCAGAGTTAAATATTATTAATTTATTCCCAAC
>UQKE01000075.1 GCA_900541555.1 uncultured Porphyromonadaceae bacterium | reverse complement strand
CTTATGGAGGCTTGTTTCCACAAAGTTAGCGATTTCGCATGAAAAATCAAAATTTATTAGCGGCATGGTTGCAAAGCCCGAAACGCAGCCTGCTTAAAATACAGTTTGTATTATTTCGCGCCTTTGCGGCGGTTGCATTCACGGCAGAGCATTTGGCAATTTTCCGCGATGGTGAGCCCTCCATCGCGCCACGGCGTGATATGGTCGGCTTCCATCTCATCCAATTTGAAATGCTTTCCACATAGGGTGCAAATACCGTTTTGGCGCTCGTAGGCTGCCAATTTCATGCCGTCGGGAAATACCCGAAGATTCAGGTAATGTTCGTCGCGAGTCAGCACATAGGGATAAATTCCTTTTTTGTTTTGCACTTCGTCGTCGATTATAAGGCGGGATATTTCTTTTTCCAACGCTTCTTTGTCGAGAATTTTATCGTGGAAATCGTCGTAGAGTTTTCCCCAATTCACGCCTTTCATGACTTTTGGGCGTTCGCAGGAGAAAGTGTCTGTTGCCCATGTGGCGACCGCCGAAAAATATTGCCAAAGTTGAGAGGCGTTTGGGTCGTGTTGGTGTTTGGACATATAGCCTTCGATGGTCATGGGAAGCTGTGGCGTGGTTTGCGATGCTGCAATCCATTTGAGCGCAGTTTGGAAATATTCTTGCCTGATAGCGGAACCGCTCATCAAGTTTTTTGCTATGGCGTATGCAGGGCCGTTGTTGCGGGAGAAGTAGCGTTTCGCATCGCTTACGAACGGACCGGCATAGACGGCATTTCGCAATTCTTGCGGCGTGAGTTCCTCTCCTGCAATGTTGATCGTTTCAAACCATTTGAGTTTTTCGCGGTCGTCGCCGTCGCATACGTAGACTGTCAATTCATAATCCAGTATTTGACGTTTTTCGGATGGCAAAAGATTGCCGAACGAGCGAAAATATACGGAAAAGTCGCCGTGCACGTATTGGCACAGCGAGATGGTGCGTTGTTGCCCGTCGATCACCTCAAACGGAACTTCCGCGTCGTCGTTGCGCACCGCCCAATACATCACGTTGAGCGGAAATCCTTGCATGACGGTTTCGATTACGGCATCGCGCTTTCGATTGTCGTAGATGAATTCCCTTTGGTATGGCGGGCGGATGTCGAGTTTGCCTCCGTAGCCGCGAACGCCGCCTTCGTTGTTGTCGGTGTAGCCTTCGGTCAATTCGCCGACGGTCACTTTTTTCAATTTTATGTCCATGTCGTTATCTTTTTTTGCGGATAATGATTCTGAAATAAGGGCATTTCCCGTTTATCGACAAATCTTTGCCATCGTTTCCTTTTCGGAAACGGACAATTTCGAATTGCGCCGGATTGTATTTGTCTAAAAAAGTGATGGGAACGCCTATTTCGCCGTCGTAATCGCAGGGTATGTCGGCGGTTTTGTCGACGTTGATTGCATCGTAGTTGTCGTATCGCGGATATTTGTCGGGCGAATATCGTTGGTAGAGAATCAATTCTTCATGACGTTGTTTATAATCTAAATTCGTAAACCAACGGACACCTTTAACTCGAATATATTTTTGCCCATTTTCGTCAATTCCACAGCCGGCTGCTTTTAATGGATAATTGTTAGGAACATTGAATTTTCTGTCGCCACTATGAATGCTTGCGCCAATCCATATTTGATTGCTCTTGATGAGAGGGAAAATTTCTTTATATGTAATGGCATTAACATTGCCGATGATCAGAAATTTTTTGTCGTATTCCATAAGCTGAGCCACGTATTCCCGAAACAAGGAAAAAGGAGGATTTGTCACAACAATATCCGCTTCTTGCAGCAATGCTTTGGCTTTCGGATGCCGGAAATCTCCGCCCCAGTCGAGCAAGGAAAACGCATTGCAATCGTTTTGAAGCAGCCATCGCACGTCGGAAAGGTCGATGGCGCCGTCGCCGTTCACGTCGTCGACTGTTGTAATCTCCACTTTGTAGGCTGCTCTGCGCGGCTCTTCGTGAAGATTGTCGCAAAACAGCACCAATTCTTTTCCTTGCACGGGCGAGCCGTCGTAGCAGGTGGCGATTAGTTTTTTCAGCCCGAGCTGGTTGAAATTGAGCGCGAAATATTTGAAAAAATTGCTTTCGTAAGGATCGTCGCAATTGCACAGCACGGTCTTGCCGCGAAAATGCTCGCGGTAGTGGCGAAGCTCGTTTTCAATGTCGGCAAGCTGGGTGTAGAATTCATCTTTTTTCGCTTTTTTTGCTTGAAAGAGGTTTTTAGTTGCCATACGCTATATGTTTGGCGTATGCTGTGCTTATCGGAGAGCGGGATAAGAGGCACCAAGCATAAAAGAAACGCGGACGTTTCTTATCATGTCTTGGGTACCTCGAAAAACCCGCCTATACGATAAGTCACGCCCACGCATATAGCGCAGACATTCACTGACTTATTCGTGTATAGACATCTTTGAAATTTTCGAGGTTTCAAGACATTCCGAATAACAGCAAACGCATGTTTAAGTAAAATCACCAAAAATGCGACGACGGCACTCTTGCCATTCATCTGCATGTACAAAGGTAGCTTTTTGTCGCGACATGAAAAAACGGAACGGTAGAATTTTCGTGGACTATTTTTGGCTAATTTGAAATTAAACTTTTATCTTTGTTTTCGGATTTGTGTCACAAATGACATTTATTGAAAATAACATGATAGTAAATAGGACTACTTATATTAATCAACTACTTCGTTCTAAGGGAAATGGGTTATATCTGAAAATTTGATGTGAATCAGAAGGCGGAGAGAAGTTTGTTGTTGACGAATTTATGCAGGAGGCGGGTTTATTGCAATGAAAAATACTCAACTATTGCAAGTAAGCAGGTGTGTTTTCTCAATTCCGCAAAATGGTTTCAAGAGTTGCAGTTTGGAAAAGATGAGTTCAGTGTAGCATAAGCGTTCAAACAGAGTTTGACGTTTCTGCGCTCGATTTGCATTGTATTTGGATAATACAAGCTGCATCTC
>UQKE01000074.1 GCA_900541555.1 uncultured Porphyromonadaceae bacterium | reverse complement strand
AAATTTTGATTTTTCATGCGAAATCGCTAACTTTGTGGAAACAAGCCTCCATAAGCCATGAATGCGAAATGTTCCATCCTCTCCCTTGCTCTTTTGGCCGCTTGCCTTTCGGCGGCGGGAACAGAGCCGACGAATGTCGTGGTGCATTGGCAGTCGACGTCGCCCTCCGGCGCGTCGCGCATCGCGACGGCCGCCTACTACGACGGCCTCGGCCGGCACGTGGCTTCCGTGGCGGAGGACGCTTCGCCCGACGGCGGCGACATCGTGGAAATCAAGGAATACGACGCGGCCGGAATCATCACCATTAAATTTGGCCACATTGAAGGTTCCGGAGAATTTGTGAACGGGACTATAACTTATAGTGAAAATTTAGGAGAAGCCACATATATAGAAGAATTGATCCATGCGTTTCAGTATGTGTTTGGACAAATGGACGATCCATCAATCAATAAAGAATATGAAGCAAGATTATTAACAATGTGGGTACTTGGAGAGGCAGAGACTCTTGCTCCAAGCGTCGAAGGATGCTTGGGAAAGTATTTGGATCAAATTTATTCAGGACGTTTAGTCGGAATCGGAAATCCAGAACTTTTAAGAACGGAATATCAGGAATATGGAAAAATGTTTGTAGATCACTTTAAACGCACATATCCTACTGACACGAATTACCATGTACCTGCAAATGAACCGTCCCGGTTGTTTATTTCCATTTTCCAATTTTTATTTAACAAGATATTAAAGACATGCAGATATTGAAAAAACACATATTGATTTTCTTATTGATTATCCCAAATATAGCGGCAGGTAGCTTACGGCTAGTTTATACCAACTGTTTTCAGGAAAAAGATTTTACATTTCTTATTCCCGCTATTGAAGATGAACAAAAAGCCCTATATAAGAATCAAGCTCGCTTGGCAAGTGTGATTCGCGAATTGTATGGAGACTATGGAGATTCACTTTTGCTGAATGAAGCCAATCTCGCATTTAAGCGTTTGAAGCGCAAATATCCCCACACAAACTTCAAACTTTCAAAGGAAACGGGCAAACTAACCGAAATTTCGATGGAAACGAGGCGCAATATGCCATATCCCCGCATAAACTTTAACTTTTCAATGGAAACAGGGAAACTAACCGAGATTTCGATGGAAATGAACGGAAGAATCGATGATTTCAGTGCCTTTCACAAATTCCTCATGCAGAACTTTGAAAGAATCATGTATCGATTTGTGTGCAAATATCATGAAATTTATATTACAATGCCACTTGATTTTCCGTTCGACAAAGATAAATATAAAAATATATACGATTGTTATTTCCAATATTATGCAAGCGTTTTTAAAGATTATGGAATTGTTCCACAAGCACAAATGCCATTTCTTAGAAGCTGGTTTCTAATCCCTGAATCTATCAAAACAGGCGAAGAGTTGTTGGACTACATTTGCTCTTTCGAAGATTGTCCCATCAAGACGAATGAGGATTTCGGAGTATTTAGGGAAGATTACGTAAAATAATCAAGAATCTATTTATAGGATAAAAAATGGGGAAAAACATCAAACAATATATGATTAGCGCTGCTTGCTTGTTGTTGGCATGCGAGGCATTTGCAGGTCCGAATATTTATGGGATCTTTGCGCCTTCGGAAGAAAACTCTTCGCATAAGTATCTCTATATTTATGGCAACGGCATTTTTGAATTTGTCAATATGCCAACAGTTACATACGGGACATGGCGAAATGGAAATCAAAGTATTATCTTAAACAGCCATTATCCTTGCGTCGAAATTGAAGAATATGCCAGAAACAGTTATGCTGATAATATAGTTGTGCAAGTCGATCTGATATCAACGGCCTACTATCGTCGGATATTGTCCAATCCGCCTCAGCCGTGGGCATCACGGTCAATATTTTTCAATTATAATTCCATTACGTGCGTTTTCGAAACGATGTCTGGCGAAACGTTGACGCGCACTCCCGATACAAGCGGGAAAATATATTTCAGTCGTGATGTGAATTTGAAAAATGTTAGGATTAAATACTTCAAAAGAGAGACAAAAAAATATGCGCTTTCCAATAATCCGGAAACTAATTTTTACCGAATCATTTTCAATACTTTGCGGCAATTCGATGACGAAACATTGGATATTGTCGATGACGACACTTTGCTATTGCGGAACGAAAGGGGCACTTCATGCGACACCCTCAAGCGATTTCGGACATTCGATGCCAATGAGAATTTTATCGTTGAGGATTATGCATCGGATCGTCCATTTGTAAAACATGATTTGCAAAAATGGATGAAACAAGGCAAATCGCAGGTTTCTGCGCTTTGCAACACATGCAACCGGAGACAAGTCGCCGGCACGTATGCTTACGAAAAAGATGCAACAATATTTACTTCCATATATGGCGCGGTGCCAAGAATTGAATTCGAAAGCGTCCTGACGCTTTCCGGCAACGGCTCTTTCGTTTTTCGGAGGGGAGGGAAAGAAACACATGGAAGATGGCAGGCGGATAGCGACTCTCTGACTCTCGACAGCGGGATTCCGCAAATGGAAGTCGAAGAATATTATAGCCGAGAAGACAATAAGAATATTATTTTTGACATCTCAATAATCCAAAGAGGATCAAACGACAATACCCGTCACCCCGCTAAATACATGGATTTCGACAACTATGAAACGGTGTTGTATTGCGAAACCAAGAAAGGCAAAGTCGTCAAGCGTAGCATTGGAAGCGACAATAGGATAGTATTTGACAGGGACGGCTTGAAGATCAAACGTTTCTGGGTGTGTCAAAATGGTTTCCATTTAGACAAGTACAATATTGTCGACCACAATACAAATTATTTTGTCGTCACTATCGACAAAACCCGTCAATTCGACAACGAGCGTTGGGTAATCGTTGATGACAACACTTTGTGTCCTTTGGATTGGGAACGCGATTTCAAATATAATTCTTCCGGACAGGGATTTGTGATGAAAAGACAATTAAAAAAGTAGCCCGATTAAAAATCAGCCGCCAATGCATGCATCAAATCTTGCACATAAACTGGATTTTTTGTATATGGTATCTTCATCTTTGGATAAGATAAGCTGCATTTCGGCAATGCAAATCGAGCAAGCTCTTTGCATTGCGCTCAACTTCAAATCTTTGGATAAGACAGGCTGCGTTTCGGCAATGCAAATCGAGCAAGCTCTTTGCATTGCGCTCAGCCT
>UQKE01000073.1 GCA_900541555.1 uncultured Porphyromonadaceae bacterium | reverse complement strand
CGATGCGCATCCGGATCTTGTCGGGCAAGCTCCAAACGCGGGTCGAGCGGGTCAACTGGATGTAAGCGCCGCGGCTGCTGCCGTTGCCCGTGTAGTTCAACACGAAGCCTTCGCCTTCCGGAGTCAGCGTCAACCCAGTGCCGCCGCTTTGGAGCAACGCCCACTCTTCCGCCGTCGTGCCCGAAACCGCAGGCATCGCCGAAGACGTAGGCACTTCTACTTTCACGCTTAATTTCTTTGTTTCTCCATTGACTGTTCCGGAAATGATTGCAGTGCCGTCCGAAACGCCACGTACGATTCCTGTCACTTGTTCCACAGTTGCGACAGATGGAGAATCCGACATCCAATCTAACGCCCTGTTGTCGAGCGGCATGCTTACGCCGTTTACGGAAGATATGACTTCCACGGGATATTCTCGGCTATTGTCGATCAATATCGATTCCTTCGCAAAAGCAACTTCGCCTTCCGCAATGGTTACGGGGATAGTTTTTGTTATGCCGTTGTAGGATGCTGTGAGGCAGAAAGTGCCGCTCGGAGCTGTCACATACAATGTCGTGCCGTTGTTGGTGATTTCCCCGAAGTTGGCATTCTCGCCTTCGAGAGAAAGGACAATGCCTTTTTGATCATTGCTGATAAGCACTTCGTCTTTATTGAAAGAGTAGAACGTCGGGGTGTAATTTCCATATTGCGGAAGGCGAACCATGCGATTTTCGTCGGCATCTTTAAATTCGATTTCGGCCACATTCGTGTCGGTCTCGTCGCCAGTGGCAACCAAGAAAAGACCGTTTGTCACCGAACGCTCTCTTCCGTCGCTCGGACTGTTGAGCACGCCTAATATGGGACCGGCATACATGGTGCTCGAACCGCCGCCATCGAAGTTGAGCGCTTCCGTGCATCCTGTGTATCTCATGATTTCGGCTAATTCTTTGGATACGCATCCTGCCGAAATGGAGCTGCGTCCGTCCACGACGAGCAACACCAATTCATTGTCGTCGTTATAGCCGACGGCTGTGCGTGGGTTGTTGGCTACAAGATGGTCGAGAACGCCTTGCGTGTCGAGTACTACGTTGTTTTGCAGAATGACAGGCTGCCCGCCGGCCATTTGGGTGATGTCGTAGATGTCTTTGCCTTCGTATTGCGCCCACATCTTCAATTCTATTTCGTCGCCGGCTTTGAGATTGTTGATGACACTTTGGCTTGTCCCGTGCGCGGAGATTACGATTCCGCCATCGGGAATCTCCATGTTGCCAGTGTTAAGCACCGGTGCGGAAACAACGCGCAAAGTGGAAGTGCGGCCGATGATTGCTTGATTGCCATCAACCGGTTCTACTAATACTTCTGTTCCAAACTCGTTGGTTCCGGTGCTTGTCCCTTGCAGGTGGGTGTATAGAATTAAGTTGTTTTCTCCTCGTGTGCAGTTGACGCCGGACACTGTTGTGGCTTGCCCGTTGACTGTAAGAGTGCCGGTAATTTTCGTATTAGCGCCGATGACGGGTTGGCGTCCTGCTGTGAATCCGAACGAAGGCCAATAAGAATCGCCCAGAGTTCGATAAATCTCTCCATCGACCAACGCGTGTCCGATGGGGGCATTGTTCCCGAAAAAGTCGGCATTGACGCCTGCAAAATACAAATCTCCTTTGGCCGCCGTTGCAGCGTTGGCCATTGAAGAAACAGTCGTGCAGCTGGCATATCGGTTGTTCGCTTTGACAGTGCGCACGTCTACTTTTTGATTGTTCAGGTCGGTGGTTGTGTAAAACACCATGAGTTTTTTCGCTCCCGACAGTTGCAATGAAGTGTAGGTCGTGGCAGGACCGATTTTCACATGTTGCAAAGTGTCGACCGTATACTCGTTGCCTTGCAACGTCCATGTGGTTGCATTCGCATTGCCAATTGGCAAAAGCAGCGCAGCCAAGGCAAAAAAAGTAAATTTTTTCATAAGTTGTTTTTTGATTAGATGTCGGTAAAATGATGTTGCTAAATTACACAAACGGCATTGATTAAATAAAACGTAAACATTTTTTAACTCGATGCGAATCTATTTTGCCCAATGCCGTTAGACGAGCAATCTAAAATAATATTTAACTTTGAGACGCAAACCAAACACCAAAGTTATATGAAAAAACCACTACTATTTTTATCTTTCGCATTGTTGTGCAGTTATGCGCAAATGCAAGCAGCGTCGACAACCGTCATTAACGGAGGAACTTATGATGTCGACACGTTGCAACATTTTAAAGTTGGTCCGGGAACGTTTTACACTGCCATCAAATTTGAAGGTGAAGATTTGACATTCCGGACATTTTATTTGACAATCGACGCTCAGCAGCCTAATGTGGATTTTCGCACAGAATTGGGCAGAGATTCGATTATAGGTGTAGAAAACATATCAGACCATGCGACGCGAAAAACTGGCAACGGAGAATATTATTATGCAGCCATAAATGGCGATTTCTTTGAAACGTCGGGCGATGTGGGCGCGCCTGTGAACGGCTCTATCGAAAACGGGGTTTTGGCAACGGTGGCTACGGGGTCGCCTCATTTCATGTGGGATTCAAGTTTGCTGCCTTATGCATCGTATGTGCAATCGAGCTATACGATACGAATCAACGGAGGCGAGGCTGTCGCTTTGTCGCGTGTCAACGAACGAATAGGGAATGATGAGATAATTGTTTTTAATAGCACAAATGGGAAATATACGCATACTCCGGCAGGAACAACCGAAGTGGCGCTCGAATTGTTGCCCGGACAGTCTTGGGGAATCAACAAAACGATTACAGCGAAAGTGGTAGGCGCCTCCTCCACTGCCGGCAACAAGGCGATCGCCGAAGGGCAAGCAGTGTTGAGCGCGACCGGCTCGAAAGCGTCGCTTGTGTCGGGTTTATCGGAAGGCGATGAAGTGGAAATCATGTTCGACATGCGTCTCGACCAATTTGCAGGGCAGACTCCCGACTTGACACAAATGGTAGGAGGAAACACAATATTTCTGGCGCAAGGAGCTACGACTCCGCAGGGCGACACATCCCGCCATCCGAGATCAATGCTTGGCTATAATCAAGACCGTTCGAAGTTGATTTTCTGCGTGGTAGACGGACGAAGCGCATTGTCGTCCGGCGCGATGTATGTGGAATTGGCTGATATTATGAAGTACGCAGGAGCCTATGATGCAATCAACATTGATGGCGGCGGCTCGTCGTCGATCTTTTTGCCGATGTTTGGTGCAATGAACAATCCGAGCGACGGCCACGAACGCGCTTGCGGAAATGGCGTTTATTGCGTGCTGAAAGCTCCGGAAGACGACGAGATAGCGGAAATCCGTTTTGAGGACTGGTCTTTGCATTTTCCGAAATACGGGGTCTACACTCCCAAAGTCTACGGCTACAACCGGTACGGTGTATTGGTGGACACGGACGTTGCCGCCACATTGAGCTGCGACGCTTCGTTGGGCGAGATCATCGACGAAGGGCGGACGTTCTACGGGACGGGCTCCGGCACGGCGGCGTTGAAGGCCAGCTACAACGGGCTGGAGGCGACACTTCCCGTGGAGATATTGGGGGCGAGCGACGGCGTGGCGATGTCGTTCCGTCTGGAAAACCTTTTGATTGACGACGTTCGCGAGTATCCCG
>UQKE01000072.1 GCA_900541555.1 uncultured Porphyromonadaceae bacterium | reverse complement strand
CGATGCGCATCCGGATCTTGTCGGGCAAGCTCCAAACGCGGGTCGAGCGGGTCAATTGGATGTACGCGCCGCGGCCGCTGCCGTTGCCCGTGTAGCTCAACACGAAGCCCTCGCCTTCCGGAGTCAGCGTCAACCCGGTGCCGCCGCTTTGCATAAGCGCCCATTCTTCCGCCGTCGTGCCCGAAACCGCAGGCATCGCCGAAGATGTCGGTATCTCCACCGTCACGTTCAAAACGCCCGTGAAGTCGCCAACAGTGCCGGATACGGTCGTCGTGCCGTCCGAAACGCCGCGCACAACGCCGTCTTCGCTGCCAACTGTGGCAACTCCCGAGTCGCCGCTCGTCCAATCGAACGCCTGCGGGTTGATCGACATCACGTTCTCATGCATCGTCGCGTTGATCTCGACGGGATACTCGCGAACGTCGTCAATCAAAAGGTTTTCCAGACGGAACGACATCGCGCCGCCTTCCTCCTCGCCGATTATCTCCACGGGAAGCGTCGCCTCCAGCCCGTTGTAGCTGGCCTTCAAGGCTGCCGTGCCGGAGCCCGTCCCGTAGAACGTGCGCCCTTCGTCGATGATCTCGCCCAACGAGGCGTCGCAGCTCAATGTCGCAGCAACGTCCGTGTCGACCAAAACTCCGTATTGGTTGTAGCCGTAGACTTTCGGCGTGTATACGCCGTATTTCGGGAAATGGAGTGACCAGTCCTCAAACCGGATTTCTGCTATCTCGTTGTCCTCCGGCGCATTGATGGCAACAAACATTCCGCATGCACAAGCGCGCTCGTGACCGTCGCTCGGCCTGTTACGCACACCCAGCGACGACGTATACATCGTAGACGAACCTCCACCGTCGACATTAATTGCTTCGTCGGCACCGGCATAATACATCATGCCTGCCAATTCTTTGGTATGAACGCCATCAGAAAGTGCGCTACGGCCATCGATAACCATCATGACCAACTTGCTTTGGTCGCTGCTGTATCCTATCGAGCTGCGAGGATGACGCGCACTTGCATCGCCACGATCGCCTTCCGATTCAAGCACTTCGCCATTTTCCAAAATCCACGGATTTCCGGTGGCTACATCCATAGGGAATACTTCCGTGCCATCGACAGTTGCTCTGGCCGTGAGCGTAACGACATCGCCCGGTTGAAGATTTTGCACGAACGACATTGCATTGCCGCGACCGGCAATCATATACTCGCCGTCAGGAATCACGCGGTCGCCGGTTGTAGTGGCAGCACCGGTCACTTCCAATTTCACCGTTTTGCCAAACTCGATATAGTCGCCTTCTATCATTTTTGCCGGCACTTCCGCAACCGAACCATTCAAGCTCGGCTGATTGAGAATGCCATAATATTTCGGCGTGTAGACAGAAACAGCGTTGTTGTTGGCACTATTGTTTACCGTCGTGAATTTCACGCTTTGCCCATTGCATTCCGCAGTTCCTGCGTCATAGGAAATGGCTCCGATATTGGGTTTGCCATCGGCATCCATAAAGAAGTTCGGCCATGCACGATTTCCTGAATTGCCGGCAGTCGAGGTAAGATAAATTTCGCCTCTGGACACTGCCGCTTGTTGCGGAGCGCCAACTTTCGACACGCCGTTTGTTGCAGTGCCGGAAGTCACGAAAAAGTTCGTGTTAATACCTGCAAAATACGATTTTTCTGCCGTCGAGTGGCTTGTCGCCATGCTGCTCACCGTTGCGCCACCCGACAACTTGTCTTGCGCGATGAGTGCTTCAACGCTCACCGCCGGAGTCGACAAATCGGTAGTCGTATAGAATACACGCAATTGCATATTCGCGTCTTCTTTGCTTGTCACGAGCAAAGATGTCTGCGTCGTTCCCGGGCCTACTTTGGCATGAAACAACGTATCGACACTGAATTCCACTCCGCTAAGCACAACACTTTCCCCTCCGCGTTGCGCCGTGGCAACAGCAGGGAACAGCATTGTCGCCGCTACGCCTGTCAATAAGAAATGTTTGATTCTCATAGTCGTTTATTTTTTTATTAATGAATTATTTTACGATCAACTTGGCTGTTTTCACATTAGAATCCGCCATTACTTTCACGATGTAAACGCCTTGTGCCAATCCCGCCGTCGAGATTTCGCCAACGCCATCAATCGTCGTTTCTGCAACCATGGCGCCATTCATGCCGTAGACCATGACAGTCGCTTTGCCGTCGGCTTCAACGCGAACGGTTTCGCCGCCGGCCACCGGATTCGGCCAAACGCGGACACAGTTATTGTCCGCTTCAACGGACGTCACGGCATCATAACCGTCGTAGATTGCATCAAGGCCGAGCACGCGTATTTCATATTGCTGTCCTTTCGTGGATGTGCCCATGTTGAAGCGAAGATTGTTTACCGAGATCGGATAAGTATACACGCTCAACGGATCGCACCATTCAGAGAACGCGCCTTCCAATATGAATTCCTCATTCGCTTTTATTTCGCCCGTCAATATCCAATTTGTCAAGCTCTCGCCCAACGCATTCGACACGCTCAATTGCAACGACTTCACCGGAGCTTCGCCCACATTGAGACGTGCACGGATTTTATCCGGCAAACCCCAGATTTGAGCTGAATGGGTGGCTTGAATGTAAGGAGCGCGCGAAGAAGCGCCCGTATACGACAACACAAACCCGTCGCCATCCGGCGTCAACGTCAAGCCGGAACCGCCGCTTTGCATAAGCGACCAATCGCCGGGAACTATTTCCGAAAATACCGGCATGGCAGATGCTTGAGGATTTTCGACTGTCACGGTTATTTCACCAGAAAAATTCGACAATGTGCCTGTGATTTTTGTCGTTCCGTCTTTCAAAGCGTAAATCACGCCATCACGCACTTCGCATATTTCCGGATTTTCCACTTCCCATTTGGCACTTGCGGGATCGACTGCATCCGTCACGAGCCCCACGGTGGCATTCATTTTTATTTCGCAAGGATGCGAATTGTCGATTAAATAGGAATCTCGTTCCAATGTAATCGGAGAATTCACGACATTCACCGCCTGCGTCACCGACACATCGCCATAAGTGGCAGTGATGTAGCCCGACGCATTGCCGTCTACGGCCGTAAACTCTTTATTTTCATTAAATTCTCCTATTTCCGGAGAGCAAGAAAACTCCACGCCTTCCAAATCGTCGGATTTCATCAATCCATATTGGTTAAAGGCATAAATAATCGGGCGGAATCGCGCATTGGCAGGCACATTGTAAGAACGAGGCGAAAACTCTATAGAAGCTATGACATCGTCGACAGGCGCATTCGACAAAACCAAAACACCATTGCCCACAGCCCTTTCGTTTCCATCCGACGGATGATTGCGAATTTCCTTGTTCACCACCATGCAAGTGGAGCCGCCTCCGTCGAGATTCACTGCATCCCAAGCTCCTAATGTCTTGAACACTTCTCCAAAATCTTGCAACGAAACGCCGGCCGAAGCTGTCTGCCGGCCGTCGACCACTACAATATACACCGTTTTCTTATCTTTCGATATGCCCATGCCTGTGCGGGGATGTTCGCCGGTGGCTGCGCCGGATTGCCCTGCGTCTGTGATGCCTCCTTGAAGCACAATATCGTCGCTTCCGCCCATTTGCTCTTTGAAATCAGTGAGCAAACCGGGCTGCGAACGCAAATCGGTCTTCAAGAATATTCCTATTTCGTCGCCGGCTTGAAGCGTCCGCAAATAAGTTTCCGACGCTCCCACACCATAGAGCACAGCTGCATTTTCAGGAATCGGAGAAATGCCGGGATTGTCGAAAACGCTTTCTACCACACATTCAATCGTCTTGTTCGCGCTGAAAAACAAATCGCCTTCCTTCGGACGTATGATTGCTTTCACCCCGCCCGAGGTTTTGTGCGTATATTTTCCATAGCTGTTGGTATAGAGGAGCATGAAATCGCCTCCGGTATTTTCCCATTCCAACCGTTGCATGTTGACAGCGTGAATGCGCGTCGACGTTTCGCCTTTTGTCAATGTCCCCCGAAAATCCACGCGGTCAATATAGGGCACGCGATCCGGAGTCAAAACAAAAGATGCCCTTCCAACCGGATTCGTCACACATTCGTTTCTGCGGAATTGGCCGCTTCGAGGGATGCCGATTTCAATAGGATTCTGGTATTGATAGAAATCGCCATTTGTCGCGCCAATCATGTCGTGCCCCGGCCAGTCGTTGCGGGCATACATGCTCGTAGGTCGCTCCGTGGCAACCGCACTGTCGCCGCTCAAACAAGTTTCAATGTCGACATACGGATTTGTCAAGTCCACCTCCATGACATGAATAGTCAAAGGACGGTCAGGCACATTATAGTAAGCATATTTCGTACCCGGCCCGACATTATGTTTATAAACCAACGTGTCTATATCGTATGCCGTGCCATTGATGGTAATCATGTTCTTTGCAAACACAGATGTCCCTGCAACCAACAAACACGATACCCAGAACA
This sequence comes from uncultured Porphyromonadaceae bacterium, assembly GCA_900541555.1. Taxonomy (GTDB): domain Bacteria; phylum Bacteroidota; class Bacteroidia; order Bacteroidales; family Muribaculaceae; genus Limisoma; species Limisoma intestinavium. Next base: position 92 of record UQKE01000072.1, on the reverse strand, counting down.
ATATTTTTCTCATAACTATACTTTGCTTAATTTATACTACTTCACGATAAGTTTGGCCGTGTGGATGCCGGAAGCAGTGGCAACTTTGACAA
>UQKE01000071.1 GCA_900541555.1 uncultured Porphyromonadaceae bacterium | reverse complement strand
ATGCCGAACCGCATCCTATCTTATTTAAAGATAGAAGTTGAGTGCAATACAAAGAGCTTGCTCATTTTGTATTGCCGAAACGCAGCCTGCCCTACTCCGACACTCCGATAGCTTGCCTCATGGCGAACCAGAGACAGCCGAGGAAAAAACAATCAAACTTGCTTGATTGTTTTCAGTCGAATCTATTCACATGCATTATGCAAAGAAGAAATATGCCACCGCTATTCCGGCTATCGTCCCCGTTATATCGGCTATCAAGGCGAACGGTACGGCGTAACGCGTCTTGCGGATGCCCACGCTGCCAAAATAAACGGCAAGGATGTAGAAAGTAGTATCCGTGCTACCCTGTATGCAACCGGCAATCCGCGCAGGCAACGAATCAACGCCGAACGTATTGATCACATCCACCATCATGCCCCGGCTGCCCGTGCCGCTTAGCGGCTTCATGATGGCCGTTGGCAACGTTTCCACCCATTGCGTGTCAAACCCCATGCTGCCAACGACATAGCGAATAGCGCCGGTAATGTCGTCCATCGCTCCGGAAGCCCGAAACATCCCGACTGCCACAAGAATCGCAACGAGATAAGGAATAATCATCACGGCTGTGCGAAAACCGTCTTTGGCGCCTTCTATAAAGCATTCGTAGACATTGATTTTCTTCTTGATGCCCGAAATGATAAACAGCAAAATGACTCCGAAAAGCAGCACATTCGCCACAAACGAGCTATAACGTTGCATTTCTTCGGGCGACATCGACGAGAAAACCCAAACAATTCCCCCAACAAGCGCAAGAATGCCGAGAAGCCACGAAAGAATCACCTTGTCGAAAATCCGAATGCGCTGTTTCAAGCAAAGCGCAAGCAGCCCCACAAAAGACGAGATAAACGAAGTGATCAATATCGGGATGAACACATCGGTCGGATTTGCCGCTCCGCAAGCGGCACGATAAGTCATGATGCCTATCGGAATCAGGATAAGCCCCGACGCATTCAGCACAAGAAACATCAACATGGCATCGGTTGCCGTATCTTTCTTCGGATTCAAATCCTGAAGATGCTGCATTGCCTTCAAGCCAAGCGGCGTCGCCGCATTGTCAAGCCCAAGCATATTAGCCGAAACATTCATGAAAATCGACCCCATCGCCGGATGATCTTTTGGAACGCCCGGAAACAAGCGAGAGAACAACGGGCTGACCATGCGTCCGAAAAACGGAATGATCCCTCCGTTTTCTCCAATCTTCATGATTCCCATCCAAAGCGACAACACGCCGGTAAGCCCCAACGACAGCTCAAAAGCCGTCTTGGCCGAATCGAACGACGATGTCATGATCGTCGTCCAAATATCGATATTGCCATTGACAAGCGTTTCGTACAACGCGAAAACACACGTCACTACGAAAAACCCAATCCAAATATAATTCAATACCATATCGTTATCGCCGATTGCTGCGTGCCGATGAAAACCGGACACAAATTTTCTGCAAAGATAATTAAAAATTACGTAGATAACGCAAGGCGCAAAAAACGCACCAAATTTCGCACAAACGACACAGTTAAAATTCAACAATAATCCACACATGTAATATTCAAAACCATTCATATTTAGAAAACACTCGGATTTTCAAAGGCCCTTTTCGCTGGAACGAAATTTTTTAGGACATTTTCAAAGCACAAGGCATATAGCAACAACACACTGCGAATCAAACAAATAAAAGAAACATAACCCTCTCAGATTTTAAAATTCCAAACGTTTCGCCGTCTCCCCCGAATTTTTCACAAAGAAACGCGACAAAAAATAGCATTTTTTAATGTCACAAAACAGGGAAATGTCCGTCATATAAAAAATGAAGTTGCTCCACGAAATTTTTTCAATGCTGGCGCAACTTTTCGAGAAATAAATACGTCTAATATAAAATTATAAAAACGAACACAAAATGAAAAACACAGCATTATTGACCGCTCTCGCCGCCATGCTCGTTTCTTGCTCAAGCGTAACGGCAACCGATTCTTCAAACGGGAGATTCGAAATTCCCGCAGAAGCAACAAAGAAAAGCGAAAAACTGCCACGCTTCGATGCCATCGAAACCGGCGGCGTGCTCTATGTGAAGTATGTAAAAGCCGATCGGTATTCCATCGAATTGGCAAGCCTCGATGAAGGTGAAATCGAAAAAACGGAATATCGCGTGGAAAACGGCACGCTCACCGTGCAACGGATGCAAAACGACATAACATGGACCAAACACAACAATCCCGAGCAGGTTTATGTCACGATCACGGCTCCTTCCCTTTCTGCTATCCGAAATGGCGGCGTAGTACGCTTCTTCTTCGACGACATCACGTCTGATTCTTTCATTTTGGAAAATTCCGGAGCGTCCGGCATTATCGGAAAATCGCTGAAAGCATCAAGCACGATAAATATCGAAAACAGCGGCGTAAGCAAAATGGCACTCGACAAACTGCAAGCCGACAAGGTTTCCATCGACAATTCCGGATCGTCGTCCATTGCAGTAAGCTCCATTTCGGCCGCTTCTTCCATTTCTGTTGACAACAGCGGTGCTTCGAAAAGCTCCTTCTCTGACCTGAAAGCCACGAGCGCTGCGATCAAATCCAGCGGTTCGAGCAACTTAAACATCACCGGAATCGGCGTGAGCCACATCGCTGCCAAAGCCAGTGGCGCCAGCAAAATCGCATTGGAAGGAAAAGCCCAAGATGCCGACTACGACAGCTCCGGATCGAGCAAAGTGGATGCTTCGAATTTGGAATGCAACATAGCGAACGTTGAAAGTTCAGGAGCTTCATCCGTGAAAGCATACGCCACAAACAATGCCTATGTCGACTCGTCGCGTTCTTCCAAAGTGTCGATCGAAGGAGGCGCAAACGTCGTAAACAAATAAAATTCTCCCTCCGTCGTGAACAAACCGAAACCACCACACGTTTTTACAACGTATAATCACCAAAACAAATACGACTATGGACAAATACGTATGCACAGTGTGCGATTGGGTCTACGACCCTGCAATTGGAGATCCCGAGCACGGCATTGCGCCGGGAACGGCATTTGAAGATCTTCCCGACGATTGGGTATGTCCGCTTTGCGGAGTTGGAAAAGACGAATTTGAAAAATCAAACGAATAATTTCCATACTTCCCAATGCAGAAGAAAGGCGAGCCTTGCAAGAGGTTCGCCTTTCTTTTATCTTAAAAGTTATATCCGATGTTGACGCTCCAACTGCAATTGCGCAGATGATAGTCGGGTCCTCCCTCATAGTTTTTCGCAACATTCTTTATGCTACGCTGGTAATATACGCCGACGACATACCGGTCGAAGAAGGTCAATCCTGTTCCAAGTTTCAACCCGAAGTCTGCACGATTCACGGCAAGAAACTCTTTCGGATCTGCCCCGAAGTAAGAAGGAGACGACAAGGCGTGGTCAAAAACAAGTTGTCCCTCCGACTCTCCAAACGCTATGTATGAGTCCATCTCTTTTTTGCCGCTAATGCCATAAGCATAGTAGCATCCGGCATCCACCTGCCACACAGCCTGCGGAAGCAAATTAAACCGAAACGACAGCAATACGGGCAAATTCACATAGTTGAACCGCGCATGCGTATAAAGGCTGCCCATGTAGTCTTCTTCTGCCGCAGCAGCCATCAACGTGCAATCGTAGCTTCTGTTCTCCCAAAAGCATCCGACTTGAATGGCAAAAAAATTGCGAATATGCAAATCCACCACTCCTCCGGCCTGTCCGCCCGAGCGCCAATAGAAATTGCTTTGTATCAGTTCAGGCTGAATCGACATATAGTTGGTCGACACGCCCGACGAATTCAAACCTGCGCGAATGCCAAACGTCAGAATGCGATCCGGTTTCGACGTGTCGAAAAATGGCACTTCCTGCGCCGCTGCGTCACCGGCAAAACATACGGCCAACGCCACGATCAAATGTTTGTATATCTTCATCTTCTCATCCTTGATTCTGCGAAATTACGAATTATTGGAGATGCTTTCCTGCTTTCTCATGCAAAAAAACTGTCCCGAAAGTGCCTTTTTATGGCTCTGCCGCCAAACGCGACTTCAAATGGCTTTCCACAGCGCGAAACGAACAGCCGCAAAACAACACCTCATGGTTGCTTCCAAGCAGCACATAAACCGGCACCGTCGAAAATTCAAGCGCATCGCCGAAAATGATGTCATCGTATTTGTCGAAAGCGTGAATCCAACTATGTGGGAACGTTTCAGCTTTCTGCTTCCAATGGCGGCCGTCGTCGAACAAAGCAATGCTCACAATCGCCAATCGTTCCGGCGGAAGCGAACTCATCAATTCCGAGCCGGCAATGTCGGAAGCGGCTTTCACACACGCATCGCAATCTGAATTGTACAAAAACAACAACACATATTCGCTTTGCACGTCGGAAAGCCGGAAATCAGCCCCCGAACGATCGGAAAGCCGGAAATCCACACTCTGAGCCAAGAAAACGGCACAAAAGAGCGCTACAAAAACAAATATCCTCTTCATCGCCTAATAAATTTGCAGACTTTACAAACTTACGGATTTTCCGGAAATCCCCACATTTTTCCGACAAAATTAGTCCTCAACTTTCTTGTTTCTGATAAGACAGGCTGCGCCTCGGCAG
>UQKE01000070.1 GCA_900541555.1 uncultured Porphyromonadaceae bacterium | reverse complement strand
AGGGATTTGCCAATCATCTTCGCGCTTGAAAAACGCACTAATATTCGTCCTCGTTAAAGAAGAAATCTTCCTTGCTCGGATAGTCCGGCCAAATATCTTCTATACAGTCATACACTTCTCCCTCATCCTCCATTTCTTGAAGGTTTTCTATCACCTCGAGAGGGGCACCCGAACGCATAGCATAATCGATCAGTTCTTCCCTCGTTGCCGGCCACGGCGCGTCTTCGAGTTTTGATGCCAATTCAAGAGTCCAATACATAATCTTACCTTTCTTAAAGCGTTCAAAAAAATTTCCGCAAAAGTAATAACTTGCAAGACTATTTGCAGTCTTTATCCCAGAAATTTTCTTCGATTTGGTTATGTATATTGTTAAATCTTGCTAACGCAAAGAAATAATCGCTCAATCTGTTGAGATAAACCAACACGTTTGAATCGATCTGCGCCGATGCCGCCAATGCGACCGCCCGCCGTTCGGCACGCCTCGCCACGGCACGGCACACATGCGCCATCGAAGAAATTCTCGACCCGCCGGGCAACACGAAGTTGGAAAGCGGCGGAAGTTCGGCGTCGAGCAAGTCGATGGCTCGTTCGAGCCGCTCCACGTCGGCAGCGTCGAGTCCTCTTGCCGTCGCCGCGTCGGGAGTTGCCAAATACGCGCCTATGTTGAACAATTTGTTTTGCACAACGCGCAAAAAGTCTTTGAGGTCGCCCGGAATGTTATGCAAATTGTCGAGCAAGCCAATGAAAGCATTCAATTCGTCGACCGAACCGTAAGCTTCAATGCGAATGTCGTCTTTCGCCACCCGCGTCCCGCCGGCAAGCGACGTTTGTCCCTTGTCGCCGGTAGCCGTATAAAGTTTGCTTTTTCTTATCATAACTTATGATTCTAAGGATTTCAACAATTCAACACATGCTTCTGCCGAAGCCACTGCCGTCACATTTTCGATTGCTTCGGCCGAGGCAAATCGCAATTCCACGAACTTCCGCAATTGCGACAGCAGCGGATCAAAAAATCCGTCGATATTGACGAGGATGATTTTCCGCGAGAAATTGGCATGCACCGTCATGAAAGCCAATGTGCTCATCACCTCGTCCAACGTGCCGATGCCTCCCGGAAGCGCGACAAACACCTGCCCCAATTCGAACATGCGCGTTTTCCGCTCGCTCAAATCGAGCGTATAGACCATTTCGTCGGCAATCGGGTCGGCCAAGCGTCGGAAAATCTCAGGTATGATGCCCGTAATGGTTGCGCCATGCCGTTTCGCCGTTTCCGCCAAGACGTGCATTTGCCCTGCATCCGAGCCTCCGTAAATGAGACGAGCTTTCATCTCGCCAATGCCCTGCCCCAACACCGACACCGCATTGCGGAAACGTTCGTCGATATCGGCGCGGGAAGAAAGATATACTGTTACGTTCATAATTCCTTTTCTTTTGCGTTATCCCCGTCGCCGCATCGGCAAGACGGGGCTATATCATTCCCTACTTTTTCTTTTTCTTCGTTTTTTTAGCGCCTTTCGATGCAGAATCTTGCGGTTTCACGAGGTTTCCGTTTTTATCGACGTTCACTTCCGGCTTTTTGCTGTCGACAAGCGCAAAATCCAATTGCTTCTTCACAAGATCGGCGCGCGCCACTCGCACTGTCAGTTTGTCGCCCAATTGGTAGACGTGTTTTTTGCGACGACCCACCAAGCAATAATTCTTTTCGTCGAATTCATAATAATCGTCGTCGAGGTCGCGCATCGGCACCATGCCTTCGCATTTGTTTTCGTCCAGCTCGACATACAAGCCCCACTCCGTCACGCCCGACACCGAGCCTTCGTAGACTTTGCCCAAACGGTCCTTCATGTATTCCACTTGCTTGTATTTGATCGAAGCGCGTTCCGCATTGGCGGCAAGCTGCTCCATGTCCGACGAATGCTTGCATTCTTCCTCCAACTTTTTCTGGTTGGCCGCGCGTCCGCCATTCAAATAGCGATCGAGCAACCGATGCACCATCATGTCCGGATATCGGCGGATGGGCGATGTGAAATGCGTATAATAGTCGAATGCCAACCCGTAGTGGCCCACATTGACCGTCGAATATACGGCTTTCGCCATCGAACGGATCGCGAGAATCGAAAGCAAATTTTCTTCCGGACGACCCTTCACCTGCGACAGCATCTTGTTCAGCGAGTTGTTCATGTCCGAACGTTTCCCCTTGATTTTCACCTTGTAGCCAAAACGGTGTGCAATCGTGGAGAAATTCAGCATCTTGTCGGGGTCGGGATTGTCGTGGATACGATAGACAAAGGGTTTCGGCTGTTTTTTCCCTTTCACCATCCCGATTTCCATCGCCACTTGCTTGTTGGCAAGAAGCATGAATTCTTCCACCAATTTATTGGCATCTTTCGACACTTTGAAATAGACATCGATCGGGTGGCCCGTTTCGTCGATCTCGAAACGAACCTCAAAACGGTCGAAATTCACCGAACCTTGTTCGAAACGGCGTTTCCGCAGAGATTTAGCAAGGCGGTCGAGCTGCAACACCTCTTCCGCATAGTCGCCTTTGCCGGTTTCGATGATCTCTTGCGCCTCCTCATACGTGAACCGGCGGTCGCTCTTGATCACCGTTTTGCGGATGCGATGCGCCACGACGACGGCATTGTCGTCCATTTCAAAAATGCAGGAATACGCGAGTTTTTCTTCGTTCGGCCGCAAAGAGCAAATCCCGTTGCACAAATGCTCCGGCAACATCGGAACGGTGCGATCGACGAGATAGACCGAGGTGGCGCGCTTCTCTGCTTCCTTGTCGATAATTGAGCCGGGGCGCACGTAATGGGTCACGTCAGCAATATGCACGCCCACCTCCCAATTGCCGTTCGGCATCCGGCGAATCGACAAAGCATCGTCGAAATCTTTGGCATCGCGCGGGTCGATGGTGAACGTCGTCACCCCTCTGAAATCCTCGCGGATAGCAACTTCCTCCGGCGTAATTCCGGCGTCTATCCGATTGGCAGCGTCTTCCACATTTTTCGGATAAACGTAGGGCAAGCCGAATTCCGCCAAAATCGCATTCATTTCCGAATTGTTTTCGCCGCTCTTGCCCAGCACGTCGACAATCTCGCCCGTCGGGTTTTTGTCGTCGTCGTTCCATTCCACGATGCGGGCAATCGCCTTGTCGCCCGTCGCTCCGCCTTTCAAGCGGCTTTTCGGGATAAAAATATCACAAGCGAGATATTTGCTGTCTGTCTGAAGAAATGCAAAATTTTTCTCCACTTTCAACCGTCCGACAAACACTTGCTCTTTTTTCTCGACAATTTCCAACACTTGCGCTTCCGGCTCATAGCCACGGCGTTGCGCGCAAAGATGCACGCGCACGCGGTCGCCATTCAAAGCATGCATCGAATTTCGCTCCGCCACAAAAACCGGCACTTCGCTCCCGTCGACAATCACGCTGTTTTTCCCATTGCTCCGGCGCACGAATGTGCCTTCCGCCGTAGCGGATATTTTCGACGCTTGGTATTTTCCGGGCACAAGTTCCACAAGAAAGCCGTCGAGCACCAAATCGTCGAGCACATCGGCAATCATATATTGATTCGCACGACCCGTGATGTCCAATGCCAATGCGACTTGCTTGTAATTGAACGACTCTTTGTCGTGACTGGTAAAGAAGTCTACAATCTTTGTCTTATAGTCTTCTTTCTTTGAAAATTTCAATTTCGAATTCTTTGCCATAACTTCTAATTCTGCAACTACAAATTTAACGCTTTATTTCCGACTGTCGAAATTTTAGCATGATTTTCCATATTCGCCGATTCCGGATTTATGCCGGAAACCGCCTCCGCTTCATCGTTTCAACAATTTCGGCAAGTTTTTCGTTCGATTCTTCACCCACCTTTACATAAGATAAGCTGCGCCTCAGCATAGGAAAAACGAATAAATTCTTTTTCCTCTGCGCTCTGTTTGCATCATCTTTCCATAAGACAAGCTGCGCCTCGGCATAGGAAAAACGAACGAATTCTTTTTCCTCTGCGCTCTGTTTGCATCATCTTTCCATAAGACAAGCTGCGCCTCGGCATAGGAAAAACGAACGAATTCTTTTTCCTCTGCGCTCGGCTTGCATTATCTTTGCAGGGATTTTATTAGCAATGGGAAAGAAAAATTCGCTTGTCGACAAAAAATACTTAATGACGTTCGTGCTGATAACGTCGTTGTTCTTCCTATGGGGTTTTGCCCATGCCATTCTCGACGTGCTCAACAAGCATTTCCAAGAAGTGCTCGAAATGACGAAATCCAGATCGGCAATGGTGCAAGTCACATTCTATACGGGATATTTTCTCACAGCCATTCCCGCCGGTCTGCTCATCAACCGCCACGGCTATCGCAGCGGCGTTGTCACCGGTTTGCTTCTCTATGGCATTGGCGCGTTGCTTTTCATTCCGGGAGAACATTTGATGTCGTTTGAATTTTTCTTGTTCTCGCTGTTCGTGATCGGATGCGGGTTGACTTTTCTGGAAACTTCTGCAAACCCATACGTGACGGAGCTGGGCGACCGCTCCACAGCTGCCGCGCGGCTTAATTTTGCCCAATCATTCAACGGATTTGGCGCCGTTTGCGCTCCGCTAATCGGGGGATGGTTCATCTTCCGCGAAAACGCAAGCGTCGCCGCCCCATACGCGCTCATCGGGCTGATTGTATTGGTTGCCGCCATCGTGTTTTTCCGCATTCGCCTGCCGGAAATCCCGCACGAGGAAAACGAATCGGGACACGTCAAGAATTTGGCACGCCACTTCCCTTTCATTTTCGGCGTATTCGCGCTATTTTCCTACGAAGTGTCCGAAATATCCATCAACAGCTTCTTCATCAACTATGCGACGGAAGGCGAATGGTTCGACAAGCCGACGGCCACCGCATTACTATCCTTCGGCGGATTGACGCTATTCATGTGCGGCCGTTTTATCGGCTCTTTCGTCATGCGTCGCATTCGGGCCGAAAAAGTGCTATTTGCCTGCGCCTCGGCCACCGTCGCCACGACAGCCATCGTCGTGGCCGATTGCGGCATTGTCTCGATGATTGCGCTGATATGCGGCTATTTGTTTGAATCCATCATGTTTCCGACCATTTTTGCCATCGCGCTCCGCGGGTTGGGGAAAAAGACGAAACGCGCGTCGTCGTTCCTAATGATGACGCCCGTCGGAGGCGCCGTCGGGCCGTTGGCAATGGGCTATGTTGCCGATTGCGCCGACATGCCGGCATCGTTTGCCGTGCCTCTTGCCGGATTCATCATCGTATGGGCATTTGCCACTTTCACATTAAATCGTAAAAACCAATCAACCTCGCTGTCATGAAAGAAAAACTCACCATCGTCAAAGTAGGAGGAAAAATCGTAGAAGATCCTGAAACATTGTCTGTGCTGCTCGCCGATTTTGCAAAAATCGAAGGACGGAAAATACTCGTCCATGGCGGCGGACGGTCGGCCACGCGCATGTCGGAACGACTCGGCATTCCCACGAAAATGGTCGACGGACGGCGCATCACCGACGACGACACGCTCCGTGTCGTGACGATGGTCTACGGCGGATTGGTCAACAAAACAATCGTTGCCATGCTGCAATCCGAAAGCATCAACGCCGTCGGGCTTACCGGCGCCGACATGAACATCGTGAGAAGCGACAAGCGCCCCGTTCGCGCCATCGATTATGGCTGGGTGGGCGACGTTCGCGCAGTCGACGGCAAGGCGATCGCCACGCTCGTGGAAAACGGATATTGCCCCGTCGTAGCACCGCTCACGCACGACGGAAAAGGGCATCTGCTCAACACCAACGCCGACACAATGGCTGCCGCCGTGGCGATGGAAGCAAGCAAGACCTACGACGTCTCTTTGATGTTTTGTTTCGAGAAAAAAGGCGTGCTCGACGCCGAAGGCAACGTCATAACCTCCATCACGCCGGCATTCTACAAGCAACTGAAAGCCGACGGGACCATCGCCGACGGCATGATTCCCAAACTCGACAACGCTTTCGAATGCATCGCCGCCGGAGTGACGTCCGTTGTCATTACTGAATCCACGCAAATAGCCGACCCCACCGCCGGCACAAGAATCTGTTTCTGAATCGCCCTCGATGGAAATCCGGGAAATCGACGACGACAAAAAACGGTTCCTCCCCTTGCTCCTGTTGGGCGACGAGCAAGAATCGATGATCGACCGCTATTTGGAATGCAGCGACATGTTTG
>UQKE01000069.1 GCA_900541555.1 uncultured Porphyromonadaceae bacterium | reverse complement strand
ATCGCGCTAACGCGCGACACAGAGGAAGACATTGCCGGTAGCGGTCTGTGGTTTATGGTTGAGGGTTGGGAGCAGTGGAATCGGGGAAAATGGAAAAACTGAGAAGTTGGCAAACACGCAATGTTCTCTCCTGTGTTTGAGCATGGAACTCCTTAGTTCAATAAATTTTCTATTATCCGTATTATATAAAAGCGGTATGCCGGCGGCTTTTGCTGTGAGGGAAGGATATAAAAATGAGGAAGCCGATCATCCGATCGGCTTCCTTCGGTAAACCCGTTACCGTTTTTGTGTCGTTTGACTTGCCATTCGATATTCCCATACTTCCTTTCAGCCAACGACGTAGGGAAATTTAGACTAAATGATTAAGGTTGAAGTTGATATTGACATTGATACAGATATCGGCTATATAAGTATAGAGATGTTTGTATTTTTTTTTGAATGTCTCCCTTAAAAGTCCATGCAAATGTAGGTATGATTTGTGAAAATGCAAATCATTTTCGACCTTTTTTTGCGCCTGACGCGGCAAATTTAAGAAAAAATAGCTATTCCGCGATTGAAAATCGTTTGCAGAAAGGCTGTGCACGACAATTTCAGGGGTCGGGAAAGGGTGTTTCTTGATTGTTTTTGGAAACGGAAATAATCCGTAACTTTGCACCGCATTATTCAGCAGTATGGCAATAATCGACATTGTGATTTTGGTGTTGGTCGCGGTTGGCGCGTTCATAGGTTACCGGTGCGGTTTGCTTGCCGGCATCGGGAGCATTTGCGGCTTGCTTGCCGGCATTGTGGCTTGCCATTTGTTTGGCGATATTGCTTACGACGTGTTGTGTCGCCATACCGATTTGGAATATTATCTTGCCGCGCCTTACACCGGCACGATTCTCGCTTATATTATAGTGTTTTTGCCTGTTTATGGCGTTTTTTGGCTTGCGGGACGTTCGTTGCGAGCTTTCGCCGCTTCGCTGAAACTTGGCGGGATAGACCATGTGGGCGGTGCCGTTTTTGGCGTGTTGGAATATTTGTTTGCGACCAGCATCGTGCTGAATCTTGTGTATGTGATTGCTCCTTACAGCGCGATTTTCAAGTCTTCGCATTTGGCCGGCGGCTTGCTGTTTGAGTTTGTGATGGACATAGCCCCGTTTGTGTGGGGAGCGAACGTGTTTCCGAATTTGGCTTGATGGCGAATCGAACAAAATGCGATTGGAAATGTTTTGAAATAATCGAGTGGAACGAAAAGTGATGAAAAGCAACGAAGATATGGCAACGACGGCGCGTCAGGACGAGCAGGTGATTCGCGACGTGACCGGCGGCGAATATAAATACGGATTTGTCACGGATATTGACACGCACGTGATACCTGTCGGGCTGAACGAAGACGTGGTGCGCTACATATCGCAGGTGAAAGGCGAGCCGGAATGGCTGCTTGATTTCCGGTTGAAGGCATTGCGCCATTGGCAAACGATGAAAATGCCGCGTTGGGCGCATCTCGACATTCCCGACATCGATTTTCAAGCAATCAGTTATTATGCCGCTCCGAAAACAAAAAAATCGCCGACGTCGATGGACGAGGTCGATCCGGAATTGCGTAAGACGTTCGACAAATTGGGCATATCGCTCGAAGAGCAAATGCGCTTGTCGGGGGTGGCTGTCGATGCTGTGATGGACAGCGTGTCGGTGAAAACGACCTATCGCGACCGCCTTGCCGAATTGGGCGTGATTTTTTGTTCAATTTCAGAGGCAGTGAAAGACTATCCCGATTTGGTGCGGAAGTATTTGGGAACGGTGGTGAGCAGCCACGACAATTTTTTTGCCGCGCTTAATTCTGCCGTATTCTCCGACGGTTCGTTTGTCTATATTCCCAAAGGCGTTCGCTGCCCGATGGAATTGTCGACTTATTTCAGAATCAATGCGGCCGGAACGGGGCAATTCGAGCGTACGCTCATTGTGGCCGACGACGATGCCTACGTGTCGTATTTGGAAGGCTGCACGGCTCCGATGCGCGACGAAAACCAGCTTCATGCGGCGATTGTGGAAATCGTGGTGGAGGATCGTGCCGAGGTGAAATATTCCACCGTTCAGAATTGGTATCCGGGCGACAAGGATGGTCGTGGCGGCATTTATAATTTCGTGACGAAACGCGGATTGTGTCGCGGCGATTTCTCGAAATTGTCGTGGACGCAGGTGGAGACCGGCTCTGCAATCACGTGGAAATATCCGAGTTGCGTGTTGCAAGGCGACAACTCGACGGGCGAATTTTACTCGGTGGCAGTGACCAACAACCGCCAGCAAGCCGATACGGGCACGAAGATGATCCATGTGGGGAAAAACACGCGCAGCACCATCGTGTCGAAGGGCATTTCGGCCGGACATAGCCAAAACAGCTACCGGGGTGCGGTGAAAATAGCGAAAAATGCGACAGGATGCCGGAATTACACGCAATGCGACAGCCTGCTGCTGAGCGACACATGCGGGGCGCACACATTCCCGTATATCGATGTGCAAAACGATTCGTCGGTTGTGGAGCATGAAGCCACGACATCGAAAATCAACGAGGAACAATTGTTTTATTGCAATCAGCGCGGAATCTCCACGGAAGATGCCGTCGGGCTGATTGTCAACGGATATGCCAAAGAGGTGATGAGCAAATTGCCGATGGAATTTGCCGTGGAGGCACAGAAACTGTTGCAAATATCATTGGAAGGTTCTGTCGGATAGGAAAATAGAAAATTATAGGACAATGCTTGAAATAAAGAATTTGCATGCCGAAATCGACGGCAAGGAAATATTGAAAGGAATCGATTTGACGGTGCGGGCGGGCGAAGTCCATGCCATAATGGGCCCGAACGGCTCAGGGAAAAGCACGCTTTCGGCTGTATTGACGGGACATCCCGCATATAAGGTCACGGAAGGGGAAGTGGCATTTTGCGGCAAGAATTTGCTGGAATTGTCGCCGGAGGACCGTTCGCATGAAGGCTTGTTTTTGAGTTTCCAGTATCCGGTGGAAATTCCGGGCGTTTCGATGGTCAATTTCATGCGAGCCGCACTCAATGCCAAACGGCGCTATTTCGGGCAAGAGCCGCTATCGGCAAGCGATTTTTTGAAATTGATGCGGGAGAAACGTGCCATTGTGCAATTGGACAACAAATTGGCATCGCGCTCGGTCAATGAGGGATTCTCGGGCGGAGAAAAAAAGAGAAACGAAATATATCAAATGGCGTTGCTCGAACCGCGGTTGAGCATTCTCGACGAAACCGACAGCGGGCTCGACATCGACGCGCTTCGCATCGTTGCGGAGGGCGTCAACCGGTTGCGCACGGACAACAATGCCACAATCGTCATCACGCACTATCAGCGTTTGCTCGACTACATTCGTCCGGATGTCGTGCATGTGCTCTACAAGGGGCGCATTGTGAAAACAGCCGGTCCGGAATTGGCTTTGGAATTGGAAGAACGCGGATATGATTGGATAAAGGAGGAAGTCGACGGTGGCGGAAAATAAAAAAACGTCCGGCACAGCCGCCGGACAGTATATTGACTTGTTCGTGGAAAACCGTGCGGCGGTCGACGGACATTCGGCGGGAGCGCTCAACGCTTTGCGCGACGACGCATTGGCCGCCTTGCGCGACACGCGGTTGCCGCGAAAAGGCGATGAGGACTATGAGGCGACCGATCTTGAATCGTTTTTTGCTCCTGACTACGGAATCAACGTCAATCGGTTGAACGTGGGGGGCGGTTTGGCAGAGGCGTTTCGCTGCGAAGTGCCGAATTTAAGCACCAGCTTGTTTTTCCTTCTCAACGATGCGTTCCAAGCCGGCGCGCATTCGGCAGAAACGCTTCCCGACGGTGTCATCGTCAAGTCGCTTCGTGCTGCTGCCGAGGAAAATGCCGACCTCGTGGCTCGTTATTACGGAAAGCTTGCTTCGCTTTCGTGCGCGTCGACGGCACTCAACACGTTGCTTTCGCAAGATGGCGTGTTTGTCTACATTCCAAAGTCGACACGCGTGGAGAAGCCGATTCAAATTGTGAATATTTTGAATGGCGGGATGCCGTTGATGGCAAATCGGCGAATGCTGATTGTGGTGGAAGACGGTGCGGAAGTGAGGATTTTGTCGTGCGACCATACGCAAAATGCGGCTGTCGATTTCTTGAACTCGCAAGTGGTGGAAGTGTTTGTGGGACGAAACGCCGTGTTCGACTACTACGACATAGAGGATTCCACGGCGTCGACTCGTCGGGTGTCGTCGTTCTATCTTCGCCAAGAAAGCGGATCGAACGTGATGGTCGATGGCATCACGCTGATGAATGGCGCGACGCGCAATAATTTCGTTGTCGACCTTGCCGGCGACCACACGGAACTGCGATTGCTGGGCATGGCCATTGCCGATGGCGACCGCCTTGTCGACAATCATGCTGTCGTGACGCATTCTGCCCATGGCGGGCATACCGACGAATTGTTCAAATATGTGGTGGACGATCGGGCTGTCGGCGCATTTTCCGGATTGATAAAGGTGTGTCCGGGGGCGGAAAAAACGGAGGCATATCAAAGCAATAAAAATATTTGCGCTTCGCCGACTGCGAAGATGTATTCGAAACCGCAATTGCTCATCGATTGCGACGACGTGAAGTGCAGCCATGGCTCGTCGACGGGGCAACTCGATGGCAATGCCTTGTTCTACATGCGTTCGCGCGGCATTCCGGAGAGCGAAGCGCGGTTGATGTTGATGCAGGCGTTTATGCACGATGTGATCGACGGCGTGCGGTTGGAATCGTTGAAGGAGCGGCTGCGTCGGCTCGTGGAAGCGCGGATGTGCGGCGATCGGCCTTCGTGTCGCGAATGCGCGGTGGCTTGCCGAAATCAGAAAATTAAATGAAAGCATGTTCGACATTGAAGAAATAAGAGCGGAATATCCGATATTGGAGCGTAAGGTGAACGGAAAGCCGCTTATCTATCTGGACACAGCGGCCACGTCGCAAACTCCGCGTTGCGTCGTGCGTCGGATTGAAGAAATGTATTATGCGAAGAAAGCCAACGTGCATCGCGGCGTTCACCTGCTTTCGCAAGAGGCTACGGCGTGCCAAGAGCAAACTCGCGAAAAAGTGCGTCGATTCTTGAATGCGGCTTCGACGGAGGAGATTATCTTCACGCGCGGCACGACGGAATCCATCAATTTGGTGGCATCGTCGTTTGGCGAGAAGTTGTGCAATGGCGACGAAATCATATTGACCGTCATGGAGCATCATTCGAACATCGTCCCGTGGCAATTGCTCCAACAGCGCAAGCGCATCCGCCTCAGAATCGTGCCCATCGACGAAAAGGGACAATTGAACCTTGATATTTATCGCGACATGTTCACGGAAAATACGAGAATGGTTGCGGTTTGCCACGTGTCGAACGTGCTGGGCACGGTGAATCCGGTGAAAGAGATGATAGCCGAGGCGCATCGGCATGGCGTGCCTGTGCTTGTCGACGGGGCGCAATCGGCTCCTCACTTGCGGGTGGACGTGCGCGACATGGATGCTGATTTTTTTGTTTGTTCCGCGCATAAAATGTACGGCCCGACCGGCGTGGGCGTGCTTTACGGCAAAAAGCATTTGCTCGAATCCATGACTCCTTATCAGGGAGGCGGGGAGATGATCGGCCATGTGTCGTTTGAGAAAACGACTTTTGCCGACTTGCCGTATAAGTTTGAGGCGGGTACTCCGGACTTTGTCGGCATTGCCGCTTTTGGCGAAGCCATCGACTACATGGAGAATGTCGGCTTGGAAAACATTTCCGCGTGGGAGCGTCGCTTGCTATCGCGTGCAGAAGAAGGATTGCGAACAATTCCCGAGATGAAAATTTATGGCGAGGCGTCGGAAAAAAGCGGCGTTGTCTCGTTTCTTGTAGGCAATATCCACCATTACGACATGGGCATGTTGTTGGATCAGCTTGGCGTGGCTGTCCGGACGGGACACCATTGCGCCCAGCCTCTGATGACGCATTTTGGAGTGGAAGGCATGGTGCGGGCTTCGTTTGGCGTTTACAACACGGAGGACGAAGTCGACCGATTTGTGGAAGCTGTCGGAAAGGTGGCTAAAATGTTTTAATCCATTGGGCGGTTGATATCGCAGAGTTAAGCTTCAGGGAAAATCACGTTTTTTGGGGGAAGAATCAACGTTGCAGCGTTTCCGCTACAGGGGAAATAGCAAAGCGGAAAGGCTGCCGGTCGAAACCGCAGCCTTTCCGCTTTATGCGCCTTGCGCGACTTTCCTGCCGCTTAGAAGTTGTAGCC
>UQKE01000068.1 GCA_900541555.1 uncultured Porphyromonadaceae bacterium | reverse complement strand
TGCCGAGATGCAGCTTGTCTTATACAAAGATAATGCAAATCGAGTGCAGAAACGCCAAACTTGTTTGGGTGATTTTCTTTGCAAAAGTAATAATGTAAATGGGAGAGAAAGGCTATATAAAAATCGGTCAAGAAGCGTTTTTGCTTCTTGCAAAATGAAATTTCTAAAATCATGGAATTGCTTTATGTCATATTGGGAATTTTAATTAGCTTGTTTTTTACTGCGTGGTTTATACCGCAGATATTAGCGGTGTCGTATCGGAAAAAGTTGTTTGACTACGTTGATGCCAGAAAAATCCACACGGGCGTTGTTCCGCGCTTGGGAGGAATCGCATTTGTGCCGTCGATCTTAGTGTCGTTGTGCCTTGTCGTAGGCATTGCCTCTTTGTTTGTCAACGACAGGAATGTGTTGGAAATATCTCCATTGCAATTGTCGTTTGGCTTGTGTAGCATCATATTGTTGTACTACGAAGGCATTATGGACGATTTGGTCGGTTTGCGCTATCGCATAAAATTCGTGGTGCAAATCATCTCTTCTGTGCTGATTGTGTCGTCCGGCGTGTGGATGAATGATTTCCACGGTTTGTTCGGATTGCATGAATTGTCGCCGTGGATTGGGATGCCGCTCTCAGTTGTTGTAATTGTGTTTATCATCAATGCCATCAATTTTATTGACGGCATCGACGGATTGGCGTCGGGGCTGAGCATCGTGGCTACTTTCTTTTTTGGCATGTTGTTTTACTATGAAGAGATGTGGGGTTGCGCATACCTTTCATTTGTCACATTCGGCACGTTACTCCCGTTTTTCTATTATAATGTTTTCGGCAACGAGCAAAAGCGGCGGAAAATATTTATGGGCGATACCGGTTCGCAATGTATCGGTTTGATATTGGCTGTTTTGGCAATCTATTTTTCGATGTCGCGTCCTGAAATGGAAACGAAGGTCAAAGGGTCGATTATCGTGTCGTTTTCTTTGCTGCTGGTTCCGGCGTTGGATGTCATTCGAGTGGTGATCCACAGGTTCAGGCGGCATGCAAATATTTTTCTGCCCGACAAGAGCCACATTCATCATAAATTGTTGATGTTGGGCATGTCGCACAAGGCGGCAATGTCGTCGATTGTGTTGGCTGCAATGGTTTTTGTCGCGATTAATTTGTTGCTGCTCCAACGCATAAACGTTAATTTGATTTTGGTGATAGATGTGGTAGTTTGGACGGTGGCACACATGCTGCTGACAAAGGCGATTAATAAGAAAAATGAAAGTAACGGCGCAGAAAAATATTGACAGCGGTATCTGCGTCAGGAATAGGGCAGGGGCGGATTCGAATGTCTCTGCCTTTTTTATGGAAGAAATGGGCGACTTGGAGAAAAAGCCAAAATGCGGGATTGCTGTGCTTTCATGAAAATTATAGCTTGAAATTTACTTGAAATTGCAATGCGTTTTTCTTGCAGTGGATATATATTTTGTGTAATTTCGCAACGTGAAAATTATTGCTTGGCGTTCATGCCGCGAGGTATGTGGAAAAAGCAATAGGTTGACAATAAGAGTGTAATTTATCAATTAATTGATTAGCAAATATGAGTAAGGAAAAGAAATTCTTAACTTGTGACGGCAATCAAGCCGCCGCACATATCAGTTATATGTTTTCCGAAGTGGCTGCCATCTATCCGATCACGCCATCGTCGACAATGGCTGAATATGTGGATGAGTGGGCAGCAGCAGGTCGCAAAAATATCTTCGGAGAAACAGTGCTTGTCGAAGAAATGCAATCAGAAGCCGGCGCTGCCGGTGCTGTTCATGGCTCGTTGCAAGCGGGAGCCTTGACGACGACCTATACAGCGTCGCAAGGATTGTTGCTGATGATTCCGAACATGTATAAAATAGCAGGTGAAAACTTGCCGTGCGTATTCCATGTGTCGGCACGAACATTGGCTTCGCATGCTTTGTGTATCTTTGGCGATCATCAAGACGTGATGTCAACGCGCCAAACGGGGTTTGCAATGCTTTGCGAAGGGTCGGTGCAGGAAGTGATGGATCTTGCCGGAGTGGCTCATTTGGCAGCATTGAAGGCTCGTGTGCCATTTGTCAATTTCTTTGACGGCTTCCGCACTTCGCATGAGATTCAGAAAATTGAAATGCTCGAAGAGAAAGACTTGGCGCCGCTCATCGACCAAGAGGCATTGGCTGAATTCAGAGCCCGCGCATTGAATCCGGAGAAGCCGGTGGCACGCGGCATGGCAGAAAATCCCGATCATTTCTTCCAACATCGCGAAGCTTGCAATCGTTATTATGATGCTGTTCCCGCAATAGTGGAAGACTATATGAATAAAATCTCGGAAATCACAGGCCGCAAATATGGATTGTTCAACTATTATGGCGCGCCGGATGCAGAGCGTGTCATCATAGCAATGGGATCTGTGACGCAAGCAGCACAAGAAGCGATCGACTATTTGATGTCGAAGGGCGAAAAAGTGGGACTTGTGGCTGTCCATTTGTATCGTCCGTTCTCTGCCAAGCATTTCTTGGCTGCTGTTCCTAAAACTGCAAAACGCATTGCCGTGCTCGATCGCACGAAAGAGCCGGGAGCAAACGGCGAACCGTTGTATCTTGACGTGAAAGAATGCTTCTATGGCAAGGAAAATGCTCCGTTGATCGTCGGCGGACGTTACGGATTGGGCTCGAAAGATACAACTCCGGCGCAAATTTTGTCGGTTTACGAGAATTTGGCATTGCCGGAACCGAAGAATCAATTTACCATCGGCATTGTCGACGACGTTACATTCACTTCGCTCCCACCGAAAGAAGAAATCGCATTGGGCGGCGAAGGCATTTTTGAAGCTAAATTCTACGGACTCGGCGCCGACGGCACAGTCGGAGCCAACAAGAACTCCGTGAAGATTATCGGTGAAAACACGAATAAATATTGTCAAGCATATTTCGCTTACGATTCGAAGAAGTCGGGCGGCTTTACGTGCTCTCACTTGCGCTTCGGAGATACTCCGATACGTTCCACTTATTTGGTGAACACTCCGAATTTCGTGGCTTGCCACGTACAG
The DNA here is from genome assembly GCA_900541555.1 of uncultured Porphyromonadaceae bacterium. Classification (GTDB taxonomy): domain Bacteria; phylum Bacteroidota; class Bacteroidia; order Bacteroidales; family Muribaculaceae; genus Limisoma; species Limisoma intestinavium. Next base: position 3,555 of record UQKE01000068.1, on the reverse strand, counting down.
GCATATTTGCATATGTATGATGTGACACGCGGTTTGCGCCAAGGCGGCACGTTCTTGCTGAATACGGTGTGGAGCGGCGATGAATTGGCTGCGAATCTTCCGAACAAAGTGAAAAAATACTTTGCAAAGAACAATATCACAGTTTATTATATCAATGCAACGCAAATAGCGCAAGAAATCGGGCTTGGAAATCGCACGAACACGATTTTGCAGTCTGCATTTTTCCGTATAACGGAAGTGATTCCGGTAGATTTGGCTGTGGAACAAATGAAGAAATTCATTGTCAAGTCTTACGGAAAGAAAGGCGAAGATGTGGTAAACAAGAACTATGCGGCAGTAGATCGTGGCGGCGAATACCGGAAATTAGACATTGATCCGGCATGGGCAAATCTGCCGGATGATGCTGTCGTTGAAAACAACGATCCGGAGTTCATCGCGAAAGTTGTTCGCCCCATCAATGCCCAAGATGGCGACTTGCTGCCTGTTTCGGCGTTTGAAAATAATGCCGATGGCACATGGCAACAAGGAACAGCCGCTTATGAAAAGCGCGGTGTTGCAACGTTTGTTCCGGCATGGGATCCGGAAAATTGTATCCAATGCAACAAATGTGCATACGTTTGTCCGCATGCTGCAATTCGTCCGTTTGTTTTGACTCCGGAAGAAATGGCAGGTTCGCCGTTCAGCGAAGCAGACACGCTTCCTGCAATAGGGAAGACCTTCACCGGAATGCGTTTTGTTCAACAAGTGGATGTGCTCGACTGCCTTGGTTGCGGCAACTGCGTTGACGTTTGCCCCGGCAAGAAAGGCAACAAGGCGCTTTCGATGCAGCATCTTGAAACGCAACTTGACGTTCAAAAGAAATGGGATTATTGCGTGAAGAATGTTTCGTCGAAACAACATTTGGTAGATGTCAAATCGAATGTGAAAAATTCGCAATTTGCCACGCCGTTGTTTGAGTTCTCCGGAGCATGTTCAGGATGCGGCGAAACTCCTTATGTGAAATTGATCAGCCAATTGTTCGGCGATCGCGAAATGGTTTCGAACGCGACGGGTTGTAGCTCGATTTATTCGGGTTCGGTTCCGTCGACGCCTTATACGACGAATGAGAAAGGCCACGGACCGGCATGGGCCAATTCATTGTTTGAAGATTTCTGCGAGTTTGGCCTCGGCATGACATTGGCGCATGAAAAGATGGTTGCCCGCATCGAGAAAATCATGACGGAAGTGGCGGAATCCGATTCTCCTGCCGAATTTAAAGCGGCTTGCGCTGAATGGCTCGCAGGAAAGAACGATGCGGATGCCAGCCGTGCAGCTGCCGACAAGTTGATTCCGATGATTGAGGCAAATAAAGACAAATGCCCGTTCTGTGCCCGTCTTGACAATTTGAAGAATCATTTGGTGAAACGCAGCCAATGGATTATCGGCGGCGATGGCGCATCGTACGATATTGGATTCGGAGGCCTCGACCATGTGATTGCGTCCGGCAAGAATGTGAATATCTTGGTGCTCGACACAGAGGTTTATTCCAATACGGGCGGACAAGCTTCGAAAGCTACGCCGCTTGGCGCAATTGCCAAATTTGCGGCAGCCGGAAAGCGTGTGCGTAAAAAGGATTTGGGATTGATTGCTTCGACTTATGGATATGTTTATGTGGCACAAGTGGCCATGGGCGCCGATCAAGCTCAAACGTTGAAGGCTATTCGCGAAGCGGAAGCCTACGACGGTCCGTCGGTGATCATTGCTTACGCTCCATGTATCAATCACGGATTGAAGAAAGGCATGGGCAAGTCGCAAGCGGAAGAGGCAGCTGCCGTAGAATGCGGTTATTGGCATTTGTGGCGCTACAATCCGGAATTGGAGAAAGAAGGCAAAAACCCGTTCACGCTCGACAGCAAAGAGCCAAATTGGGATAACTTTGAATCTTTCTTGAAAGGCGAAGTGCGTTATGCTTCGGTAATGAAGCAATATCCGGCAGAAGCTGAAGAACTTTATGCCGCTGCCAAGGCAAACGCTCAGTGGCGTTACAATAATTATCGTCGCCTTGCCCTTCAACAATGGGGACAAGATCCGGACGAAATGAAGTAAACGAAATCTTTATAGATAAGAAAGCGGAAACTCTCGAAGGGGTTTCCGCTTTCTTTGTTTAGGCTTATGTTATTGTTGGATTGTCGAGCCAAAAATAAGATGGGGTTTTGTTGAACCGAATTTTATTCGTTGGCGACTTTCTTGTTTTCTTCAAGTTGCTCTTTGCTCAGCAATGCATTCATGTCTTTCAAAATATCTTTGACACCGCTATTGAAGTCTTCATACAATTTTTTGTAGCAGTTTTTGTAATAAGTCCTCTTGTCTTTGCGGTATTGGTGGCGATCGTTGTTGTAAAATTCAGAACATGTCTTGTCGAAATTTACGGATACGTCGCTAATTTTTTCAGTCATGTGTACTAAAATTCGATCAATGACGCTATTTGCTTTCTCTTCGTCGATATTGTCGTAGAAGTTAAGGATAAATACGGTTTCGCCTGCAAGGCTGGAAGCCATTTCCTTCATGTACTTTTTCAGTTGTCGTTTGTTTGCCATGATTTATAAGTATTTGGTTACTATAATTTGTTTAATATGATTTCGATTAGGTCCTCAATGGAGTTTTTATAGTTGGTATTTGCCGAATGCGACACGCGGCCTGCGATAATCGAACATACTGTTACAGCTTTGTGTCCCATGAGTTTTGCCAATCCTTGCAGCATGGCGCTTTCCATTTCGAAGTTGGTGAGCCGCAATCCTTTGTATTCGAAATTGCGAAGGGAAGAGCCGTATTGGCTGTCGGCGATGGGGAGACGGAGTTCGCGCCCTTGCGGCCCGTAGAACCCATTGGCTGTGATGGTTACGCCGTCAAACATGCCTTCTGCATGTATCCTGTCGGCGAGTTCTTGGTCGGCATCGACTATATAGGGGTGATTCCAAATTGGATTCCAAGCCGTTTGCCGTATGAATTCGTTTTCCATTTCGATGTCTCTGAATTTTTCTGAATTTCGATAGAAATGGAAAGCCCCGTCGATTCCCAATGCTTTGCGGGCTATGACCATCGCGCCGACCGGAATTTCCGGTTGGATGCTTCCTGATGTCCCGATTCTCACCATGGTGAGTTGCCGGAATTGTTCTTTTTCCGTTCTCGTCGTGAAATCGATGTTGGCCAAAGCGTCGAGTTCGTTGACAACGATGTCGATGTTGTCTGCTCCGATGCCGTGCGACACGCACATAATGGGCTTCCCGCGATATTCTCCTGTTATGGCGTGAAATTCCCTGTTGGTTGCTTCTGCCTTTTTCTTGTCGAAAAACGAAGCGACTAAATCAACTCGCGCAGGGTCGCCGACCAAGATGATATTGTCGGCCAGCATTTCCGGCTTGATGTGCAAATGAAACACAGAACCGTCAGGGTTGATGATTAGCTCGGATGGGGGAATGACTCTTTTCATAGTGGTAATGTTTTTTCAAACTATTACAAAGATAGCGAAAGTTGAGCGCAAAACAATCAAACTTGTTTGAAATTGTTTTGCCGAAA
>UQKE01000067.1 GCA_900541555.1 uncultured Porphyromonadaceae bacterium | reverse complement strand
GCAGAAGAAAAAGAATTCATTCATTTTTCTTTTGCCGAGACGCATCCTATCTTATTTACTCCACTTTCCGGCTTTACATCTTGCAATATCGCCGTTCAACAATCGACCAATCCACAATTTCCCATAATCTATGCAAATATTCTGCCCGTCGATTCCTATAATCAATGTAATAGGCATGTTCCCAAACATCGAAACAAAGCAATGGCACAACGCCCTGCCCCGTCAAAGGCGTTTCTGCATTTCTGCCTTGCGTAATCGACAATTTGCCGGCAGCATCTTTCGACAGCCATACCCAACCCGAACCAAACAACGACACTCCTGCCGCTTCAAATTTTTCCTTAAACGCATCCAACGAGCCGAAATCCCTGTCAATTGCATCGCGCAATTCACCCGTCGGAGCAATTTTCCCGTCAGGACTAAACGCAAAGAAATAAAATTGATGGTTCCAAGCTTGTGCGGCATTGTTGAATATTGCGCCGTCAGAAGAACGCACAATTTCTTCCAGCGGCATGGTTTCGTATGGAGTGCCTTGTATCAATTTATTCAAATTGTCGACATAAGCACGTTCGTGCTTTCCATAATGATAAAGAACCGTCTCTTCACTTAACACCTGCGATAGCGCATTTTCCGCATAAGGCAGTTTTGGTAATTCATGTAGCATTTCTAATAATATTAATGTGTATATAGATAAAACACACAACTCGCCCGGATGTTCACCGTCAAATGGAAGCTTTCTTATAAAGCACAAGCCCTATTATCAGATAGATGAAATTGGGAATCCACATTGCCACAAAAGGCGAAGTATAGCCCGACACGGCAAAAGTGGAAGTCACCGTTGAGAAAAGGATATACGAAAAACTCAACACCAACCCGATGCCTATATTGATGCCCATGCCGCTTTTCACCTTTCGCGAAGAAAGCGACATGCCAATCAACGTAAGAATAAATGCAGCTCCGGCCATGGCAAAACGCCGCTGATATTCGATTTCAAAACTTTTGATATTCGCAACGCCTCGAAGCTTTTGGCGATCGATATAGGCTTTCAGTTCCGGCGTTGTCATTTTTTCATGGTCGTTTTCCGAAATCAAAAAGTCGCGAGGCTCTATCGGGATAATCGTATCCAACGTAGTGCCGGAACGTATCTCCTCCTTCATTCCTTTGAAATCGCGAATCATGTAGTTCCTGACCGACCACCGATACAAAGTATCGTAGACAGCAGTCGTTGCCGTCAAGCGTGATTTCAGCTTTTTATCCTCAAACGATTCCAAAGAAAAATTGTAGGCCGATTTCATGCGATTGTCGAATCGCGCCATATAGGCAAATTCCCCCGGGGCCACCTGCAATTGGATGTTCACTCCATAATCGATGGCTTTATTTCTCACATATTTGTTTTGATAATCAATGCGTTTCACATTTGCCGGCGGAATAACATAAGCATCAAGCACAAATGTAAAGGAAGCAATAACCAATGCCGATACCATATAAGGAACCAACAAGCGTTTGAAGCTCACCCCGCTCGACAAAATAGCGATAATCTCCGAGTTGTCGGCCATTTTCGACGTGAAAAAAATCACAGCGATAAACGTGAACAACGGGCTGAATTGATTCGCCATGTAAGGGATGAAATTCAAATAATAATCGAATATCGTGGCTCCAAGCGGCGCTTTCGTAAAATTATCAAACTTCTCGTTGATGTCGAACATTACGATGATTGCCAAAATCAAGACAATGGCAAAAACATAAGTGCCCAAAAATTTCTTTATGATATAGGCATCCAATCTTTTTATGCGTATGTCTCTCCGTTTCAGCTTCATCACAATCTTTGCATTACTCGCACAACCATTTCATCTTTCCACTGCTTGAAATCGCCCGACAAGACATGTCGGCGAGCCTCGCCGACAAGCCATAAATAAAACGCCAAATTATGAATCGACGCTATTTGCATCGCCAATATTTCTTGGCTTACAAACAAATGGCGCAAATAAGCCTTGCTGTAAAGGCGATCGACCTCCGACGCCCCATCGGCTTCTATCGGGCTGAAATCGTCCGCCCATTTTTTATTGCGCATGTTCATAATGCCATTTTTCGTGAAAAGCATTCCATTCCGGCCGTTTCGCGTCGGCATCACGCAATCCATCATGTCGACACCCCGCTCGATTGCTTCCAATATATTTGCCGGAGTCCCCACTCCCATCAAATAGCGAGGTTTGTCCTTAGGAAGTATCTCGTTGACCACATCGATCATTTCATACATTTTCTCCGTCGGCTCGCCAACGGCAAGGCCGCCTATCGCATTGCCATCGGCGCCAAGATCGGCTACGAATTTTGCCGATTCCTTGCGCAAGTCGGGATAAACGCAACCCTGCACAATCGGGAAAAACGTTTGACGGTATCCGTATTTTCCTTCCGTCGCTCGATAGCGATCCCATCCCCGACGCAACCAACGGAGCGTCAAGTCGAGTGATTTTCGCGCATAACGGTAGTCAGAGTCGCCCGGCGGACATTCGTCTAAGGCCATCATGATATCGGCGCCAATCGACCGCTGGATGTCGACCACGCCTTCCGGCGTAAACAAGTGTTTCGAACCGTCGATATGCGAACGGAAATATGCCCCTTCTTCTTTCAATTTGCGATTGGAAGACAAGGAAAACACTTGAAAACCGCCGCTGTCGGTAAGTATCGGCTTCGACCATCCGTTGAAACGATGCAATCCGCCGGCCTTTTCAAGGATATCGATTCCGGGGCGCAAATAGAGATGATAGGTATTGCCCAATATTATCTGTGCCTTGATGTCAAATTCCAATTCCCGAAAATGCACAGCTTTGACCGACCCCACCGTTCCCACCGGCATGAATATCGGAGTTTCGATTGTCCCATGATCGGTCGTAATCAATCCCGCGCGTGCATTGCAATTAGCATCTTCCTTTATTAATTCAAAATCCATATCGCAATATTTCCGATGCAAAGATAATGCAAGCCGAGCGCAGAGGAAAAAGAATTCATTCATTTTTCCTTTGCCAAGGCGCAGCTTATCTTATCCAAAGATACCGCAAGCCGAGCGCAGAAGCGACAAACATAAACAACACTCATGTAATATGCCAAAACGGCACTAACGCGACATAATAACATCCTGCACAAGCCAACAGGCAAAAATGTCACAACACAAACAACATGGCACATTTCTTGCATATTTACAAGCAGTAACAATAGAAAATAAAAACAATAAATATATGAATTTCGACAATTTTACCATTAAATCGCAAGAGGCTGTCCAAGAAGCAGTCCGAATTGCAAAGCAGAACGGCAATCAGGCCATTGAGCCGGTGCATCTGCTTCAAGCTGTGATATCGAAAGGCGAATCGGTTGTAAAATTCATTTTCCAAAAATTGGGCATCAACCACTCGCTAATCGAAATGCAAATCGACAAAGCGATCAATTCGCTCCCTAAAATAAGCGGAGGCGACGAGCAGTATCTTTCGCGCGACGCCAACGATGTGTTGCTAAAATCCATTGATTGCTCCAAAAAATTAGGCGACGAATATGTCACTTTGGAAGCCCTTTTGATGGCCATTTTCAAAACCAACAATCCGGCATCCGTCATATTGAAAGATGCGGGGATGACCGAGCAGGAATTGGATGCAGCCGTCAAAGAACTGCGCAAAGGCAACAAAGCCACAAACCAAAGCGCAGAAGACACCTACAACGCATTGAGCAAATACGCCATCAACCTCAACGAACGGGCGAGAAGCGGGAAGCTGGACCCTGTCATTGGGCGTGACGATGAAATACGCCGCGTATTGCAAATTCTAAGCCGGCGAACGAAAAACAATCCTATATTGGTAGGCGAGCCGGGTACGGGTAAAACAGCCATTGCCGAAGGATTAGCACAGCGAATCGTGCGTGGCGACGTGCCTGAAAACTTGAAAACCAAACAATTGTATTCGCTCGACATGGGAGCGCTCATAGCCGGAGCAAAATATAAGGGAGAATTTGAAGAACGTTTGAAATCGGTTGTCAACGAAGTGACGCAAAGCAATGGAGAAATCATCTTGTTTATCGATGAAATCCATACGCTGGTTGGTGCCGGCAAAAGCGAAGGCGCCATGGATGCAGCCAACATTTTGAAGCCGGCATTGGCTCGGGGCGATTTGCGAAGCATCGGTGCCACGACGCTCGACGAATATCAAAAGTATTTTGAAAAAGACAAGGCTTTGGAACGCCGTTTCCAAGTTGTCATGGTCGACGAGCCGGACGAAATGAGCAGCATAGCCATCCTTCGCGGGCTAAAGGAACGCTACGAAAACCACCACAAAGTGCGTATTCTCGACGAAGCTATTATTGCTGCCGTTCAATTATCGGAACGCTACATCACAGACCGTTTCCTCCCCGACAAAGCCATCGACTTAATCGACGAAGCTGCATCGAAATTGCGGATAGAAATCGACTCTGTGCCACAAGCGCTCGACGAAATTATACGAAAAATATCGCAATTGGAAATCGAGCGAGAAGCAATCCGGCGTGAAGAAGGAGAATCCGAAAAAGTCAAAGACATCGAAAAAGACTTGTCCGAACTCCGCGAAGAAGAAAAGAGCTACATGGCAAAATGGAAAGCTGAAAAAGAGTTGATCAACAAAATACAACAAAACAAAATCGACATTGAGCAACTGAAATTCGAGGCTGACCGCGCCGAACGCGACGGCGACTATGCAAAAGTGGCTGAAATTCGTTATTCCCGAATCAAAAACAAAGAAGACGAGAATAAAAATTTTCAAGCACAGCTCCACGACATGCAAGGCGACAAATCCTTAATCAAGGAGGAAGTCGATGCCGAAGACATTGCCGACATCGTGTCGCGCTGGACAGGCATTCCCGTATCGAAAATGATGACCGGCGAAAGAGAAAAGTTGTTGCATCTCGAAGAAGAATTGCACAAAAGGGTGATCGGGCAAGATGAAGCCATTTCGGCCATCGCCGATGCCGTGCGCAGAAGTCGTGCGGGCCTTAACGACCCCAACCGCCCTATCGGCTCTTTCATTTTCTTAGGCACTACGGGTGTCGGAAAAACCGAATTGGCCAAAGCACTTGCCGACTATTTGTTCAACGACGAAAATATGATGACCCGCATCGACATGAGCGAATATCAAGAGAAATTCTCCGTGTCGCGACTCATCGGTCCTCCTCCCGGATACGTCGGCTACGAAGAAGGCGGTCAATTGACAGAAGCAGTGCGCAGAAAACCGTATTCAGTCGTTTTGTTCGACGAAATTGAAAAGGCACATCCCGATGTGTTCAACATCTTGCTTCAAGTGCTCGACGACGGGCGTTTGACAGACAACAAAGGCCGTACCGTCAATTTCAAGAACACGATTATCATCATGACGTCCAACATGGGGTCGCAACTTATTCGGGAAAACTTCTCGAAAATGACCGACACGAACAAAAATGAAGTAATCGAACAAACCAAAAATGCAGTGCTCGAAATGCTCAAATCAAACGTGCGCCCTGAATTCTTGAACCGTATCGATGAAATCATCATGTTCACGCCATTGAACAAAAACGAAATCAAGCAAATCGTGTCATTGCAAATCGACAATGCACGGCGAATGTTGGCGAAAAACGAGATTCGCCTCGAAATCTCCGACAATGCGCTCGATCTTCTGGCCAATGAAGGCTATGATCCGGAATTTGGAGCACGTCCTGTGAAACGTGTAATCCAACGGGAAATTCTCAATCGCTTGTCGAAAGACATTTTGGCCGGAAACGTGACAAAAGAAAAAACAATTATGATCGATACCGAGGGATCACAATTTGTTTTCCGCAACATCTGACATAGTTTGCCTGTAATAAAAAAATGCTCTTTGAAACTAACTCAAAGGGCATTTTTTATGTTTTGGCAAAACTCGTTTGTTTTACGCGCCACATATCGTATCTTTGCCTTATGAAGGTAGTCATTGCTTCTGATAAATTCAAAGGATCGCTATCCTCCTTGAAGGCGGCCGACGCCATCGCGGAAGGCATTCGCCAAGCAATACCGGAATGCGACATTGTGACACTGCCGGTTGCCGACGGCGGCGACGGGACGGCAGAAGCAATCGTTGCGTCGCGCAGAGGCTCGTGGATTACGGCAAGCACGACAGATCCAATCGGACGGCCAATCACAGCGAATTTCGGCGCACTCGATTGCTGCACGGCGACACTCGACATCGCCACTGCCTCAGGCATCGCATTGCTGCGCCCCGAAGAATTCAATCCATTGGAAAATTCATCCAAAGGCACAGGCCTGCTCATCAAAAAAGCAATAGAAAAAGGATACCGAAATTTTCTAATAGGAGTTGGCGGAAGCGCCACAAACGACGCTGCAACAGGATTGCTTTCCGCGCTCGGTTTCAGATTTCTAAACACGCAAGGCAAAGAAATCCGCCCTTGCGGAAAAAATCTGATCGAAATCGAAACGATAGATGCCACCGGCGTTATCCCCGAATTGGCAGACTGTACTTTCAATCTTCTATGCGACGTCGACGCTGCCTTTTACGGCAAAAACGGCGCAGCAACTCTTTTTGCACCGCAAAAAGGTGCAGACAGCGCAACCGTCGAATTGCTCGACAATGGAATGCGCAAGTTTGCCGAAGTCGTCAGAAACACAACCGGAAAAGACATGCAACGTCGACAATATTCGGGCGCAGCAGGCGGAATCGGCGGAGCGTTGTGGGCTTTGCTCGACGCGAAACTATCATGCGGTATTTCCATGCTATTGGAAACCATACGATTCGCCGAACATTTAACCGATGCCGATTTAGTCGTCACGGGCGAAGGTGCCATGGATCGCACGACACTGTTGGGGAAAGCTCCCTATGGCGTATGCCTCGAAAGTACGAAAAAAGGGATTCCCGTCATCGCATTTGCCGGTCGCGTGGAAGATCGCGACTTGCTCAACCGGCACGAGTTTCTCGCTGTGATACCAATTGTAGAAGGGCCAATCACGCTTGCCGAAGCGATTGCTCCTGATGTTGCCTATGCCAATCTTAAAAATGCGTCGCAACAAATCTTCCGCATTCTCCGGCATCGGATAAGATAAACGGTGTTTCGGCAAAACAATTTCAAACAAGTTTGATTGTTTTGCGCTCGTCTTTCGGTATCTTTGAATAAGATAGGATGCGTTTCGGCAAAACAATTTCAAACAAGTTTGATTGTTTTGCGCTCAA
>UQKE01000066.1 GCA_900541555.1 uncultured Porphyromonadaceae bacterium | reverse complement strand
ATTGAAAGGACGTTGAAAACGAAATTGGAAGAGTTGGCAGGGAAATATCCGATAGTGACATTGACGGGTCCTCGCCAATCGGGAAAATCGACATTGTTGCGATATGCATTTCCCGACTATAAATATGTATCGCTTGAAGATCCCGACATGCGGTTGTTTTCATTGGAAGATCCAAGGGGATTTCTTTCGACTTATGCAGAAAAGACGATTATTGACGAAGTTCAAAGAGTTCCGGCATTATTTTCGTACATCCAAACACATGTTGACGATATAAATCGAGAAGGCATGTATATGCTTGCAGGATCGCATAATTTCCTATTAATGGAAAATATCACACAATCGTTGGCCGGACGAACTGCAATTTTGAAACTGCTTCCGTTGTCGCATGCAGAAATGCAGAAGAGTGGTATTCTTCCATCTTCTGTTGATGAAGAAATTTTCAATGGGGGATATCCTCGTCTTTACGATAAAGGCATAACGCCGACAGAGTATTATCCGTTTTATATACAAACTTACGTTGAACGTGATGTCAGGATGATGAAAAATATTGGCGATTTGAGCAAATTCATTCGCTTTATCAAGCTATGTGCGGGTCGTATCGGGCAATTGCTCAACCTTTCATCTTTGGCAAACGAATGTGGCATAGCTGTTTCGACAGCCTCGGCTTGGATTTCTGTATTGGAAGCGAGCTATATCTGCTATCTGCTGAAACCGGATTTCAACAATTATGTTAAACGGCTTATAAAAGCGCCAAAACTTTATTTCTACGATACAGGGTTGGCTTGTTCGCTTTTGAACATACAAAACGCCGAACAAGTGTCAACCCATTTTTTGCGTGGCGGCCTATTTGAAAACCTTGTGATTAACGAATTTATTAAAAAATCGTTCAATCAAGGTGTAGAACCGGTTCTTTCATTTTGGCGCGACAGTACCGGCAATGAAGTGGACTTGTTGCATTATGTCGATGGGAAGCCTTATGCTTATGAAATCAAATCCGGAGCCACTTATAATGCCGATTTTTTTAAAGGCATTTCCAAATGGGCAAAATTATCGGGGGCAGAGCCGCATCAATGTGCCGTAGTCTACAACGGCGACATGAACATTTCCACATCGTTCGGAAATGTTGTCAAATGGTAGGCACGTTCGAAAAGACAAATGGCATTTATCTGAACAAAACATAGCGTTCAAACTTGTTTAAAATTGTTTTCCCGAGACGCATCTATATTATTTATGTAGTGAAATCCGAGAATTGGCGGAAAGAATTTATCCTTTTTCTTATGCAGGGCAGAACTGTTTTTGCAGATTTATTTTCTAATCGTAAATTTGCAAAAACAAAGCGAATGATATGATTGAAAGGACGTTGAAAACGAAATTGGAAGAGTTGGCAGGGAAATATCCGATAGCGGCGTTGACAAGTCTTAACCATACTCGCATTTATAATGTATCATATATGCTTCCGCTGTTTTTTTGTTCGTAAATAATACATAATTTGTCTCTGTTATGAGCCAACTTTTTTCAGGAAAGGCAGGCTACTCGTGGCAGATGTTGGCGCGCAACGGTGTGGTTGATTTCTCGTTTTTGCAGGTGCATGGAATCTTGCATTTTTATTTTTGCTGCAAAAAAGATGAAAAAATCCGTGATGAAGACAGTTGCGTTCAAGGGATTGGACGCGACGAGCCGCGAAGGGGCTGCGGAGGTTGTCGGGTTGCGTTCTTGCGGCAACCGGATGGAAGTGGCCGGCGATCCGGCTGTCGTCACCTATATGGCAGAGACCGATCGATTGGTCGGCATCGATGTGCGCGAAGGGCGGCAATATTATTTTATCGTGCGTGAAAATGCCGGTCTTGTATTGTTGGGACATCGCGCGGATGGCGTGTTTGTTTTCGACGAGCAAGCGTTGTTTCCCGTGACAGGCAATGTGACCGGCATGGCATCGGCCGGCGAATTGACGATATTTGGGACAAGCGAAGGGTTGAAGTATCTCCATTATGTTTCCGGCAAATATTCTTTTCTTGGCGGCGAAATAGAAATGCCGTCGTTTGCTTTTGGCGTGAAGTCGCAAGGCGTCATGTCGTTGCCGTTGCAGGCATTGGAACTCTCCGGCGACTACCCGGCATGGACCGGCTCGACGCTGACCGCAGTCGACGACAATCGAGCCGCCGGCAATTTTCGCAAAGCTGTTGTTTCGATGTTGCAATCGGCAAGCCGTCGCGGATCGCGTATTTTGCCGATGCTTTTGCGCGTAGGGTTGCGCTTTTGGGACGACAGCCTGATGTGGTCGGACGAAATGGCGGCCGTCGGGCAGGGGTTGTGGCATCCCGACGTGTTGCGCGAAGTCGCGACCGATGCCGACGGCAATCGCGTCGTGGGCGAATCGGTTTTGACGGCGGAGGCGTGGAAGCCGTCTATTGCAATCGTGTCTTCCGGCATTGGGGCATGGAAACCTTTTGTGAAAGCCGTGGAAATTTATGCATGCGACGTGGACGATTCCGATTTCGAAGTGGAAATTAGAAAAGAGCAAAGCCAAACAGGTTCACCCTCATGCTTTTTGCGAATGTCGGCAACGTGGCGCGATGGTTGCCGCTTGCTTTCCGATGCAGCAGAAATGGGGAAATTTCGGCTTTTGGCGGCGATTACCGACATCGAAGCGTTTCTTCAAGGCAAGATAAGTGGCGAAGGCGTGACGGAGATCGCAGCCGGGACGTGGGCTGTCGATGCGCATCTGTCGGGAGCAGAAACTGCATGGTCGCCACGCACGGCCGAATTTTCGCCAAAGGTGTTTGCTTCCGCCGGCGGATATTTGGCTGCCGGAAACTTGACAGTAAAACGCCGGTTGCCTCCGCATTTCTTGTCGATGTGCGACGGGTCGCGCTTGGTGGAAGGCATGGCTAGCACGTTTGTCGCTGTGACGCTTGCCACGCCGGAAGGGGAAGCCGTCGTGACGCGTTCGGAATTGACGGAGCGGTATTCGGAGAAATTGACGGGATGTGTTGGTTATCCCGATGCAAGGGCAATAAAAATGGAAGTGATTGCCGTTGCCGGAGGGAAGTCGTTTCGGGCGGAAATCGCGTTGCGTCCATCCTCATCGGGCAATTTCGCTTTTGCCGTGTCGACGGATGGTTTTATGCTGTCGGTCGTGGATGCGGTGGCTGTACCGGAATCGAGCAACGTTGATAGCCGTTGCGAATCGGCATTGTTTGTAGCTCCTTGCAGTATGCCAATGCAATGGCAACCGTGTGAAGGAATTGGCAGCGGAAGCATCATTGCGGTGTCGCCGTCGTTTCGCTATGGTTCGTCGTGGACGCTCGGTCGCAGTCCTCTCTGCTTGTTTTCCGCCGATGGCGTTCGGTTGCTTTCTTTCGACAGCCGGCATCGTTTCACGGCCGCCACGTTGATTTCCCGACATGTCGCGCCTGACGGAAAGTGCATTTGCCCGACTGCGGCGGGGTTGGCTTTTGCCGATACGCATGGAGAAGTGTGCCGGTATGAAGGTTCGAAAGTCGTTTCGACCGGCATTGTGGTGGAGAATGTCGTTGGCATGGGGTATAGCGTGCGGTTTGATGAAATTTGGGTGCTTGCTGCGGATGGCGTCGTCGTGGTCGATGGCGAAAACAAGTTTTATCGCCGCCGGATGAAAATCGAAAACCTTGTAAATTCGGATGCCGGCACGATTTTGTGCGAATCGTCGTCGTTGCTTGCCATCGAGGAGGAAAACGAACGCGATATGGAAATAGAGCTTCGTTCAGCCCAAATACCGACAGGCGGGTTGCGGCTGAAAGCCGTGGAGTGGGATGCCGTGGCCGACAAAGCCGATGCCCGCTTTGCCGTGTATGGAGAGAACGGGCATTCTTGCCATGGCGAGTTGTTGTCGCGTTTGCGGATGCGAGGGCAGATAGGCGCTCCGTTCGTGCATCGCGTCGTTGCGCCCCGTGTGCGTGATTGCCGCTTGGAAATCAAAGGTGTTTTTCCGGCGGGGACGGCGATTCTTCCGGCTCGTTTGTTTTTCGGCGGTTAGATTTTGCGGATGATGGTCAGTCCGTCGCGCAAAGGAAGAATCACTTTTTCCACGCGCGGATCGGCCGCCACAAGGTCGTTGAAACGAAGGATCCCTGCTGTTTGCGCGTCGAGTTTTTTGCCGTAATCGACCACTTTGCCGTCCCACAGCGTATTGTCGGCAAGGATGAATCCGCCATGGGCGACATGGTCGAAAACCATGTTGTAGTAGTCGTCGTATCGCCGTTTGTCGGCATCGATGAATACCAAATCGAAAGTCAAACCCAATTGCGGCACTATTTCGAGCGCGTCGCCGATATGCAGGTGTATGCGGTCGGCATAAGGCGATTTCTCCAAATGCTCGCGGATGAAGTCCTCCAATTCGTCGTCGATTTCCACGGTGTGCAGCTCCCCGTCGCCATCCATGCCTTCTGCCATCGACAATGCGGAATAGCCGGTAAAGGTGCCTAACTCCAATATGTTTTTCGGGCGAATCATCCGGACTATCATTTTCAGCAGTCGTCCTTGCAAGTGTCCTGAACACATGCGTGGCCGCAAATGGAAAAGATGGGTTTCGCGGTCGAGCTTGTGCAGGGATTCGCCTTCCTTGTCGATGTGGCTCAGGATATAGTCTTCTAATTCTTCCGTCATTATTGTTCGGGCTTTTCCAAATTGGGCAAATCGTAGCGGTCGTAGTTTTGCATCACGTCGTCCACTCGGTTTATTTCGAGGAATGTTGTGCCTTTTCCTTCGCCGAATCCGCCTCCCAAATACGCTATTTTGTCGTTGCGCGTGATGAAGCCGTACTCAATGAGATGCTTCAACCCGTTGTAGAGATATTCGCGCGAAGAAGCGTCCTTCTTTTGGTATAGAGGGTATACGCCATAGGAAAGCGCCAACAGGCGGGGAACATTGGGCCGGTAGCACAAAGCAAGCGTCGGGCTGATGCCTCGAAACGACGCGATGTATCGTGCCGTGCGCCCTGTGTAGCTGTCGGTGATGATGGCTTTCGTGCCGATTTCATATTGCGAGTCGACGGCGCCATGTGCGAGAAATGCAGTCACGTCGGAAGTGTCGCGGCAAAAAAGCGTGTGGTTGAACGCGTCGTCGCGTCGTTTCAACACGGATTCCGTTTCGCTGATGATGCGCGACATGGTGGATATTGCTTCCACGGGATATTTCCCATAGGCGGTTTCTCCGCTGAGCATCAGCGCGTCGGTGCGTTGGAACACGGCATTTGCGATGTCGGAAACTTCTGCGCGGGTTGGGCGCGGGTTGGTAATCATCGTGTGGAGCATCTGGGTGGCGACGATGACCGGCTTGTGGGCATTGATGCATTTGCGGATCAATTCGCGTTGGAGCACGGGGATGCGTTCGGCCGGCACTTCAATGCCGAGGTCGCCGCGGGCAATCATGATGCCATACGAAGCATCGAGAATTTCGTCGAAGTTGTCGATGCCCTCTTGGTTTTCAATTTTTGAGATGATTTTAATGTGGCTTCCGTGGGAGTCGAGTATGGCTTGGATGTCGAGCACGTCTTGGCGGCTTCTCACGAAAGAATGCGCGATGAAGTCGACGCCCATTTCGACGGCATAGCCGATGTTGGTGATGTCGCGCTGCGTGAGGGACGGCAATTTGATGCTGGCGCCGGGGACGTTGACGCTTTTGCGCGAGCCCAGCGACCCGTCGTTTTGGGCGGTGCATTTCAATTCGCCGCCTTCTATCGCGTCGATGCGGAAGTCGAGTTCGCCGTCGTCGACAAGCAAGTGCATTCCCGCGCGCACATCGTTGGCAATGTCGGCATACGACAAGCAGATGCGTTCTTTCGTGGATAGTTGGTCGGGGTTGCCCACGAACACGGTTGTGTCGCCTGCGGAAAAATTCAGGTTCGCATCGTCGGCGTTGGTCGTGGTGCGGATTTCGGGGCCTTTCGTGTCCATGAGGATGCCGATTCGATCAGACACTTGCCGCACATTGTCGATGATGCGTTGAAACCCTTCTCGTTGCAAATGGGCGGAATTCATGCGTACCACATTCAGCCCGTTGTCGTATAATTTTTTGATAAAGTCCGCATCGCATCGGCGATCGGAAACCGTAGCGACGATTTTCGTAAATTTGTTTTGTGCCATTTTTTTTGAATATGCTTATGAGTTTGCCGCTTTTCAGGCATCGGACTTCAAGGTGCGGAATGCCGCCGTCGGGCTATTCGGCATGATGGAGCAGTGCTTCCAATGCCAATCGGTAGCTGTCGAGCCCGAATCCGGCAATCACGCCGCGGCATGCGCTTGCTATCATCGACACGTGCCGATAATCTTCGCGAGCGTGGATGTTGGAAATATGCACTTCGATCGCCGGCGCTTTCACGGCGCGGATGGCGTCGGCTATGGCAATCGATGTATGGGTGTAGGCGCCGGCATTGAGTATGATTCCGTCGCAGTCGAACCCTACGCTATGGATTTTGTCGATGATTGCGCCTTCGTGGTTGCTTTGGAAATATTCAAAAATAACGTCGGGATACGACGCTTTCAAGCTTGAAAAGAAATGGTCGAACGTCATTTCTCCATAAATCGATTTTTCCCGCGAGCCTGTCAAGTTAAGGTTCGGACCGTTGATGATTAAAACTTTCATAATAGCAATGGCTTTTTCGAGAGAAGTCGTAACTTTGCTTTGTGCCAAAAAAGCATTTGGCACGGCAAAATTACGAAATTCCGACATGAAATCGGCAAAAAACAAAAGTGAAATAGCAAAATTCGGTCAGATCATCGAACAATTCAACGCCTATCTTTCCTTTGAAAAAGGATTGTCGGCCAATACGATTGACGGCTACGACGATGATGTCGAGAAGTTGTTGCGCTATTTGGAATTGTCGCGAAAGTCGTTGTCGGATATTGTTGAAGCCGATTTGCATGAGTTTCTTGCCGCGCTCCACGACGTGGGCATTCATCCACGTTCGCAGGCTCGCATCATATCGGGCATTCGCGCGTTTTTTCATTTTTTGAAAATAAATGGCATCATCGCGGACGATCCGTCGCGGCTGCTCGAATTGCCGCGGCTCGGGCGCAATTTGCCCGACATTTTGACGGTGGAAGAAATCGATGCCATGGAAGCTGCCACCGACGGGAAAACTTACGAAGGGGTGCGCAACAAGGCTATCATTGAAATGCTTTATAGTTGCGGATTGCGCGTTTCGGAGCTTGTCGGATTGAAGCTGTCCGACATTTATATGGATGAAGAATATGTCATTGTCAAGGGGAAAGGCGAAAAGCAGCGGCTTGTGCCGGTGGCCCGTTCGGCATTGAAAGAAATTTCAGCCTATTTGAAACGTCGAGGCGCATTGACGCCAAAGCGTGGAAGCGAAAACATCCTTTTCCTGAACCGGCGAGGCGGAAAAATGTCGCGTGTGATGGTGTTCTACATTGTGAAGGATTTGTGCGGGCAATGCGGCATCAGGAAACGTATCAGTCCGCATACCTTGCGCCATTCCTTTGCTACCCATTTGCTCGAAGGCGGCGCCAATTTGCGTGCCATCCAGCAGATGCTCGGGCATGAAAACATAACAACGACAGAAATCTATGTGCATATAGATCGCAGTTTCCTTCGGAGGGAAGTGGTGAAGTACCATCCGCGAAGCAAACGGAGGAAAAACTGATTGGGAACGGTCTATGGTTGAGGGTTGAGTTGCGCATTGCTGCATAACCGTGTGTTTCCCAATCTGCAGGGCTCTCAACTCCCAACCCTCAACAGAATAAATCATTTCTTAGTTGCAACAAAATTATTCTAATCTTTTTTCTGCCGACCCCTTCTTTTGTTTCATTTGTTTACTAAAAAGGCGAAAAAATCGTGAAATAATCAAGTTGTTTTGACGATTCTTCTCTCGGCTTGTGTACCTTTGCATAAGGTAAGCTGCGCCTCGGAATAACA
>UQKE01000065.1 GCA_900541555.1 uncultured Porphyromonadaceae bacterium | reverse complement strand
ATACCGCAAATCGAGAGCAGAAGCGCCAAACTTGTTTGAGCGATTATGCCGAGATATAGCATATCTTATACAAAGATATAAATTTTATTGTAATAATGCAAATTTATTAGCATATAGTTTAAAAAACGTGATATTTCGCAAAGCGCGCCGCATTCGTTCGGCCATGCAAAAAACGCTGCAAAGGACAAGCACAAAAAGCGCTCATCCTCTCTCTGCCATTCGAATTCAAACGCAAAAAGGAATCAAAAAGCCTCGCCGATTGCGAAAACAAAGCCGCTCGTTCCACGCCCTATGCCGAAATCGATGCGTCCGTTCACATTGTGTTTCATCTCGATGCGAAGCCCTACACCGAAGTTTGGCAGCAAATCGCGCCAGCGAAAATGCCCGAACGAATGGAACACGCTTCCCACGCCGCCCCATACTGCCGCGCCCAAACGCCCATAAATGTGCTGGCGCAATTCAGCTTGAACAGAACCCATATTCACGTCGGTATAGCGGCCGGCATAGTACCCCCTCATGCGGATGCCGCCGCTTCCGAGGGCTTCGCGCAAAGGCCAAGGCGACTCCATGCTGTTGACCGCCGCATAAAGGTCGAATGCCAAAGTGGCTCCCTTCCACAGCGGCTGATAGTAATTGTAGACAAGGCTTGCATTGAAAAGCGTGCGATCGTACGAGCCTAATATCTGCGGTCGCATCAACATGCGCAACATGAAATTCATGCCGCTGCGGGGTTGCAAAATAAAGTCGCGCGTATCGTATTGAAGCGTCATTCCAATGCTGGTGAAAAAATACGACGACCTTTGCCCTTGCAAATAGCTCCAATCGTCGAGAGCCGAAATATTGCTATACACCAAGTCGAATGCCGCACCGATATTGAAATTGCCAGTCACACGATAAACCAAATCGGATGTCCATTTCAACTGGTTCCGAGTGTAGCGTACTTTCGGATTCACGCTGCAAGCGTCACGGGTAATTCCCCAAAAATCCAACGGCGAATAAGCATATTCCAACTTATAAGAAAGATGCCAACGGCGTCCCGGGAAATGCGTATTTCCGTTTGCCACCAAAGAAAACAATCCGTTCAGCGTCGCATTGCCAATCAATGTGACATCCGACGGCTGCATCACAGAATCGTGCTTGTCCAAGCGATAAAGCCCCGTCATTCCGCCGCCTATGCCGAAACTGCCTTCACGCGTGTACGACGGCATGATGATAAAATTCAAATCGATTGGCTTTTCAAAAGAGCGGTCGACATTGCCCGTCACCAAACGGTCGAGATACGACAAAAATTTATTGTCGCGTTTGAACAACGCCGAAATGGGTCGCATCTCCGGATCGATCGTATCGGCCGGATTCACGGCCGCTTGCGCGTTTTCCAACAGTTCCGGAGGCAAAATGCTATCGGCTTCTTCCTGCGTCAAAGGCGTGTATTCGTAAGCCGGCAGTGTCGTCGATTCTTCATCGCCGGCCGCCACGCCGTCAAACGGCACAAAAGCCATAGCCAGCAATGCCACGGCTTTCAGCATAAATTTATTCACAGGAGAAATACGCATTAATCTTTTTACCGCAAATTGCGTTCCGAACCGGAAAGCGACGGCAAAAGTACTGACAATATGACGAATTGCAAAATAAAAAGCCCCCGACAAGGGGCTTTTTTATGTTTTAGAACAGTTTTATGCCATTATCGGACAATTTCTGCCTATACGCCCAGCAAAAAATGTTCGGGCACAAACCACTGCATGATCCAATAAATGCCGGCAGCGAGCAATGCGCTCACCGGGATCGTGAGCACCCAAGCCGTCAACAGATTGCGAGTCACGCCCCAACGCACCGCCGACAATCGCTTTGTCGCGCCGACGCCCATAATGGAACCGGCAATCGTGTGTGTCGTGCTCACCGGTATTTTCAGATACTCTGTCAGATACAATGTCAATGCGCCGGCCGTTTCCGCAACCATGCCTTCCAGCGGCGTCACCTTGGTGATTTTCGTGCCCATCGTGCGCACAATGCGCCATCCGCCGGAGATTGTGCCGAGCGAAATCACCGTGAAGCAAGAAAATGCCACCCACGACGGGATGTCGTCGACGCTCTCCACACCCATGCCGATGCCCAACGGATGCGCGGCAATCATCGCAGCGGCTATGATTCCCATCACCTTTTGCGAGTCGTTCAATCCGTGGCCGATGCTGAACAATGCCGACGAAACCAGCTGCATCCGCTTAAACCAAGGCTCTGTCTTTCTGAAATCCGAACGACGGCACATATAAAGCACGCCCAACGTGATGACAAACGCCAAAATCATGCCTATCAACGGAGCAAGGAAGATAAACAGCACGATTTTCAGCACGACAGCCGAATGAATCGACCCGAAGCCCCATGCCATGATGGCTGAACCGGCGAAACCGCCGATAAGCGTGTGGGACGACGACGACGGAATGCCCTGCCACCAAGTGTAGAGATTCCAAATGATTGCGGCTATCACGCCGGCAAGAATCACCGGCAACGTGATATAATCCTGTATCACGGTTTTCGACACAGTGTCGGCAATGCCAAATCCTCCGATGAGGTATTTTGCGATGAAAAATGCCACAAAATTGAAAAATGCCGCCCACAATACCGCTTGAAATGGCGTCAGCACTTTTGTGGACACAATCGTGGCTATGGAGTTTGCCGCATCGTGGAATCCGTTGATAAAGTCGAATATCAACGCCAATACGATAATTAAGATCAATAGTTCCATGCAGCTCGACTATGCGTATTTGATAATAATCGTTTTCAAAATTTTTCCGACATGTTCTGCCGCGTCGGTTGTTTTTTCAAGCTCATACATGATTTCTTTCGCCTTGATCAACTCGATGCTGTCCGTTTCTTCTGCAAAGAGATGAGTGATGTATGTTTCATAAACATCGTCGGCTTCATTTTCCAAATCATGGAGTTTCGTGCAATATCCCATGATGCTTTTCGCGTTTTTGCGCAATTTTTCCAATTCTTCTATCGCCTGCAAAATCGTTTCGGCATCTGCCTTGATGACATTAGCCAAATCCAATGCCACAGCCGGAATGCATTTCGGATTGTAGATGGCAATTCGTTTTGCCGAGCTGTTTATTCCGTCTGCCACATCGTCGATGTAGCCGGCAAGCTGGTGGATGTCCTCGCGGTCGAACGGCGTGATGAACGACTTGCCCAGCTCGTCGAATACTGTCTGAAACCAACGGTCGCCTTCGCGTTCCAACTCTTTAATTTCTTTGTAAAGCTCCACTCGTTTCTGAGAATCGTTGCTTTGTACGCATTCAATCAACAAATCGGACGACTTCAACAGCAATTCCGACATCTTTGCCAACAACGGGAAAAACTTCGGCTCTTTCGGCGCGAATCTGCTAAATAAAGAATTATTCATATAACTTAATTATAAATGATTATCAACTCTACAATTTTGCCAACGCTTGCTCCAAATCGGCGATAATGTCGTCGGCATCTTCGATTCCGACAGAAAGCCGAATCAAATCGGGGGCTACTCCGGCGGCTATCAATTGCTCGTCGGACAATTGCCTGTGGGTATGGCTTGCCGGATGCAGCACGCAAGTACGCGCATCGGCAACATGCGTCACAATTGCAATGAAATGGAAATTGTCCATCAGCTTTGCCGCGTCGGCACGCGTGCCTTTCACTCCGAACGAAAGCACGCCGCACGACCCGTCGGGCATGTATTTCTGCGCCAATTCGTGATATTTGTCGCCCGGGAGACCGCAATAGCGCACCCATGCCACTTTCGGATGGCGCTGCAAATATTCCGCAACTTTTTGGGCATTCTCGCAATGACGCTTCATGCGCAAATGCAACGTTTCAAGGCCGAGGTTGAGCAGGAAAGCATTCATCGGCGATTGGATCGCGCCGAGATCGCGCATCAGCTGCGCCGTCGCTTTCGTGATATAGGCCATTTTGCCGAATTTCTTCGTATAAGTCAACCCGTGGTATGAATCGTCGGGCGTTGTCAATCCGGGGTATTTGTCGGCATGGGCTTCCCAATCGAAATTGCCGCTGTCGACCACTGCGCCGCCGACTGCCACGGCATGGCCGTCCATGTATTTCGTGGTGGAATGCGTCACAATGTCGGCTCCCCACTCGAAAGGACGGCAATTCACCGGAGTGGCAAACGTGTTGTCGACGATCAAGGGCACGCCATGCGCCTTGGCCACACGTGCGAATTTCTCGATATCGAGCACGTTCATGCCCGGATTGGCTATCGTCTCGCCAAACAAGGCTTTCGTATTCGAACGGAACGCTACGGAAATTTCATCTTCCGAAGCATCGGGATCGACAAACGTGCAATCTATCCCTAATTTCTTCAACGTGACGGCAAACAAGTTGAACGTGCCGCCATAAATCGCCGACGACGACACAATATGGTCGCCGGCTCCGCAAATATTGAAAACGGCAAAAAAATTAGCGGCCTGCCCCGATGACGTGAGCATTGCCGCTATTCCTCCCTCCAAAGCCGCAATCTTGGAAGCAACTGCGTCGTTGGTCGGATTTTGCAAACGCGTATAAAAATATCCTGCCTCTTCCAAATCGAACAATCGAGCCATTTGCTCGGTCGTGTCGTATTTAAAAGTTGTGCTTTGAAAGATAGGCAACACGCGAGGATCGCCATTACCGGGCTTCCAGCCGCCCTGCACGCAGAGTGTCGCCGTCTTTAAGTCTTTTTTCATTCTCCGTTGTCTTTTCGGCGGCAAAGATACTGAAAGAGTGTGAAAAATATGCAATAAACCAAACGTTAAAATCGCATTTGTTACAGTATTGTTACAACCGCGACGACGCCGTCAGGCACAAAAAAACGGCACACCTGCAAGGGTGCGCCGTTTTTCCTTAGATGCAAATTCGTCTTAGAGATTTGCCACGTTGTAGTTAGCAAATTCTTTGTCGACAGCTGCGCGTTCCTTCATCGAAGAGTCGAGAGAAGCAGCTTTGCGCAAGTTTGCATACACAGCTTGTTCGTTGTTTGTGCGAGCTGCCACAACTGCAAGCATGTAGTAAGTCGTAGCGTTCGGAGCTTTCACAGCTTCCAAAGTCGATTTAGCTTTGCTGTAATTCTTGTTGAGGATTTGAGCAAGAGCTGCATTGTTTGTTTTGCTGTCGCCGAATGCTTTTTCTGCTGTTTGATAATCGCCTTGTTTCAGGTAGTAAACGCCCATAGCTTCGTTCAAACCTTCTGCGTCGGCTGCACCGCCAAATGCTTGGCGAGCGCCTTCGTAGTCTTTGTCTTTCATCTTGAGCAAGCCGAGGTTCATCTTAGCTTCGGGGCTGTTCGAGTTGAGTTTCGCAGCTTTTTCGAAGTTAGCTTTTGCGTCATCGTAGTTGCCTTGCACGTATTGCGTCATACCGAGGTTGTTGAATCCGCGATAGTCGTTCGGATATTGTTTAGCGGCAGCAGCATAGATTTGTTCTTTTTCTGCCACATTGTCGGTAAGCGTAGCGCAATAGAGCAATTCGTCGATCGACAATTGAGTCGGATCAGCTTTGAATTGAGCTTTGATTTCGTCGTCGCTGCGGCCAATCGTGTTGATGGAAGCCGTGATGCGGGAATAACGAAGTTGCGGAAGGATTTCTTCTGCCAATTGTTCAAATACCGACGAAATGTTGCGGATTTCGCGTTCGCGTTCTTCCGGATCTTTATACATGGAGAGCACGCTCAAGATAAGGTCTTTGTCTTGGATGTTGCTTTCAGAAACGAGTCTTTGGAAGCCTTCCCAGTCTTGCGGAGTGTATTCGGAAGTAAGCTCGCCATATTTTTCAACATTTTCTTTTTTATATGTCTCTTTCAAATAGTCGACTGTTGCTTGCTCACGTTTTTCAGAAAGTTTCGTGTTGAATTCAACACCGCCATCAGGAGATGCGAACGAAGACACATGCACGCCTTCGATTTCCTTGTTGTCGGCAGAATCGGCAGCTGCAATCGTTGCATTCAAGTCGCCCACGCCGCCTTCTCTTTCAAGTTCGGATGCGCGAATGTTTGCTTTATTGATCAAGAACATGAGGTCGGCGTTGTATTTTTCATTGATGACGCGTTGGTATTTGTCGGCAGCCGACGACGGTGTAACAGTCGTTGCGTCGGCAAGCGTTGCCGTTGCCAATACGCCTTCGCCTACCTTAACGGCCGGAAGAACATACGTTTTCTTGCCTTGCGTCACATTGAAATCAAGATACAAATCGCTCTTCAACATTTCCGGCGTGTAAGCAAACGATGCAGGCATCGAAACCGTACCGCCATTGTCGTAGCTGATAACAGGGTTGTTGCCTTTCACCTTCTCGCCTTGGAAAGTGTAGGATTTGGAAGTCACCTTTTGGCTGTCGCCAAACAAAAGATACGGAGTAACCGTAACTTCAGCATTCTTTTTAAAGAATTTTTGAGGAACGTTCGCCGTGATTGTGGCGGGAACTGCATCGCCTACCACTTCCAACGGAGTCGGATCGGTCGAAAAATACTCAGAAGCGAACGGGCTCATCTTCTTATTACAGCCGGTCAGCACAATAGCCGCGCCGGCCAAAACATACAAACTAAGTTTTTTATTCATAATTATATAATTTTGAATGTAAGTATTTCCGCGCATAAAGTTAGTGCAAATATAAACAAGTTTTTTTACAGTTAGCATTTTTTATGCCTTTTATTCATATTCCTATGATTTTTCATTCGAAATAACAATTCCCACGAAAAAGAGTCCATCATTTTCCAAGAAAAAAACAAATCGCATCAAGATTGCTCTTTTTCCACGCTTCTTGCGCCGTCGCAATCATATTTTTGCCCGAAAAAAAGCCATGAATCGCACAGAAGAAACCTACAAGCAATCCGCTTTGCTGATGAAACAAGCACGACACGCATGGAATGCCATGCGCGACACGCGGGAAAAACGGGAAAGAAACAAGAAGTTCACCTATGGCGACCAATGGAGCGACTACATGCTCGACGAAAACGGGAATCGCGTTAGGGAATACGACTACTTGAAAGAAACCGGAAAAGAACCCCTTACAAACAACTTGATACGCCAACTCGTCAAAAGCGTGGTCGGGCGATTCCGCCAACAAGCGGCCGGACGGTCGTCGCAACCGCACATGGCTGAAATAAGGACGGGCAATTGCCTCGACGAGCTCGACAGCCGCGCCATGGAGGAGTTTCTCATATCCGGTTGCAGCTTCCAGAAAATCGAAAAATCGGCAGACCATCCCGCGGTTGCCATCCGCAACATCAGCCCCGCCATGATGCTCGTCAATCCGTTTTCCGACCCGCGCGGCCTCGACTGCGACCTCATCGGGGAAATTCACGAAACGACGCTTGCCGAAATTGTCAAACGCCTCGCCGACGGCAATCGGGAAAAAGCAATGCACATCTGCCATATCTACGAAAACGCCGACAACGTCGACGACTTCACGACCTCTCGGCGCGAAGGCAGAGTGAGAATCGTGGAGCTATGGAAAAAAGAAAGCCGCGAAGGCTTCGATTGCCACAATCGCCGCACGGGCGAATGGTATTTTCAGCCGTTTCCCGCCTCCGATGCCGATGCCGACATCGAACGGCGCTGGTGCATACGCGACGCGTGGCGTTGCTATTGGATTGCCCCCGACGGAAGCATCGTCAGCGCCTACGATTCGCCGTATGCCCACCGGTCCCACCCCTATGCGTTCAAACTCTATCCGCTGACCGACGGCGAAGTCCATTCGCTGATGGAAGACGTGATCGACCAGCAAAAGTACGTCAACCGGCTGATCACGCTCGTCGACCACATCATGGGCGCAAGCGCGAAAGGCGTATTGCTCTACCCCGACACCATGCTGCCCGACGGCTACACATGGGACGACCTGCGCTACGCATGGGCAAAACCAAGCGCAATCGTGCCATACCATCCGCGTGGAGGCACCGACCGGCCGCAGCAAATTTCGACCAACGCAACCGATATCGGCGCCTACGAAATGGTGAACCTGCAAATGCGCCTGTTCGAGCAAATATCGGGCGTTTCCGGCGCATTGCAAGGCCAAAGCGCCGGAGCGGCAACCGGCGTTGCGCTCTACGAAAGCCAGATAGCGAACTCGACAGTCGCATTGAGCGACATTTTCGAATCGTTCGAATCATTCCTGCTGCAACGCGACGCCAAAGCCCTAACCACATAGGGATTCTGTATTTTCCCAATTTACATCCCTCGCACTATCGCCGCTTTTTCAACGAAAGCGGCTTTTTTCATTGCCTTTTTCCCGTTTTGCAACCATGACGCTAAGAAATTTTGATTTTTCATGCGAAATCGCTAACTTTGTGGAAACAAGCCTCCATAAG
>UQKE01000064.1 GCA_900541555.1 uncultured Porphyromonadaceae bacterium | reverse complement strand
GCGCAGAAGCGCCAAACTTGTTTGAGCGATTATGCCGAGATGCAGCCTGTCTTATCCAAAGATGCCAAATCGAGCGCAGAAGCGCCAAACTTGTTTGAGCGATTATGCCGAGATGCAGCCTGTCTTATCCAAAGATGCCAAATCGAGCGCAGAAGCGCCAAACTTGTTTGAGCGATTATGCCGAGATGCAGCCTGTCTTATCCAAAGATGCCAAATCGAGCGCAGAAGCGCCAAACTTGTTTGAGCGATTATGCCGAGATGCAGCCTGTCTTATTCTGCCGTAGTGCGATCCATGCGGCGTGTGAGTGTGATGTCGAGCGGGCGTTGCGGGCTTACGGCATCTAAAATGTCAAGGCTGAACGGATCCCACTTTGGAGGGCATTTTAGTCGGGGATGCGCGGCATAATGACATTGCTATCGATTAGCTCGCCGTTGCGATTGTAGAGCGAAATTTCAATATTGTCAGGGGTGACTTTCATCAACATGGCGCCTACGGTCGCAGCTCCTTCTGTCCATCGCTCCTTGATGAATTCCGCATTGTCTGTAAGTTCTTTTGATCTGACGTTTCGACCTCGCTCGTTGTCGGACGACGGAGTTTGGATATAAACTGTTCCTTTGCCGGGTTCGACCACTTGTCCGTCCTTAATAGGGTGGGTGGAAACGTAAATGTGGTTGTTGCCGCCAAGCGCGAAGTTGACTTCGTATTTGTCAAACAGTTCATTCCAACGCGAGAACTGCGATGTTGAGCCTTGGTCGCCATAGAACCATTGGTAGTGTTCCATTACGGCTGTATATTTCGAAGCATTGTTGGCTATCACTTCTTTAACCCAATTTTGAGCGGCTGTTAGGCCTTCCGGAGAACGCATAGCCTCACTGTTGAGGCAAATGAGGAGCAAGTCGCCGAGTTGGGTGTAGTAGCACACGCCTTCCTGTCCTTCGTAGCCGTTTAGCGGGTTGGCATTGGCGTTCTTGAAGAAATGGTTGCCGTTGAATGTGCTAGTGCGATCCATGTCGTCGTGATTTCCATTCACGCCGGCCCACATGTAGTTGCGGAAATAAGATTCATTGTAGAGATCTTTCCAAAAAGAATAGCTGCCGCCCCAAGCGGTGATGTCGCCCACATGAAGAATCATGTCGAAGTCGCCGCCATTGACTTCTTTCAGCTTGTCGAGCATTTTCATGGCAGCTTGCTTGCGGCTTGGAAGCGGGGTGTAGGAATGAAAGTCGGAGATGATGGCGGCTGTCCACGTTCCGTTGTCGGGGAGTGTGGAGAAGTAGCGGATTTCTCCGTCGGATTTTTCGCCGAGGCGGTACATGTAGCGAGTGCCGGGTTGCAATTTCTCGAGCGAGGCTACATTGCGGGTGAAACGAGCGCTTTCGTAGAAATCTTGTCCGGTGGGTGTTTTGGAATACATGTTGTCGTAGACGGTGCATTCCTCGCGTGTCGGATCGATGCGCTGCGCATCAGACCAGTCGGTGTCGTCGGCAGTCGTAAAATAGCAGTAGGTGTCGGGACCGTTGAGGTCGCTGTGCCAATTGATGCGGACCGATGTGGTAGCATCTGCACCGGGGTTGACGATTGCGGTGCGCGGTGCTTCTGCCCAAACTGTCGCACTCGCCATAATGGCTGCGCTGAGAGCGATAAGCGTTTTGTTTAAATAAGATTTTAGTTTCATATCAATGGTAGTTTTAGATTATTAAAAGTTGTCCTACTTTCTGTGTAAAGATACGACGGAAGGCACAATAAAAATGAATTTGATTGATTTTTATTGTGGAAATGTCTCTTTTTTTATCCGAAAAGGAAAGCATGCACGATGTGTAATCCTTTTGTTTTTTTGCTGTTTGAAAGAAAGGCGTATATTTAAAAAGATGGGGATAAGGTTATTGAATCAAGGAGTTTTATTCTCAAAGCCGCTTCGTGGCTTTGCTCAGGTGAGAGTTGAGAGACCGGAAAACGCACAGTTATGTGCAACTCAATCCTCAACTCTAAACCATTACAGAACCCCTCCGCCTACGGCACCTCCCCTATCCGCGCTATCGCGCGGCAGGGGAGGACATTGCTACATGTCAGCTGCAAAGTTATAATGTCTAAATGTCTAAGTAGAAAAGTTGTGATTCTAAGAGCCGCTACATTTCAGCTTTCGGCAGGCACGTTAGCCGCAAGTCAACGTGTTCTGTATTTTTATTTTCGCTAAATTGCTGCTGTGCGCTTTAAGTTTCTAATGGCTGATTTGCAGTTGTTGTAATGTCAATTTGGGTAAAAAGAGACGAGCGGAGTCCTGAGAAGGCTTCCGCTCGTCGATATGCTCAGATTCTTGTTGAAATTAATCGATTTCTTCGTCTGCTTCGTAGCCGCCCATTTCGCGCAATGCGTTTTTGAGCATGACATATTGTTGGAAGAGGTGGTTGACGGGCACTTCTCCTTGCGTATAGTCGTGCATCGGGCTTTTGAGGAAGAAGCTCAAGAAGCGTTGTGTGCCATAGCGACCTGCGCGTGCAGCCAAGTCGCTGAGCAACACGAGGTCGAGGCAGAGCGGAGCTGCAAGGATGGAATCGCGACAAAGGAAGTTGATTTTAATTTGCATCGGATAGCCCATCCAGCCGAAGATGTCGATGTTGTCCCAACCTTCTTTGTTGTCGTTGCGCGGAGGATAGTAGTTGATACGCACTTTGTGGTAGTAATCCTTGTAGAGGTCAGGTTGGTTTTCCGGAACGAGGATCGACTCCAACGTGGAGAGTTTGCTAACTTCTTTCGTGTGGAAGTTGGCCGGCTCGTCGAGCACAAGTCCGTCGCGGTTGCCCAAAATGTTTGTTGAGAACCATCCGGACAATCCCAAGCAGCGAGTGCCAATGATCGGAGCAAAACCGGATTTAACCAAAGTTTGTCCCGTCTTGAAGTCTTTTCCTGCGATTGGCATTTTTGTCTTTTCTGCCAATTCCCACATGGCGGGAATGTCGACAGTGGTGTTCGGTGCGCCCATGATGAAAGGTGCTCCTTCGGAGAGGGCTGCGTATGCGTAGCACATCGACGGAGCGATGTGTTCTTTGTCGTCGGCTTTCATTGCAGCTTCGAGAGCGGCAAGCGAGCCGTGGGTCTTTTCATCGACGGGAACGTAGATTTCTGTCGAAGCTGCCCACAGAACTACCAAACGGCTGCAATTGTTAGCTTTCTTGAAGTTGCGGATGTCTTCGCGGATTTGTTCCATCATGTCCCAGCGGTTTGCGCATTTTTTGACGTTGTCGCCATCGAGGCGTTTCGCATAGTTGCGGTCGAAAGCGGCTTTCATCGGGACGATTTTCACCAATTCGTCTTTCACCGGCTCAATGTCCTTTTCTTTCAACACTTCGGCGTTGATGGCCGATTCGTAAGCGTTGGCGGGATAAACGTCCCAAGCGCCGAATACGATATCGTTCAAATCTGCCATCGGGACGATTTCGTTGTAGTGCAGGTATTTTTTGTCTTTTCCGCGGCCTACACGGATTTTGTCATACTGTGTCATCGAGCCGACCGGTTTCGCCAAGCCTTTGCGAACCATTAATACGCCGGTCATGAATGTTGTAGAAACGGCACCGAGCCCTACGACAAGGACTCCCAATTTGCCTTCGGCTTTTTTTACTTTGCAGTTTTCCATTTTTCTTGAAATGTATTTCGTGATTAAATATTTATTTCCGTAATGAGAAATTCGGCGTAAAAGTACGTCGTATTTCGCGAAAACGAAATTTAATTTAAATAAATAACTGTCCTGTAATGGACAAATATTGGTAAAAAGGTGTGGTGATAGTTAATTAATTATAAATTACGACCCTAAATGACTGTTATATGTAAATAAATCTAAACGAAGTAATTTTCGATTTCGTTCAGTTTGCGAATCATGGAAGGATGCGTGGCGGCATCTTCTTCCGCTGTCCATCCTTTCCCTTTCAGCCATGCCGTGCGGCAACCGATGGATTCGGCCGGAAGGATGTCTTTTTTCAGGCTGTCGCCGACAACTAAAATTTCTTTCGGTGGCAACCCGAGCGCGTCTACTCCCAGCCGGAAGATGCGTGGGTCGGGCTTCCGGATGCCGACGACGGCGCTTTCTATGATTTTTGGGAAATATTTCAGCAGGTCGAAGTCGGCCAAAACGGTTTCAATGTTTCCGTAGAAATTGCTTACGAGCACCATTGGCACGCGTCGGCCTACAAATTCGAGCGTAGGGCGGGCTTCTTCTATGGCGTTTTTTGCTTGGCGGTAGCAATAATCGGCAATTTTGCGGGCGTTTTCTTCGATGGGAAATTCGTCAGGGATGAAGTTGTTGTCGCGCAAGTAGTTTAATTCGATGCGCATTTTGATGAGCAACAAGTCGAAGAAATTGTGTTGCGGCAAAATGTGGCGCGTGCGAGCCAATTCCCGTTCGGCATATACGTAGCATTCCCGGAATTGCTCTTTGCCGACAGGAATGGAAGCGTCGCGATAGCCATCCCAGATGATTTCGCTCCAATGCACTCCGCGGCTGTCGATTGTGCCGCCATAGTCGAAAATGACGCCTTTGATTTTGTCAGTATTTTCCATTTTGCAATTCGATTGTGAAGGCGCGGCACATTTTTTCGTGTCGCCACATCATGTAGACCAACATGGCGTTCAGCACGATCAGTTCGAAGGCGAAATAAAGCCACGGCATTCGTGCGAACAGGGCGCAGAAAAGCGCGATGCAGCGCAGGTTGAACGACAGCCAATTGGTGTATTTCATCAGCGGTTTGCTGCCGGCGCGGAATGCGTCGCGAAACGATTGGGGAATTTCCTCTTCGCCAAATCGTTTTTTCAGCTCGCGGCGAAGTTTTTGCATGTTCGGCGTGAGCACTTCTTGGTTGGCCGTGTAGTTGCGATAGAAGAATGTGACTGTCTTTTTCCAGAAATTGCCTTTCCATTTCATTTCGGCATAGGCTTTGTCGATTTGCTCGACGCTGTCGAGTTCGCTGCCTTCTTTGCCTTTGAGGAAATATAAATGGAATTGGCGGTAGTAGTCGGCGGCAGCGGCTTGCTTGGCATGGCAAGCGCCGGCAGCGATGGCGATGACCCAGATGAGCCACGGGTAGTCGCCGAAAAATTCGCTTGTGGCGTTGACGCGGAAGCAAATGGCAAAATAGATGGTTACAAACCAAAAGTCGCCGCTCAATCCGTCGAGGATCCTGCCGAGGCGGGAATATTGCCCCGTCATTCTGGCCAATTGCCCGTCGGCGGAATCGAAAGAGTTTGCCCACACGAGCATAAGCATTCCGACGACGTTGATCCACAGCTCGTCGAAATAGAAAAGCACGCCTGCCGCGATTCCGATGAATATGGACGCGATGGTGATGGCGTTTGGCTTGATGCCTGCTTTGGCGCAGAGCACAGCCCACATGTAACCGATGGGGCGATAGAAGCACAAGTCGATTGTTTCTTCGGTGTCCATCGACTTCAACGTGTCTTTGTAAGAGACTTTTTTGTTGTTGATTTCCATCGGTTATTGTTTTAATTTGTTTTTGATGAGTTTAAGCACGCATTTGGCGATGAAGGGGGCGGCTTCGTTGCGGCAAGGCGCGAAACTGGGCCAGTCGTTGAAGTCGATGATGCGTATTTCGCCTGTGGGAGAAATGATGCAGTCGCCGCCGTAGATGTCAACGCCGAGGGCTTCGGCCGCGTCGGCGCAGATTTTTTCGAGTTGCTCGATGTCGAAATCCAACCCTTTCGATTTGCCGTTGATGGCTTCCAGCCCGTATTTGCTGTGGCCGTCGTCGAAGGGGTAGAACCAATAGAAGAACGTCGATCCGCGCATGCCGTAGAATTTGATGAGATCGCCTACTAAATGGCGGTTGATGACGGCTCGCCGGATGCCTCGGTAGAAGTATTCTTGCAACACTTCTTGCGCTTCCTCTGCATGGCGCACATAGCTCACGTCTTCTTTGTGCATGGCGTGGAAGTCGCCGCGTTTGATCCAGCAATTGTTGATGCCCGCTTGTTTCAGGCGGTCGACGACAGCTTCGTCGGTGTTGACGATGACACTGTCGGGGTATGGGATATTGTTGCCGAGCAGGATGCGGGTCATGCGTTCGCGCGTGCAGTTTTCAATGCCGTAGCCGGAATTGACGACGATGCAGCCGTCGTCTTCCAGTTGTTGCAATCGTTTGATGGACGCTTGCTCGCGGCACATGTTGAGGATGATGCGTTCCTTTACAAGCACTTTGTTGAATTGGTCTTCGCTGTAAATGTTTACTGCACAGCCGCGTTTGCGCAACTGGTCGGCAGTCGCATTGAATATGGCGGCATCGTTTCCGATGTGGTTTGGCGAATAGGCGCCGGCTCTCATGATTCCGGCAATTATGATTTCAGACATGTCGGTTTCTGGTTTAATCGGTTCCGTTTATGAATTCTTCTGCTTTCCGGATGTCTTCTGCGTGGTCGACATCAAGGATTTTCCCCATGGGATATGCTTTCAGTCGAAGTCCGGCATCGACCAATGCGCGTTGGAAGTTTCGCATTCGGGAGATGCCTTTTTCCATGCATTCTTCGAGCACGCCGACGGCCCGTCCGCCCAATGCGTAAATGCCGCCGGAGATGTATCGGGCGCCGTCGTATCGGGCATCGCGAAATGCCGTGATGTTCATTTTGGCGTCGGTGTCCACGTAAAGCGGTTTCTCGTCGTCGATGTAGTCGGTGACGGCCATCATGCCGTCGCAATCGGTTGCTGCTTCGGCAGCTTTGATGTAAGCGCGGAAGTCGTTTTCCCGAAAGATGGTGTCGACAGTTGTGAGGCAGAATTTGCCGGCAGGCATGACGCGCGACAATTCGTAGAAGCTGTGCAGCGAACTCGGCGTAGACTTCACGACGAGGTTGAACGGCACCGGCAATGTGAGGCTTTCGAGATAGCTGCGCACTTCCGTCATTTCCTCGTTGACGATGATGCTGATGCTCTCGGCGTTGCA
The DNA here is from genome assembly GCA_900541555.1 of uncultured Porphyromonadaceae bacterium. Classification (GTDB taxonomy): domain Bacteria; phylum Bacteroidota; class Bacteroidia; order Bacteroidales; family Muribaculaceae; genus Limisoma; species Limisoma intestinavium. Next base: position 1,409 of record UQKE01000064.1, on the reverse strand, counting down.
GCGGAGAAACAGGTTGATGAGCCGCCCGATCATTGGTTCGCCGTTGAGATCGACCAATGGTTTGGGCTTGGCAATTCCCTCTTTGGCAAGGCGGGAGCCTTCGCCTGCGGCTATGATGGCATAATTCATGTTCGGATGTGTTAATTGTTGAGTATTTCCGTGTCGTCTCCGTCGTCTTTCGTCAAGTCGAGCACTTCTTTGTCGCCGCTCTTGTCGACATATTGTTTGCGCAAAGGATTGGCATGCATTTTTTGGTAAGCTGCGCGATTGCGGAAAATGTCGATGGCTTTGTAGATTGCCGTGCGGAACGAAGACGGGTCGGCAAGGTTTTTCCCTACGATGTCGAATCCTGTGCCGTGGTCGGGCGATGTGCGCACGTAGGGCAGTCCGGCGGTGAAGTTCACGCCGTTGCCCATGGCAATGGCCTTGAATGGTGCCAAGCCTTGGTCGTGGTACATGGCGAGCACGCCATCGAAGTACTTGTATTGCTCGGCTCCAAAAAATCCGTCGGCTGCGTAAGGGCCGAACGCGAGGATTTTGTTGGCATAGGCTTCTTCTATGGCGGGAGAGATGATGTCGCGTTCTTCCGTACCGATCAGCCCGTTGTCGCCGGCATGGGGATTGAGCGCAAGCACGGCGATGCGCGGTTTGAGGATGTCGAAATCTTTGGTCAGCGATTCGTTGAAGATGCTGATTTTTTCAAGAATGGCATCTTTGGTGATTGCCGCCGGCACGTCCTTTATTGGCAGATGTGTCGTGACGAGTGCTATTCGCAAATCGTCGTTGCAAAGAATCATCAGTGCCTTGTTGCCCTCTCCGATTTTCTTTTCGAGGTATTCCGTGTGTCCATGGAATTGGAATTCGTCGCTTTGTATTGAATATTTGTTGATGGGAGCGGTGACAAGCACGTCGATGATGCCGTTGCGCAAATCTTCGGTTGCGCGTTTCAAGGAAGCAAAGGCAGCTTTGCCGGCAACGTCCGACGCCGTGCCAAGTTCGATTTTCGTTTCTCCGTCGAGCACTTCCACGAGGTTGTTTGCGCCGTCGATGGCTTCTTCGGCGCGGGCAATCATGTTGAAGTTCACCCCCGGGATGTCGAGCGCTTTGCGGTGGTACGACAAGGCTTTCGACGAGCCGTAGACGATTGGCGTGCAAAGCTCGGCAATGCCGGAATCGCCCAATGTTTTGATGATTATTTCGTATCCTATTCCGTTGGTGTCGCCATGGGTGATGCCGACACGTATTTTTTTGTTGTCCATGAGTAAATTTTTAATATGCAAAGATAGTGAAAGCCGAGTGAAGAACAATCAAGCTTGCTTGAAATTGTTATTCCGAGGCGCCTCCTTTCTTATTGAAAGATAGTGAAAGCCGAGTGAAGAACAATCAAACTTGTTTGAAATTGTTCTTCC
>UQKE01000063.1 GCA_900541555.1 uncultured Porphyromonadaceae bacterium | reverse complement strand
TGAGCGGGCGGTGGTCGTTTTTTAGATTTTTGCACGGCTTGGGGTGCAGGCAGGATGGCCTGACGCATTTTTTGCAAAGGTCGAGATCGTCGCCATGCATTTTATACATATTGGCCGACGGTCCACCCAAGTCGGAGATGTAGCCTTTGAAATCGGCCATTCGTGTGATTTGTTCTACTTCTTTCAGAATTGATTCCTTGCTGCGTGAAGATATGAATTTCCCTTGATGGGCCGATATTGTGCAAAAAGCGCATCCGCCGAAACATCCGCGGTGCATGTTGACAGAATGGCGAATCATTTCGTAGGCAGGAATTCGTTTCCCTTTATAGCGAGGATGCGGCAATCGGGTGTACGGCAAATCGAAAGACGCGTCTATTTCTTTTTCAGTCATTGGCGGGAACATCGGATTGACTTTGACGGCTTTCTGTCCATGCTGTTGCCAGATGACGCGCCCATGCCATTTGTTGGACTCTATTTCGATGAGCTTGAAATTTTCGGCTTGGCTTCGTTTGTTGCGCAAGCACTCTTCGAAAGAGTGCAAGACGAGTTCGGCTTCGTCGTTTATTTTCGGCATCTCGCCGGCATCTTTCAATATGGCAGTTTGCTTTATGTCGTCGATGTTTTCAAACGTTTCTCCGGAAGAAAGGCGGTCGCAAATTTCCAATATGGGACGTTCGCCCATTCCATATACGATCATGTCGGCGGCACTGTCGAGCAAAATGGAAGGTTTAAGAGAGTCGCTCCAATAATCATAGTGCGACAATCTGCGCAGGGAAGCTTCAATGCCTCCTGCAATAATGGGTATGTCGGGATATAATTGTTTTAAAATGCGCGAGTATACGATGGTGGGATAGTCGGGTCTTGCCCCGTGTCGTCCGTTTGGCGTATAGGCATCGTCGCTCCGGCGGCGTCGAGCGGCTGTGTAGTGGTTGACCATTGAGTCCATTGCACCTGCCGACACGCCGAAAAACAATCGGGGAGCGCCTAATTTTCTAAAATCTCGCAAATCGTCTTGCCAATTTGGCTGCGGGATGATTGCAACGTTGTATCCATGTGCTTCTAAAACTCTTCCAATTACGGCACAGCCCATGGACGGATGGTCGATATATGCGTCTCCGGAAAACAAAATCACATCAATATGATCCCATCCCAATCGTTTTATTTCTTCTTTCGAGGTCGGAAGCCAAGCTTGTTTGTATGATGTATGTGGATTTTCCATATTATTTCATTGCGTTTAGCTTGTCTTCCATTTTCAGCATTTCATCGCGCAACTGCGCCGCTGATAGGAAATCCATGTTTTTTGCCGCTGCGATCATGTCTTCGCGTACCTTTTCCACTGCTTTTTTCAATTCGTCTTTTGTCATGTAGGCGACAATCGGATCGGCGGCAATCGGTTGTTGTGGAGCGGAAGCAATGCCGATGTGTGTGCGTGCTTTGCTTGAAACAGCATTTTCTGCGGGCATGTCCGGTTTTCGATTATGCCCGACGATTGGCAAGCGGGCTTTGACGATGGCTTGAGGCGTAATGCCGTGATCGGCGTTGTATTTTAATTGGATGCTTCTGCGCCGCTCGGTTTCGTCGATTGTGGCACGCATCGAGTCTGTTATTTTGTCGGCATACATGATGACGGTGCCATTCAAGTTTCTTGCTGCACGACCCACTGTTTGCGTCAGCGAACGATGCGAACGGAGAAATCCTTCTTTGTCGGCATCTATGATTGCCACCAGCGACACTTCCGGCAAGTCCAATCCTTCGCGAAGCAGGTTTACGCCGATAAGCACGTCGATGTTGCCGGCTCTGAGGTTGTCGATAATTTCGATTCGCTCCATGGTGTCGACATCGGAGTGGATGTATGCGCAATTAATGCCGATTTTTGTCAAGTATGTCGTGAGTTCTTCAGCCATGCGTTTAGTCAAGGTTGTGACAAGAACTCGTTCGTGCTTCTCAATTCGCAAATTGATTTCTTCCAGCAGGTCGTCGATTTGTCCTTTTGAGGGGCGAACTAAAATTTTAGGATCGAGCAAGCCCGTGGGGCGAATCAATTGTTCTACGACTATTCCTTCCGATTTGGCCAATTCATAATCGGCCGGTGTCGCGCTCACGTAGATTGTTTGTCCGGTGGCAGCCTCGAATTCTTCAAATTTGAGCGGACGATTGTCGATAGCAGCCGGAAGCCGGAATCCATATTCTACCAAATTCATTTTTCTGGAGATGTCGCCGCCATACATGGCGCGAATTTGGGGAATAGTCACATGGCTCTCGTCGATGATTGTCAGAAAATCTTTCGGAAAATAATCGAGCAAGCAGAAAGGACGAACCCCGGGTTTGCGTCCGTCGAAGTAGCGGGAATAGTTTTCAATGCCCGAACAATAGCCCACTTCGCGAATCATTTCCACATCGTAAGTCACGCGTTCATATAATCGGTTTGCTTCAATGTCGCGCCCTTCATTGCGAAACATTTCCACTTGCCGTCCCAAATCGATTTCGATTTGCCCGATAGCCGATGCCGTGCGTTCTTTCGTAGTGACAAATATATTTGCCGGAAAGATTTTATAGCCTTGGAGATTGTCTTCCGTCTCCATGGTTGAAGGATTGAGGGAAGATATGGATTCGATTTCGTCTCCCCAAAAAATGATTCGGATGATAATTTCTTCATAGGCGATGTAGAGGTCGATCGTGTCGCCTCTGACGCGAAATTGACCGCGCCCCAATTCAGTCTCGTTGCGAGAATATAGGGAGTCGACCAATTGGCGAAGCAAGACATTGCGGGCTATTTTCTGGCCGACCTTTATTTCGACGACATTTTTGTCGAAATCTTCCGGATTGCCAATGCCATAAAGGCATGAAACGGAGGATACGATGATCACGTCGCGCCGTCCCGATAGCAATGCCGTGGTGGCGGCAAGACGGAGGCGGTCGATTTCATCGTTGATCATTAGGTCTTTTTCGATGTATTTGTCGGATGCCGGAATATATGCTTCCGGTTGATAGTAGTCGTAGTATGACACGAAGTAATGTACGGCATTTTCAGGGAAAAATGCTTTGAATTCAGAATATAATTGAGCAGCCAATGTCTTATTGTGCGACAAAACAAGTGTGGGACGATTCGCTTTTTCTATGACATTGGCCATGGTGAATGTCTTTCCCGAACCGGTTACGCCTAAAAGCGTTTGGTAGGGAATTTCGTTTTGCAGGCCGGCATATAGCTGCTGAATGGCTTGCGGTTGGTCGCCGGTTGGCTGATATGTGGAATGGAGTTGGAAATCCATTTTTGCTGGTTAGTTCTCTTTTGGGTCAATTCGTTGCAAAACCAATACCGCATTCCCGTTTTTGTCTAACAATGTGGCATTGTCGCGATCTTTTCGGCTAATTGTTTCGACTTCTTCCAAAGCGATGAGCAAGTCGCGTTCGATAGCCATTGTTTGCTCGTCGCACAGCATTCGAGTCGAAATTATGCTTTGGAACTGGATAAACCAATCTTTGTTTCTGTCGATTCCGATAGCGCCATTTATAATGTTGCAACCGGCTTTGCCGTGCAATTTCAATTCAGGGATGTCGAACACCAATTCGATATCGGAGCCGGCAATGTCGTTTTCTTCGATTTTTACGACTTTCCATGTCCCGGAAAGGAAATTGGCATTGTGCCGTTTCCCTTGGATGATGACATTCCCTTGCGTGTCGAAGATGTCAATATAGTGGAGATTGTCTTTCGTGTAGATATTGAAAGATGCCGCAGTATTCAATCCTTCGAGGATGTTGCTTTCGTCGCGAATGTAGTCGCAGTATTGCATGGTGGAAAGCACATCGGAGAAAGTCAGTTTGCCGTCGGCTGTCGCTTCATAGCAGCCATTGACGATGTTGCACCCCAAATTGCCATAGATTCTCCCGTCAGGAGCATTGAAGTATATAAAAGGAAGATTTGTTCGCATATCGACAGGTTTGTCCATGGCCGACAGGATAATCCATTCGCCGGGCAATCGTTTTAATTGTTCGATTGTGTTCTTTTCTTCAACAACTGTTTTTTCCTTTTTTTTGTCTTTTCGCGCCGAAGCTTCAGCGAATACGGTATGAGCAGGTCCGTGTTCGGCAGCTTTGCATATCGGGCTTGCCAAACAAATGCAGGTGGCAATTATAAATAAAGATAAATTATGCATGTCAATTCTTTTTTTATTCGTCGGTCCAGTGTTTTCTAATCGGGTATTTGACGGGGCGTATCAACAACCGCAGGGATGTCGTGTAGAATATGTATGCCCATATCCAATTGATCAATACATTGACTTTGTTGCGCATTCCTAATATGGAAATTAAATGTATGAACATCCAAGTCAGCCATGCCGGTCGCCCATAAAAGTAGGCGAATTTTAAGTCGCATACGGCTCTGTTCCGCCCGATAGTCGCCATTGAGCCTTTGTCGACATACGCAAATGGCGTTGTGATTTTCCCATTGAGGATGTTGGCAAGATGTTTCGCTTGCTGGATGGCCACTTGTGCCACTTGCGGATGCCCTTTCGGGTAGGCTTCGTCGGCGAGATAGGCGATGTCGCCGAGCGCATAGATATTGTCGTAGCCCTTGATTTTGCAATGCCCGTCGATGACGTAACGATTGCCCTTTGTAATGCAATCGGGCGACAACCCCTTTATGACGCTTCCGGTGATGCCGGCTGTCCAAATCAAAGTTTCGCAATAGATTTCTTCTCCATTCGACAAGCGTACGATATTATCGTCGTACGACTCCATCATGCAATTCAGTCGAGTTTCAATCATCAAATGTCCGAGATAGGTTAACGCATCGGCAGAAGCGCGTTCGCTCATAGTGCGGAGCAGGCGGTCGGTGCCTTCTACGAGAATAACGCGGATGTCTTCTTTGTCGATTTCCGGATATTCCCGTTTAAGGATATAGCGCTTCATCTCGCCAAGCGCACCTGCCACTTCTACGCCCGATGGCCCACCTCCGACTACGACAAAACTGAGCAGCTGCTTGCGTCGGCGAATGTCGGTGGTGATGCATGCACGCTCTAACCGATCGAGTATTTCGTTTCTCAAACGAATGGCTTCGGCAGTGGATTTCAGAGTGTGTACCTTTTCTTTTAACTCCGGATGATTGAAGAAGTTGTTGGTTGTGCCGGTGGCAATGACCAACCGATCGTATGGAATTTCTTCAAATTGGGTGGTGATTGTAGCTTTTTCCGGATTTATGGAGACAACCTCTCCATAATGGTAATTGGCATTTTTCATTCGTCGCATTTCTCGGCGAAATGGGAATGAAATGCTCCCCGGCTCTAAGCCGGAAGAAGCGATTTGATAGAAGAGCGGCGGGAAACTATGGTAGTTGTGCTTGTCGACAATTGTAACGTTGAATTTTTGTTTGTCGAGTTTTTTAGCCAAGTTTAATCCTGCGAATCCACCGCCTATGATAACGATATGTTGCCTGTTCATATGAATGATTTCTTTTCGGCGCATGAGAATTGCGTGTTTTGAAGACCATTAATAAAACGCATTTTAGTTGCAGAAGTTCAATTTGTTTGGGAGAATATGTGCAATAAAAAGCGTCGTTTTTGCAGTAATGAGCTTCTTTGGGCAAAGATAATGCAAATCGAGCGCAGAAACGCCAAACTTGTTTGAGCGATTATGCCAAGGTGCAGCTTATTTTCTGCAAAGATACACAATATCGCTGGAATAATCGAAGAAAACCAGTAAATTAACGCAATAGAAATTGGAATTCAGGCAGTTAGGAGAATATCACGGAAGTTGGGCAGAGGGCTGAAAAGCGTTCCAAAGCGGATTGCGGACAGCGAACGGTTGAAGAACCTCAGCACCACGCTTTCCTACAAGGTGGAGGCGAAAGGGAAAGACCGTGACGAGATAGGCTTCTTCGCCAAGTTCGTGCTTTGCTCCAACAACGAGCACCTGCCCGTCATCATTGACGCAGGGGAGACACGCTATTGGGTGCGGAAGATTGTGCCGCTGCACAGCGACGACACCGACTTCCTGCAAAAGCTGAAAGCCGAAATCTCCGCTTTCCTGCATTTCTTAACCAACCGTAAGTTGTCCACCGAAAAGGAAAGCCGCATGTGGTTTGCACCGAAGCGGCTGGAAACGGATGCCTTACGGAAGATTGTCCGAAGCAACCGCAACCGTTTGGAGATAGAAATGGCGGAACTGCTGCTTGACATCATGGCAAGCGTGGGCATCAGTTCTGTTTCTTTTTGTCTCAATGACATTATCCCGTTGCTCGTCTGCTCGCAAGTCAAGGTGGAGAAGTCGCAGGTCCGGAAAGTGGTGCAGGAATGCTGGAAGCTGGCTCCTGCATCCAACTCGCTTTCCTACACGACCTACCAATACGACTACAACCGCGAGTGCCGTTACTCACCCGTAAGGAGGATTGGACGCTACTATACGGTAAGTAAGGAACAGTTGGAAACACTCTGATATTTTGATGAAATGATGAAAGCATATATAAACATAAAGAATAACAGTAACTTACATACTCATCAAACGCTCAACAAAAGTATTTGGCTGATGAAAAGAGAAAGCGGACGCAGCCCCACACATCACTTTTCTTTTGGCGAGCGGTTTGATGAAACGATGATGAAAGGTTATTGCATTAGCTGTCTGTATATTAGACTATCCAATCATCAAATCATCGGAATTTCAGCCCTTATCAAGTCCGCAGGGGAAACGGCAACACCATCCCTGTCTGTATGCTGTTGTGCCGACAGGCAATCATGCCGGCACAACGGCACAGAATATCATACAAGGCTGGCAAAAAGAAAAGGGCGACCAACATCCGCCGACATCATCGCCGACGCCGCCGCAGGCTTTTGGGAAACAAAAAGCCATAGCTCATTAGGGCGTTTTCTTCACGCACCGCTGACGCTAATGCTAAAAACACCCCAATGAGCCAACGGGGTTGCACCCCTCTGGACACCCCCGTTTGCCCCGTGCGGCACGACCGCAGGCGGACGGATACCGACAAACAATTTGTAGAACCCAAAAAACAAGAAACGAACATGGGATATATCAGCATCCAAATCAACAAAGCGAAAGGCTCGGCTGACACGGGCGCATCCGACCACATAGAACGCAAGACCACGCCCAAGAACGCAAACCCTTCACGCACCCACCTCAACCGTGAGCTGGTGCAATTCCCCGACGGTGTGGCAGACCGCACCGAAGCGATAAGCCACCGCATCCACACGGCAGGCATCAGGCGAAAAATTACTCCCGACCAAGTGAGGGCAATCCGCATCGTGCTTTCAGGCACGCACGAGGACATGGTGAGAGTGCAGGACGAGGGAAGGCTGGACGAGTGGTGCGCCGACAACCTGCAATGGCTGCACCGCACGTTCGGAAAGGAGAACACCGTATCGGCAGTGCTGCACATGGACGAGCACACGCCGCATATTCATGCAACGGTTGTGCCGATAGTAACGGGAGAGCGCAGGAAAGCGAGGAAGAAGCAGGCGGAGGGCAAACGCACCTACCGCAAGAAAGCCAACGCCGTGCGTTTGTGTGCTGACGACCTCATGAGCCGTGAAAGGCTTGTTGCCTATCATGACAGCTATGCCGCAGCGATGGCGAAGTACGGATTGCAGCGTGGCATACGAGGTTCGGAAGCACGGCACACAACCACCGCCCAATACTACCGTGACCTGAAACGGCAGACGGGAGAGCTTGAAGCCAACGTGCAGCAGTTGCAGACCGAATGCCAACAGGCAAAGCAGGAACTTGACGAAGTCAAAAAAGAAATCAAGTCGGAGAAGCTGGAAGCCGCCAAGACCGAGGCGAAAGCGGCACTCGTGGCAAAAGTAGGTTCTCTTTTGGGTAGCGGCAGACTGAAAGAGTTGGAAGCCGACAACCGAACCTTGCAAGGCGAGGTTGCCGCCCGTGACGAGAGTATCGAATTATTGCAAAAGCAGATGGAGCGGCAGCAGGAGGAACACAGCCGCCAATTGGTGGAACTGCAAGCCAAGTACCGCAGGGAAATGGCGGACAAGGAAGCGGCACACCAAGAGGAAGTGTCATTCCTAAAATCCATTATCAAAAAGCCAAGAAATGGTTTCCGCTGTTTCAAGAGCTGGTGTATATGGAGAAGTTCTGCCTTAAAGTCGGCTTCAACGAAAGGCAGACTGCCACGCTCATCAGCGGCAAACCGCTGTTCTACGAGGGCGAGCTCTATTCGGAAGAGCACAGGCGGAAGTTCACGACCGAGGAAGCAGGCTTCCAAGTGGTAAAAGACCCGAAAGACAAGTCCAAGCTTGCACTTGCCATCAACGGGCAAGTGATTGGAGAGTGGTTCAAGGAGCAGTTTGGCAGGCTGTTCTCATCCGTTAAAAGGACGGTTGAACCGCTTAGGAGAGGCAAGGGCATGGGATTATAAACAATACCAACGGAAGAATAGCAAGTTTGTGTTTGGGGCAGACCAAAACCGCTTGCTATCCTCAGTTGGTTGAAACGTCATTTTATTTGTGCCCGAATCCTACTCAAACTTGCCTGTGTGATGCCTAAATAGGTGGCGATACTTCCCAGCGGCAATCGCTGTAACAAATCTGGTTCTTTCTCCAATAGCTCCTTATACCGTTCCGAAGCGATAGCAGACAACATAGAAATCAGCCGTTCCTCAGTGGCAAGCAGCTCCATCTCCGCATAACGCCGTCCCCAATTGGCGATGTGCAAGTCTTCCGAAAACAACTCTTTCAGTTTTTTCCTTT
>UQKE01000062.1 GCA_900541555.1 uncultured Porphyromonadaceae bacterium | reverse complement strand
CTGCCTTTTCAGCGGCAAGTCGGGCTTCTTCCGCCTTGCGCTGCTCTTCGGCAAGTCGTTCCTGTTCGGCACGCTTCTCGGCTTCCAGTCGTTCAGCTTCTGCCTTGCGTCGTGCTTCCGTATCAGCATCCGTCTCGGCTGTTTCCTTGACCGGCATCGTTAGGCGCACAGTGACAAAGTCTCCCTCTGTCGCATGGTTGCGGGTGATAAAGTTTTCTTCCTTGATTTCCGCACGTATAATCAGTTCGGATTTCACACGGTTGGCACGGATCTTTGCCGTGGCAAGGTTCTCGGTTTCACTGCCCAGCGAGTTGCAGTAGCCATCGACATAAAGCGGAGTCTCTCCGGAGAGAATGTCGGCCCTGTACTGCTCCACGCACTGCATCAGCCTTTCCAGTTCCGCATCGTTGCCTCCGTAAGGAACATTGAACATATCCTTCTGCGGCATGAAGCGGAAGGTGTAGACCGTATCGGATTTCTCCTGCGCCGATAGCGGCAATAGAAATAAAGCGCAGATGGCGGTCGCTATGGTTCTCAAAGTCTTGCTCATATTCTCATATCTGGTTTATCGGGTTGCCATAGGGGTACAAAAAGCCCCGGAAACCTGCGGGTACAGCATTGACATGCGTGGCACGGTTCCGGGGATATATGAAAGTCTCCGCCAGCGCGTTGCCGCATGGCGGAGATGCGGTATGCAAAAAAATGGATTTTATTACCTTTATTAGATAATCTTAACTGTTTGGCAGCGGAGATGCTTGCCTTTCGGAAAACTTCGAAAGGCGACTTTGCAACCGGCATGGCATAAGCGCGACATGCGGGAAACAGCAAGCTGTTTCTCATCGGAACGGAAAAATCGGCAGCATTTGCAGAAAAAATGTCGCGCATGTCCATTTCAAGTTTGGGCCTTATTATGGCAAGAAATAAATTATCAATTGCAAATATATAAAAAGATTGAATAAAACGCGCCAATATGTGATTGAATTTTAATAATTTCAATGCAAAAATGTCAATTTCTTCACTTTTGGCAGGGTTGAAGGCGGGGTGTTGTTGTTTGATGCTTTAAGCGGCAAGGGAGCGTTATTCGAATCGGATGGTTTTTGCCGGTTTTATCGATGCTATGATGAACGAAGGGACAAGGAGCGCCAAGAACGAGACGATGAGGATGCCGAGGTTTAATGGCACAATCCAATAGCCAATTTCGACCGGAACGTAATGCATGAAATATGATTTGGCATCCAGTTCGATTAAATGGAAATGTCGTTGGAGCAATAACAATAGCAGGGCAATGCCGTTTCCGACAACCATGGCTCGCACAATGATTTTCATGACGATGATGATGAAGATGTGCCGGATGTTTCGATTTGTTGCTCCCAAAGCTTTCAAAATGCCAATGGTGGAAATTTTGTTGAGAACGACGATGATGAGGCATGCAATGATAGAGAAGCACGCCACGCACATCATTAGAATGAGGATGACGACAATGTTGGTGTTCAATAAGTCGAGCCAAGCGAAGTGTGTCGGATTATTGTCGCGGATGGTGGATATTTGAAAGATTCCGGATAGCGTAGAGGTGTAGTCGGCGGCTTCCTTGTCGATTTCATCAATCAGATGAGAGCAAACCGAATCAATGTCGTCCATGCTGTTGCATTTCACTTCGATATACGATGCTGTATTTTCCGGCCATCGGTTTACGGATTGCAACACTTCCAAATTGCCGACCATCACGTAGGCGTCGTAGTCGTCGAAGTCGGTGTTGAAAATGCCATTGACAGTGCAACGTCGCATTTTAATTTTTTGCTCGTTCATGAAATATACGTCGATCCGCTCGCCTGTCCGGATGTTCAGTTTGTCGGCAGTCGATTGGGAAATGAGCACGCCGTGGCTGCGGATGTCCGATTTTCCGGCTGTCAGGCAGGAAGACAGGAACGACAGGTCGTAATTGTCGGGGACGCCTTTGAAGCGCAAACCGGCAAATCCGTTTGGCGATTTGAGGACGCATGGGATTTCTCCGATGAGATTGGCCGAGCGGATTCTTTTGTCGGTTTTCGGAGAAATGATTTTTTCGAGTTCTTCGGAGAAGGAGATAGACGAACGTGGCGTTTCGTCGAACTCGTATGGGCGATTGTAGACCTTGATGTGGCTGTCTAAATTGCCGATTTTTGAGATGATTGTTTGTTTGAACCCTGTGACGACGGCTACGGACACGACCATGATGACGATGGCGAGAATCATGCCTACCACGGCGACATTCAGTGTCGAAACGGCAGAGCGGCTTGCCTTGTCGGTTCGTGAAGATTGCAGTTTGTTGGCTATGAAGAGTTCGAGTCTCATGTTCGTTGCGCTATCGTGTGCAAAAGTAAATTATTTTGATGTAGTTGTCAAAAATATTTATCGGAGCAAACAACTTTCGCTATTTTTAAATAAAATAGGATGCGTTTCGGCATAATCGCTCAAACGAGTTTGGCGCTTCTGCTCTCTATTTGCAGCATTTTTGCAGAAAATAATCCTTGCGGATTATGTCGGCATCCCTACCCGCGCAGAGCGCGGACTCCCCCTATTTGCTTCGCAAACAGAGGGAGACATTGCTACTTTCGGCAAAACAATTTCAAACAAGTTTGATTGTTTTGCGCTCAACTTTCGCTATTTTTGAATAAAATAGGATGCGTTTCGGAAAAACAATTTCAAACAAGTTTGATTGTTTTGCGCTCAACTTTCGCTATTTTTGCAAAGTTTTACTCCGAACGATGAGAGATTTATTATCGGTGTTGAGGTTTTTGGTGTCGCCGGCTTCTTCATGGGCAGTTGCGCGACGAAGCACTCGCCCTGTTGCAGAGCAGGAGCGCGGATGGTTTTATCCGTTGCTTGCAGTTGTGGCGGCAAGCGCGTTTGTGCAAATGGCCTACGGCGCGTCGCTCACGGCGTCGCTTGTTCGGGCGGTGGCATTGTTTTCCGCTTTGTTCGGAGGAAGCCTGCTTTGTCCCGTATTGATTTCTTTGTCGCTACAACGCCTTAAAACAGACGGCGACAGGCCTGTTGCGGAGTGGGAGCTTAAACTGTTTTCGATGTACAACTTGTCGGTATTGGCGTTGGTTGCAATCATTCAAAATTTGTTGCCTGTCGAATTGTTGCCATTGTATATCTTGCCGGTTTATCTTTTATTTGTCGTCTCGAAATGCGCTCCATTTTTTGGCATTTCGAATGAGGAAAAGCGCATGCTTTTTGTTTTTGGCACGTTTCTCATAATCATATTGGTACCATTGGTTATTTTGTTGATACTTTGGCAGTTCATGCCGCAAGAGATTTGAAGATGCAAAGTGCGGTTAACATAAAAAACAGGCGAGCAACTTTCGATTTCGAAATAATCGAAACTTATACAGCCGGCATCGTCCTGACCGGCACGGAAATCAAATCCATCCGGCAAGGGAAGGCGGGGTTGACGGATTCGTTTTGCTATGAAAACAATGGCGAGCTGTGGATCAAGAATATGTATATCGGCGAATATTTTTACGGCTCGTATAACAACCACGCATCGCGCCGCGACAGGAAATTGTTGTTGAAGAAGAAGGAGATACGGGAAATAGGAAAGTCGTCGAAAGACAGCGGATTTTCGATTGTCCCGCTGCGTGTATTCATCAATGACAAAGGATTGGCAAAGGTTGTCATTGCCCTTGCAAAAGGAAAGAAGGTCTATGATAAGCGCCAAACAATCAAAGAAAAAGAGGACCGTCGCGCGATCGACAGGGCTCTTAAACGCTGAGGCGGTTGCAAAGAATCAGAATTTTGTCGTTTTCAAACGTGGTAGTGGCGAAAATGTGGTATTCGCCGCCATCGTCGATTTTGAGCCTTTGGCGAAGCTCGTCGGGCGAAAGGGGAAAATTGCGGCATGATATGCTCGCTTTCCCGATGGTGTCGCGAATTTCCCGAATGTGGGCTTTTGACAATGTGAATATGTTCCGGATGGCGTATTGCTTTCCGGGGAATTCTTGTGCTTGCCGGCGTTCAGAAAGAAACAAATGGGAATTGGCGGCAATGGCGGGCAAATGGAAGGATGCCGCAAGGGCGTCGAATGCGCCGGATTTCATGATTGCCGCATTCGGGACAATTAAAATGTCGCCATGCTGCGGGTTGCGTACAGGCTGCTTCGCCGTCGAGGCATTGTGGCGGAAAGAAAATTTTTGGATGCAGTCGAGCTCAAAATTCAAGGTGTGAATGACAGGGGGTGCGGCAATTTCCGATTGGAAGTCGATTTTGAAAAGCAATTCTTTGCATTCGTTTCTGACGGCAAGAATCCATACGTCGGAAATTTCGGGAAAATCCTTGACGGTTTGCGACACGTCGGCCATAGGCGATGCTTTGACTATGATGAATTTTGCTTTGTCTTTGATTTTGGGCAATAGCGTGGCAATGTCGGGCATCGTGTCGCGAATGGCCAGAATTCTGCTATGGCTGTCGTTTGCCGTTCTTCGCGAGGGGTCGGCAAACATGGCGGAAAAAGTGTCGCAGGAGGTTTCTAAAAAATCTTCGGCGCGACAGTGGCGCACGTCGATATTATGCCGGCCTAATCGATGGAAATTGAATGTAGCGGCATTTGCTATTTCCGGATTTGCTTCAAGGCTTGCGACCTTGCCTGCAACTTGCGAAATGTAGTAGGAATCGATGCCCAATCCGCATGTCAAGTCGGCAACGGAGGTGCAATTTTCAAAAAGCGAAGCATGGAATTTCGCTAAAATTTCGGATGTGCATTGCTCAATGGAAACTTCGGCCGGATAAACGATGCGATTGGCAAGCTCCGGTATCTTTTTGACCGCTTTTTTGCGGCATGCGATTTGGGTGATGGCGATATTCTTGTCGAAAGGCAGGCCTTTGAAGGCTTTGAGCCGCAATTGCGTCGGGTTGGCGGCTGCATGCTTCTTTGCGAAAGATATGAATTCGGGAGAGTCGACAAAAGAGAAATCGATATTCATGCCGTTGCTTTTCAAATTGGGGCATGAAAAAGATTTTTTTCATGCCGGTTTTGGAATTGACGGCCAAACATACGTAAAAATTGCGAAAAAATCCGTATGTTTGCATGAAAAACAAACGAAGATGGGAGCAGCCGATTTCTTATTGAAGCGAGATAGCCGAAGACAGAATGTCGGGTTTTATTCGTCTTTGTTTGTACGCGAAAGGGTTAACCGGACTATTGCCATTTGCAGCAGTCTGGTTTTTTTGTGTCCGGATAAAATCAAAATTTAGATATGAAAAACGAGAGTCTTGTTTCTATTTCCGATTTTTCAAAGGAAGAAATGTTGGATTTGCTGGAAGACATGAAATTTTTTGAAGCCAATCCGAATCGGGAATTGTTGAAAGGGAAAGTGGCGGCAACGCTATTTTTTGAGCCGTCGACACGCACGCGTTTGAGCTTTGAGACTGCGGTGAATCGTCTTGGCGGGCGAATTATCGGCTTTTCGGATGCGAGCACGTCGAGTTCGTCGAAAGGCGAAACGCTGAAAGACACCATCAAGATGGTGGGGAATTACGTGGATTTGATAATCATGCGGCATTATTTGGAAGGCGCAGCGCGCTATGCATCCGAAGTGTCGCGGGTACCGGTCATTAATGCCGGCGATGGCGCAAACCAACATCCGTCGCAAACGATGCTCGACTTGTATTCGATATACAAGACGCAAGGGCGTTTGACGGATTTGACAATCACGATGGTGGGCGATTTGAAATATGGACGTACCGTGCATTCGTTGTTAATGGCCATGTCGTATTTCAACCCGACTTTCAATTTCGTGGCATGCAAAGAATTGCAAATGCCGCAAGAGTATAAAGATTTTTGCGACGAGCATGGCATCCGTTATTACGAAACGCGCGATTTTTCGGAAGAGGTGATTAATTCGAGCGATATTATCTACATGACTCGCGTGCAACGAGAGCGATTTACGGACTTGATTGAATACGAACGAGTTAAGAATATTTATAATCTACATAATTCGATGCTTGCCAACAGCCGCGACAATGTTCGCGTGTTGCATCCGCTTCCTCGGGTGGGGGAAATTTCGCAGGATGTCGACGACAATCCGAAAGCTTATTATTTCCAACAAGCGCAAAACGGATTGTATGCGCGCCAAGCGATTATTTGCAAAGTTTTAGGTATAGACATTAAAAGTTTGAGAAACAATGAACGATAACAGCAACGTGCTTGCCGTCGCCGCTTTGCAAAACGGCACGGTGATCGACCATATTCCGCCTCACTTGGTCTTTAAGATAATCAGCTTGCTTGGCATCGAGAAGCTTGAAAGCAGCGTGACTATCGGCTATAACCTCGACAGCAAGAAACTTGGCAAAAAAGGCATATTGAAAGTGGCCGATGTGTTTTTTCCGGATGAAACGTTGAGCCGTTTGGCGTTGGTTGCGCCAAGTGTCAATATCAATATCATTCGCGATTACAAAGTCGTGAAGAAATTCAAAGTGGCGCTTTCGGATGAAATCGTTGGCATTGTTCGTTGCAACAATCCGAAATGCATCACGAACAACGAGCCGATGAAGACGCGTTTTCATGTAGTCGACAAGGAAAATGTGGTTTTGAAATGCCATTATTGCGAGCGGTCGATTGCAAAAGACGAAATAGAATTGAAGTAATTGAAAACGGAAACAGCGCATGAAGAGAGTTTGGAGGCCCGGCACGATGATATATCCGCTTCCGGCCGTGCTTGTCGGCTGTGGCGCGACGCCCGCTGAGTATAATTTGATTACGGTGGCATGGGTCGGCACCATTTGTTCCGATCCTGCGATGTGCTATATTTCCGTGCGTCCTGAACGTCACAGCCATGGGTTGATTTTGCAGAATATGGAATATACAATCAACCTGACAACGGAATCGATGGCGAGGGCGGTTGATTGGTGCGGCGTGCGTTCGGGGCGTGATTATGACAAATTCAAGGAGATGAACTTGACGCCGGTGAAAGGGTCGATGGTCGCAGCTCCTTGCGTGGACGAGTCGCCATTGTCGATAGAGTGCAGAGTGAAAGAAGTGTTGTCGCTCGGCTCTCACGACATGTTTATTTCCGATGTGCTTTGCGTGCAGGCCGATGAGCGGTTTTTCGACAATGAAACCGGTGCTTTCGACATGCAAGCAGCCCGCATGTTGGCCTATGTGCATGGAAATTATTATGGATTGGGCGATCCGATAGGACGATTCGGATGGTCGGTAAGAAAGAAACAGAAATAAATTAAAATAGGATAAAGATGAAAAGAGACGATGTGATTTTTGATATCATCGAGCGCGAGCATCAACGTCAGAAGAAGGGAATAGAGTTGATTGCTTCCGAAAATTTTGTGAGCGACTATGTGATGCAGGCAATGGGTTCATGCCTGACCAACAAATATGCTGAGGGCTATCCGGGGCATCGTTACTATGGCGGTTGCCAAGTGGTGGACGAGGCAGAGTCGCTGGCTATCGAGCGAGTGAAAAAATTGTTTGGCGCGGAATATGCCAATGTGCAGCCTCATTCCGGCGCGCAAGCCAACATGGCAGTGTTTATGGCCGTGATGAATCCGGGCGATAAATTCCTCGGATTGAATTTGTCGCATGGCGGGCATCTCAGCCACGGCTCTCCCGTGAATTTTTCCGGACTGATGTTTCATGCATTGTCTTATGGCGTAGACGAAGAAACCGGCTTGGTAGACTACGACATGATGGAAGAAGTGGCGCTTCGGGAGCGTCCGAAACTCATTGTCGGCGGCGCAAGCGCGTATTCTCGCGAATGGGATTATGCACGCATGCGCAAGATTGCCGACGAGGTCGGCGCGATGTTGATGATCGACATGGCGCATCCGGCAGGTCTTATTGCGGCAGGATTGCTTGAAAATCCGTTGAAATATGCCCATATTGTAACGTCGACGACACACAAGACGCTTCGCGGGCCGCGAGGCGGATTGATTTTGCTGGGCAAGGACTTCGACAATCCATGGGGCCGGACCACGCCAAAGGGAGTTGTTAAGAAAATGTCGGCAATTTTGGATTCAGCGGTGTTCCCCGGGGTGCAAGGCGGTCCGCTCGAACATGTGATTGCTGCAAAAGCAGTGGCATTTGGCGAAGCATTGGCTCCGGAATTCAAGGACTACCAGACGCAAGTGCGTAAGAATGCGCGTGTCATGGCCGAAGCATTGGTAGCCAAAGGCTACAAAGTGGTGTCGGGCGGAACAGACAATCATTGCATTTTGCTTGACTTGCGTACGCGTTTCCCCGAATTGACAGGAAAGGTTGCAGAAAAAGCATTGGTGGAGGCCGATATTACGGCAAACAAGAATATGGTGCCGTTCGATAGCCGTTCTCCATTCCAAACTTCGGGCATACGCCTTGGCACGCCGGCCATCACGACGCGTGGAGCGAAAGAAGATTTGATGGGTGAAATCGTGGAAATGATTGATACGGTGCTTAGCAATTGCGAAAACGAGGCAGTCATTAAGTCGGTGCGCGAAAAGGTGAATGCCATTATGGCCGATTATCCGATGTTTGCCTATTAACCGGCAGACTGTCCGAAAATGAAAACTGCGGCAGAGGAGATTTCCAATGCCGCAGTTCTTGTTTTAAAATCAATCTGATTTAATCCTTTGGGGAAATGGCTTTCCAAGCGACTGCCGACAATGCTGCCCCAATAAGCGGAGCGACGATAAACAGCCACAACTGCGAAAGTGCAACCCCTCCTTCGAACAACGCCGGCCCGATGCTGCGTGCCGGATTGACGGACGTGCCGGTGATGGGGATGCAGACAATGTGGATGAGCACAAGCGACAAGCCGATGGCTAATCCTGCAAAATTGCCTGCGCCTTTCTTGCTGTCGGTGCTGCCAAGCACGACAAGCACGAATATAAAGGTGAAGGCTGCTTCGGCAATAAACGCTTGCGCCATCATGCCGTCCTTGTAGCTGTTGCTTCCGGTGGCTGTCGTTCCATCGTGGGAGCCTGTGCTGACAAGTGCATAAATAATAGCCGAACCGATGATTGCGCCAATAATTTGGGATACTACGTACATCGCTGCATCTTTGCCTCCAATCCGACGGCTGAGCCACATGCCAAACGTGATGGCAGGATTGATGTGGCAACCGGAAATATTCCCAATCGTGTAGGCCATTGCCACGACGGCAAGTCCGAATGCCATGGCAACGCCCAATGTGCCCACTCCGGCTCCAACCGCACCGGCCGCATTTCCGGCAAATACAGCGGAACCGCATCCCATCAAGACGAGAATCATCGTCCCAATCATTTCAGAAATGTACTTTTTCATGAGTAGAGTTTTTTATGTGGTTTGTAAAAATACTGTCATGCAGACAGCTATATCGTATACAAACATAATATTTTTCGATTAGATAAGCGTCATCTTGGCATGAGAAAATGAATAAATTCATATCTTTTGCGCTCGATTTGCATTATCTTTGCAGAAAATAAGCTGCATCTCGGCATAATCGC
>UQKE01000061.1 GCA_900541555.1 uncultured Porphyromonadaceae bacterium | reverse complement strand
GACTCATAAATCTACCCTTAATCGTGTATTGGATGATAGTTGCGGATTTTAGGGTCACGAAATAGTTTTTCATTTTAGGCTCTTCGCCAAATAATAGCGTGGTGATGTCCACTCCGCATGCTTTTGCAATCCGAACGGATGCATTGACAGTGATGTCGAGCGTTCCGGCTTCATACTTCCGGTACGTGTCCGGATCGATGTTGCAGGCGGAACAAAGCTCCTCTACCGATAGCCCTAATGCTTCTCGCAAACCTTTCAGCCGGTTTGCCACTTCTTCTATGTTACCCATTGTTGAACCTATTTGTTGTTGTCGGCCGCACCGACATGGCAAAGGTAGAAATTTAAAATCCACATCTTTCGGATTTTAATATTTTTTATATATAATGTATTGAGAATTACACACTTATGCACTCTGTGTGCAACACATTTTCGTCGAATGTGTGCAAAAAAATCCGTCTTCGCGTTTTTTTGTTGTTGCAAAGGATGATTTTGGCGTTTGTTTTTTCGCATGGCATACGCAGTATTGATGTCAATTTTGCGTTTAATAACAAACCAAACATAAACCTAAATGAGACGAATCATATTGATTGCCGCGATAGGCTTGCTGGCTTTGCAGGCGGCGGCACGCGAGCCGTGGCGGAACGGCTTTTCAGTCGGAGTGGAGGGCAATTTTGCCTTGTGCGACAAATATGAAACAGTATTCAATGGTTTCAAAGGGACAACGGTCAGCGGCAGTTATACGGCATTCCTTGCAAAGGGGTTTTTCGTCAAGCCCCAAATAAGCGTTTATTACGAAAGCCATAGCACGGAATCAGAATACTGGGATGGAGGTCCCTCCCCGGAAACGATCGACCACCATGCATCGGAAACGGGCATGGGGTTCGCCGTATTTGCCGGCTACCGCATTCCGGCAGGACAATTGAGCGTGGATTTGCTCACAGGACCATACTATTCCGTCGCCATCGATCAGCATGAGACATACGAATATCAATTTGCCGGCAAGCCGTCATCTGCTGTTTCCCATTATATGGACCAATACAACAAGTCGTCGTTGCGTTGGCGGTTCGGGCTGGGGCTGAACGTTTGGCGGCTGACGGTCGGCGCGTCGTTCGATTTGGGCTTGCTCAAGGTCAGGCCCGAAAGGGGGGAATACAGCGATCGTGAAAGCAAAGTCGTCAGTGTTGGCATCGGCTACAATTTCTAAGCGTCGGGAAAGGCGCGCAAGGGGCATAAAGCGGGAAGGCGGCGGTTTCGACCGGCAGCCTTTCCGCCTTTGCCATTCTTTTTCCACAGCGGTAGACGCTGCAATGTCATCCTCTGTGTCGCCGCTTGCGGCGGCTATATAGTGGGCATGTCCGAAGGACCGAAAGGGTTTAGTCAAACAGCCGCAAAGCGGCTTATGGCAGTTTTGCAAGCAGAAATGGAATGCAACCGTAAAACCCCTCTGCCTGCGGCATCTCCCCTATCCGCGCTATCGTGCGGCAGAGGAGGACATTGCATGCATCTCGGAAAAACAAAACCAAGCGAGTTTGATTGTTCTGCGCTCGGCTTTCGCTGCCTTTTGAAAAGATAAGCTGCATTTCGGCAGAAGTTTTCGAACAAGTTCGAAACTTCTACACTCAATTTGCATTATCTTTGTTCTTAAAAAAAGGGTAGTATGTTTTCCGGAATAGTTGAGACTGCCGCTGTCGTTGCGGCATTGCGTAAAGAAAATGGCAATTTGCATATCACGATGAAATGCGATTTTGCCGACGAATTGAAGATCGACCAATCGGTGGCACATAATGGCGTTTGCTTGACGGTGGTCGACTTGCCCGGCGACGGGACATTTACGGTGACGGCCATTCAAGAAACGCTCGATCGCAGTAATCTTGGGCTGTTGAAAGTGGGCGATTTGGTCAACCTCGAACGCAGCATGCCCATGAATGGCCGTTTGGACGGGCATATCGTACAAGGGCATGTAGACCAGACGGCTATGTGTGCCGACGTGAGGGAAATGGACGGCAGCCGGTATTATAAGTTTGCATACGATTGCAATCCGGAAATGGAGCGCAAGGGCTATGTCACGGTGGAAAAAGGATCGGTGACGGTGAATGGCGTGAGCCTGACGGTGTGCAATTCGCAGCGCGACAGTTTTGAAGTGGCCATTATTCCATACACTTTCGAACATACGAACTTCAAACAGATTCGCAAAGGCACGGTGGTCAACATCGAATTTGACATTATTGGCAAATACATCAGCCGGTTGATGGAATTTACAAGGGAGTAGGCTTATGGACGGAGCAGCATTCCACGAGCTTGTGGCTCGTCGTCAAAGCGATAGGGATTATGATGCCGGCCGAGCAGTCGAGAAGGAAAAAATTGGCCGTATTCTCGAAGCAGGCAGGCTTGCGCCGTCGGCTTGCAATTCGCAGCCGTGGCATTTTGTAGTGGTCGACGATCCTGCGATTCGCGGCGATGTGGCAAAAGCCATGATGTCGCTTGGGATGAATCAATTTGCCGCGAGCGCGCCTTGCTTTATTCTCATCGTGCAAGAATCGCCGAATTTTTCGGCGCGTCTTGGCGGGTGGATAAAGAACAAGCATTTCCCCCTTATCGATTGCGGCATTGCCGCTTCCTACTTGACGCTTGCCGCGACGGCAGAAGGGTTGGGAAGCTGCATCATGGGATGGTTCGACGAAAAAGCATTGAAACGCTTGCTTGGCATTCCGAGCCGGAAAAGGGTGTTGCTTGCTGTCGCGTTGGGCTATTCGAAACAGCCTTTGCGCGACAAGCAGCGTCGTCCTGTGGAGGAAGTGGCAAGTTATAATGAATATTGAGGCATGGCGAAGGTAAAGTGTTGGGTCGAATCGATGCGTTTGCGCACGCTTCCGGTGTCAACGTCGGGCGTTGTTGTTGCTTGCGGATATGCTTGTGCTCACGAAAGTTTCCGATGGGTTCCGGCTGTTCTTTGCTTGGTTTTTGCCGTATTGGCGCAAATTGCTTCCAATTTTGCCAATGAATATTTCGATTTCAAAAACGGATTAGACAAAAAAGGCCGTGCCGGTTTTCGCCGTGGCGTGACGGAAGGCGACATATCGCCGGATGCCATGAAGAAGGCCGTTGTATTGGTGTTGGCGGCTGCTTGCGCCGTGGGTTGCGGGCTGATTCCTTTCGGCGGATGGAAATTGATTCCCGTGGGCGCGTTGATAGCCGTTTTTGCTTTGGCATACAGCGCCGGCCCTTATCCGCTTTCGCGCATTGGATTGGGCGACGTGGCGGTGTTGGTGTTTTTCGGGCTTGTGCCGGTTTGTCTCACCTTTTATTTGCAGACGGGATATGTGTCGGCCGATGTGGTTCGCGGTTCGATAGCCATCGGGTTGCTTGGCGTGAATGTGTTGGTGGTGAATAATTATCGTGATGTCGACGACGACCGTCAAGCGGGCAAACGCACGACTGTGGTGCGTTTCGGCCGGCCGGTTGCCGCATGGGCTTATTTGCTGTTTGGCTTTGTCGGCGTGGCGCTGACGTTCGATTTGTGGGCGGCAAGATGGTGGTGGGGCATTGTGCCGGCAGTCTATCTTTGCCTGCATGTTGGCGTATGGGCTAAAATGCGGAAACGGAGCGGCTCGGCTCTCAATCCGTTGCTCGGCGCGACAGCTCGCAATATGTTGCTCTACACGTTCCTGCTGCTGGGGGCAGCTATTTTGGGTTGATCGCTATTTCGTTTTCCGGCGAATTGCGCGGCGCGGTTTTTTCGGCGCATTGGCGGCATCTTCTATGATCGTTTTGCATTCGTCGAGTGTCAACGCCGCTGCATCCTTGTCTTTTGGGATTTTATAGTTTTTCTTTTTGTAGGAGATGTATACGCCGTAAGGGCCGTTGAGGATTTCCAAATCCGGCTCTTCGTCGAATTTTTTCACGATTTTGTTGTGGGCGGCTTCTTCTTTGGCTTTGATCAAGTCGATGGCCTCTTCGAGGCTGATTGTTTGCGCTTCCTTTCCTTTCGGGATGGATACGTACTTGTTGCCGTATTTCACGTAGGGGCCGAAGCGCCCGATGGCTGCCGACACGTCGTCGCCTTCATAGGTGCCTAACATGCGCGGAAGCTCAAACAATTTCAAAGCTTCTTCCAGCGTGATGTCGTTGACCGATTGGTCTTTTCTGAGCGAGGCAAACGCGGGTTTTTCCGTGCTGTCGGCTGTGCCCAATTGCACAAGCGGGCCGAAACGGCCTATTTTCACCGAGACTTCTTTACCCGTCTTCGGGTCTACGCCCAACACGCGTTCGCCCACCTTGTGTTCGAGACGCAAGTTGGACACTTTCTCCACTTCCGGATGAAACAAGTTGTAGAATTGGGCTATTTCATCATTCCATTTCGATTCGCCTGCCGCGATATGGTCGAATTTTTCCTCCACGTTGGCCGTGAAGTTGTAATCCATGATGTCGGGGAAATATTCTTGCAAAAAGTCGTTTACGACCATGCCCACGTCGGTAGGAATCAATTTGTTTTTTTCGCTGCCGTAGGATTCTGTTTTGAAAGATTCCTTGATGGTGCCGCCGCTCAGCGAGAGCGTGCAAATGCGGTGTTTCTCGCCTGTTTTTTCGCCTTTTTCCACATAGTCGCGGTTTTGGATGGTGGAAATGGTCGGGGCGTAGGTCGAAGGCCGCCCGATGCCCAGCTCTTCCAGTTTCCGCACGAGCATGGCCTCCGTGTAGCGTGGCGGTTGTTGCGTGAAGCGTTGGGTGGCGTCGCTTTCTTTCAGCAAGAGCGTTTCTCCTGTTGCCAGCGCGGGGAGGTGCGATTCGTCTGCTTTGTCGTCGGAGGATTCTTCGTCGTTCGACTCTTTATACACATGCAGGAATCCTTCGAATTTCACTACTTCGCCCGTTGCTATGAATTTTTCTTTCCGTTCGCTCATCGATATTTCGACTGTCGTCTTTTCCAAAATGGCATCGGCCATTTGGGTGGCGATGGTGCGTTTCCAGATGAGGTCGTATAAGCGTTTTTCTTGCGGCGTGCCGGAGATATCCCGATTGGATGCATAAGTTGGGCGAATGGCTTCGTGGGCTTCTTGCGCACCTTTCGATGTTGTGTGGAAAGTGCGGCGTTTGTAGTATTGGTCGCCAAATTCGTCTTTGATTTCTTTGCATGTTGTCGACAGTGCGAGTTCCGACAGGTTGACAGAGTCGGTACGCATGTATGTGATCAATCCTGATTCATACAAGCGTTGTGCTATCGACATGGTTTGTGCCACGGAAAAGCCGAGCTTGCGCGATGCTTCCTGTTGGAGGGTCGACGTTGTGAATGGCGGCGCCGGCGTTTTGGTGGCGGGTTTCACAGTGAGTTCGGTCACCGAGAATGTGGATTTTGCGCATGCTTCGAGAAACGCTTGCGCTTCTTCTTTGGTTTTGAGGCGCGTGTTCAGTTCGGCGCGGATGGGTTGCGCCTTTTCGTTTTGGGAGAAAACGGCTGTCACGCGGTAGTATTCTTCCGGTTGGAAATTCCTGATTTCTTTTTCCCGCTCCACAATCAATCGCACGGCTACGCTTTGCACGCGGCCTGCCGATAGCGCCGGCTTGATTTTTTTCCACAAGACGGGCGACAATTCGAATCCGACGATGCGGTCGAGCACGCGGCGTGCTTGCTGCGCGTTTACGCGGTCCATGTCGATTCCGCGCGGATTTTTTATGGCATTTAATATTGCGTCTTTTGTTATCTCGTGGAACACGATTCGTTTGGTTTTTTCCGCCGTCAATCCGAGCACTTCATACAAATGCCATGCAATGGCTTCTCCTTCGCGGTCTTCATCGGACGCGAGCCAAACGATGTCGGCCTTTTTTGCTTCGGCTTTCAATTGCTTGACTAATTCCTTTTTGTCGTCGGGAATTACATAGACGGGGCGATAATCCTTTGTGGTGTCGATGCTGAAATCTTTCTTTTGCAAATCGCGGATATGGCCGTAGCTCGACATGACCTTAAAATCTTTCCCTAAAAATTTCTCGATAGTCTTCGCTTTTGCCGGCGACTCAACTATAACCAAATTCTTCGACATATTTCGTGTATCTTCTCGATCGGTTTATTTTGTCTTTTTGCGCCGCAAAATTAGACAAAAAAAACAGACGGCACAAAAAACCGCTTATATTGCGCAGTTTCTTGTGCCGTTTCGAGCTTGTAACTTGTTGATGCTATTGCAGTTGGAATAATGTTTTCCCGTAGTCGGTCATGTAGTCGGACAATTCGTAGAAGGGAATTTCCACAGAGACTGCGCCTGCTGCATAGGCGGCCACTTCGTATCGGTTGAACACGAAGGTGATGGAATAATTGCTCACATGGAAATTTTCCGGATTGGGGACTTCGTCGACAAGCAAATAGCCTTTGTATTGTTGGTTGCGGGATAGCTCGCGATTGATGCATTCTTTCACGGCTGCAATGTCGGAAAACAATTGCCCGATGGTGATTGTTTTCCCGCTTTTCACGTCGTAATTGATGTAGTAATCGTTCTCGAGGCCGTGGGCTGCGCCGGCATAATAGGTGTAGTTTACAACGTAGTAGGTCCATAGGCGGTTGTTCATATATGCCGGATAGGCTTCTACGAGCAGCGTCGATGTGCGCAACGCGGAATCGGGGATTGCCGATATTTCTTTTTGGGTCACGCCGGGTTCGTCGGCATAGCCGAGCGGTTCGGATTTCACGGCGTTCAAAGCCTCTTCAAGGTTTTTATAAGGAGTTTTTCTTTCTCCGAAAGCTTTGGCCAAAATGCGTTGTTGCAATTCGGCCGGCGTTTTCCCGTTGATTTTTTCGGGCCAGCTGATGAAAATGTCCAATTCGGAAAAGAAGCGGTCGTCGGCATATTTCAAGCTGTCGGGCAGTAAAAGTTCGTATTTTTTATTGACCGTGGCAGCGCGCAATTCGCTCAACGCTGATTCGTTCTGTTCTGCATTTCCAACTTTTTTTTCATCGCAGGATGCCAAAAGCACGATGGCTAATGAGTACAAAAAAATTTTTTTCATGTCGCGAAAATTTTGTTATGGCGTGTAAAGGTACGCTTTTCCGTTTCGATTGGCAAAATTTTGCCGATGAAAACGCAATTTGCATTATCTCTGAATGAGGCAAGATGCGTCTCGGAAAACAAGACGAATTGTAACGGTCTATGGTTAAGAGGTCGGTGAAATTGGCAAACGCGCAATGTCCTCCTCTGCCGCGCGTAAAGCGCGGATAGGGGAGGTGTTTTCGAAGAAAACGGAGGGGTTCAAAAATGGTTTAGAGTTGAGAACTTATGGTTGAGTTGCGCATAACTGTGCGTTTGCCTAACTTCATCGACCTTTCAACCTTTGACCTTTTTGCCGAGTGAAAATAAAAAAATTGATTGTCTCCCGACAACCAATTTGGTTAACCTTAAATCTATACCATGAAAAACACATTGCAAATATACGAAAGAGATGCAACAAACAATTGCGGCAGTGTGAATACATGTCGCTTGTTGTGATTTTTTAACAATGGGGCTGCGCGGAGTTGCCCAATCCGATGCATATGTTTTTTTCGGGCAGGCTTGGCCGGAAGCTATCCGGAATAGACCGTCAGAAAAGGGATTATTGTCCGGAATAAAGCACGGTGTAGCCGATGAGCCGGTCGTATCGTTCGCCGAGCCTTCGGTTGTACACTTTTATTTGGTATTCGTTGACGGTTTGATAGAAATCGCCTTCGATTGGGGCTGTAAGCGCAGCCTTGCTTCCGTGGGGAAGCCAAAGGTATTGATAGTTGTAGGCGCCTTGTTTGAGCGGCATGTCGAGTTCGTAGCGGTTGGTCGCTTCGTTGAAATGCATCCGGTTGGCGTTGGTGAAGTTGTGTTGCGTGAATTCTCCGTCCACAAATATGTCGCCACCCGATTGCCTTGGGATGTCGAGCGCGAAATGGACAATCATGTAATCGGCTCCGGTGTTGGAATCGAAAGCGTTGCTTTCGCGGATGGTGAAGCGCCCGTATTGCGTTTGGTCGTAGGTGTACGAGCCGTAGCAACGCGGTTCGTCGATTTTCAGTTCGGCATGGTAGAACGGGTCGTGGTAGGCGTATCGGTCGATGCCCATTCCGATGTAGTTGGTTGTGGTCATTTCGAAGCGGCGAAATTCGTTTCCGGCGGGGAATATCAGTTTCCTGTCGTGTTCGAAAAACGCCTTGTTGCTGCTCACCCTCAAAGGGTTGGTTACGATTGCTTCGTTGTCGGAGCGTGCATTTTGCGTGACGACGACTTTCAAGTCGGCATACATGTTTTCGACGCGATAGTCTTTCGTGTCGACTGTCACGGCTACTTGTTGGTGACTCTTGTTGTAGTCGATGTCGGTGCGCGATGTCACTTCGGCGAAGATGTCGACTGCCTTTTCGACGATGGAGAATCTCACTTGCAACAATGTGTTTTCCGAGTCTTCTTCCGGATAGACTCGCAGCAGGTAGTTGCCCGATAGGAGAATCGGCATGTCTTCGTTGGGCAGGCTGATGCCGTAGTGCACGTAGTTGGCGAAAGTGCCCGATGAGAAGTCGTATTCTTCGATGTCGGCTTCGTTGAATCCGTCGACGTAGTCGCTTTCGACGAGTTGCGACGGTTGCCAGTTGGCGTCGCAGTGGAGCAATGAATAGCGCATGTAGCGCATTTCGGGCGACATTTCGTCGAATTCGATGCGCACGCGGTCGTCTCCGCCCAGCTCGACGACGGGCGGCGCGTAGTAGTTGCTCTCCGTGCAAGCTCTCAGCGAGCGGAAATTGCTGTCGAAAATGGCTGTGCGCGTGTCCGTGGCATAGGCGGCGACGGATGCGGCGATTGCGAGGATGATTGTTGCGAAGTGTCTGGCGTAGGGATTCATGACGGGGTTGTGTGTTTGGTTTTACCATTCGATTGGCGTTTCTCCGTGGGCTGCCAAATAGGCATTTGCTTGGGAGAAATGGTGGTTGCCGAAAAAGCCGCGATGGGCCGATAGCGGAGAGGGGTGGGGCGAAGTGAGCACCAAATGGCGTTCGCGGTCGATAAACGCGCCTTTCCGGATGGCGTATGCGCCCCAGAGCATGAACACAATGTGTTCGCGCCGCGTCGCAAGGCGGGCGATGGCTTCGTCGGTAAACGTTTCCCAGCCTTGCCCTTGATGCGAACCGGCAGCATGGGCGCGGACGGTCAGCGTGGCGTTGAGCAGCAGCACTCCTTGGCGTGCCCAGCGCGACAAGTCGCCGCTGCGGGGGATGTCGGTGCCGATGTCGGACTTGATTTCCTTGAAAATGTTCATCAGCGAGGGCGGAAACGGGACGCCGTCGTTGACGGAGAAACACAGTCCGTTGGCTTGTCCTTCTTCGTGGTAGGGGTCTTGCCCGAGGATGACGACTTTCACTTTGTCGAACGGCGTGGCGTCGAACGCTGCGAAAATCCGGCTGCCGGGCGGATAGATGCGCGAGGTGGCATATTCGTGCTTCACATAGGTTGCCAACCGGCGAAAATATTCTTTGTCGAATTCCGCGCTCAACTCTTGCTTCCAGCCTTGTTCTATCCGTACATCCATGTTTTATGAAGTTTCAATATTGCAAAGCTAATATTTATTTGCTACTTTTGCCACCGCATTTCGAGAAAATGCGCCCGTAGTTCAATGGATAGAATTTCGGATTCCGGTTCCGACGATTGGGGTTCGACTCCCCACGGGCGTACAAAGCGAGGACGAAGCGTCTGATATTCCACATATTAGATGCTTCGTTTGTTTTTTGCATGGTATTTTCTCGCAAGTCGGGATGAAGCGGTTGAGAGTTGAGGGTTGAAAAGTCGGTGAAGTTAGGCAAACGCGCGATGTTCTCCTCTGTTCACGTGCGCAGCACGTTAATACCTTAGAAAGTTTTTCCGCAGGAAAAACAGAGGGGTTCAGAAATGGTTTAGAGTTGAGAGTTTATGGTTGAGTTGCATATAACCGTGCGTTTCCCAATCTGCCGGTCTCTCAACTCTCAACCCTCAACCCTCAACTGAACAAAGCCGCTTTGCGGCTGTGGGTCAACCCC
>UQKE01000060.1 GCA_900541555.1 uncultured Porphyromonadaceae bacterium | reverse complement strand
GCCCGGATGGTGGAATGGTAGACACGAAGGACTTAAAATCCTTTGGCTATTGCAGCTGTGCGGGTTCAAGTCCCGCTCCGGGTACAAAGAACGGCTGACAACTCATTGAGTTTCAGCCGTCTTTCTTTTGCTGGGTAGCCAAAGGGTATAAACAAATACCCTACCCACCACTTTTAGAACAAGCAACCAACAGCCAACCTGATCCAGAAAACCATAGTCAACCCTTTATCTTCTCCGGATTGCGCGCCACAAAATCCTTCCACGAACGATAAGAACGAACCGTCTGCGGACGCGACGACTCATAGAAATGGCACAACGCCACGCCCAAGGCGTCGGTGGCGTCGAGATGCGGATCGAGCGTGTCCTGCGGAATGGAAAGGATGCGGCGAAGCATTTCCGCCACCTGCTCCTTCGACGCGCCGCCATTGCCCGTAATGGCTTGCTTCACCTTCAAAGGAGCATATTCAGCGATCGGAATGTCGCGAACGAGCGCGGCAGCCATTGCCACGCCTTGCGCCCTGCCCAACTTCAACATCGATTGCACGTTTTTCCCATAGAACGGAGCTTCGATGGCCATTTCGTCGGGCAAATATTGCTCTATCAACCCCGTGACGCGCTCGGAAATGCGGCGCAAACGGAGATAACGGTCGTCGAACTTGTTGAGCATCAACACGCCCATCGCGATCAGCGTCGGCTTGCGATGCTTGATGCCAAGCACGCCATAGCCCATCACGTTCGTGCCGGGGTCGATGCCGATGATGATGCGGTCCCACTCCATCACAAATCCACCTCCTCCAACAAGGTCGAAAATCCGGCGGCTTGATGGCCGAACTGCCGGGCCATGCGCTCAACCAAACCGCGCCCCACTTCCACATACCACGCCTGCAACACGTCGACATCGGCAGCGCGAAACTGCACGGAATAGTTGCGCCCGTCGCTCTCTTCGGCATTAAGCACCAAAGCAATCCGGGCATCCGTCAGACGGCCGTCGGCCATCGCTGCAGGGACAAAATCGCCACGAAGCCAGCCGAGAAACTGCTCGGCAGCATCGTTGTGTACATGAAAAGTCGTGTTGTAAACTATCATCGTAATCTTTTTTATAAACGAAACGAAGCGGCTATGCCGAAATGCCGTCCGTCGCTCACCGGCACAACCGTCAGCTCATGCTTCTGCGCGAACGGGCGGGTAAATATGTACGAACACCCCGCGCCAATCGCCGCGCCGGCCACCACGTCCCACCAATCGTGCTTCCGCGCGAACGTGCGGCTCCAGCCCGTGTAGGTGGCAAGCACGTAGGCGGGAAGCCCCCACTTCCAGCCGTAGCGGCGCTGCACGAACGCCGCGTTGGCGAAAAGAATCGACGTGTGGGCCGACGGAAAAGAATGGAAATCGCTATGGTCGGGACGCTCCTTGCGCACGGTGTACTTCAACAAATAGGTTGCGCCAAGCGTCGAAACCGTGGAAAACGCCGCTTGCTTCAGCCCCGTCCAATCTTTTTGCACGACGACGGCAGCCAGCGTCGCGACAGGCATGGCAAACAGCAACGCATCGCCGGAATACTTCACGGCCTTGCGACCGCCGCTCAATTCCTGCGCATGCGAAGGCAACGACAAAAACGCCGCCAAAAGACACAAAACAACCGCTTTCCTCATCTAAAAATACCTCATGATTTTCGGCAAAAACACAATCAACCCGACAACAACGTCGGTGAGCGCCATCAGCAGCACCGCGCCGGCCGCCAAATCCTTGGCATGCTTCACGGCCTCGTCGCGCTCGCCGGTCACCCTGTCGGCAAGCGCCTCCACAGCGGAATTGACCGCCTCGGCCACAAAAACTCCGCCAATGCACAGCGAAATCGCCACCCACTCCATGGCGGAAAGCCCAAGCCACCAACCGCAGCCCGCGACAGCTATCGCCGCCACGACATGGATGCGCGCATTGTGCTCGCAACGCAGCAACCGCACAATGCCCGCAAAGGCATACGAAAAACTTTTCGCCCTTTTCTTCCAACTGAACTTTTCGGCCTCTTTCATATCGCAAACTTACATATTTTTTCGCTGTTTTTCCATTCTCCGATAAATAATTCGGAAAAAATGTTGATATTTTCAAAAAATATCATACCTTTGTGAAAACAATCATCATTTTTACACAACCTAAAATTTAACCCATTATGATTAAGAAAGTTTTTGCATTTGCTCTGATTGCAGTGGTGGCAGGCGCGTTTGCTTCTTGCGGAGGCGGCGACAAATCGAAAGGAATGGAAAAAATCCGCAGCGAAGAAGATGCCGACAAGGTGCTCGACGACTATGAATACTATCTCGATTGGTACGAAGGCGCAACCGACGACATTATCGAGTTGGGCATCAACAGTGCTCAAATGTCAGCGAAAAAGCGCCTGCTTAGAGTGGCCGACAGCGACGACAAGCTCACCAGCGAGCAAGGCAAGCGCTTCGAAGAACTCAAAGACAGAGAGGAGAAAATCGAAGAAGAAGCAGAAAAAGCAACTGAAAAAGCAGTGAAAGAAGCCGGTTTGGACTAATCCCAAGCAACTTCACAATAAAAAAGGGCGCGACCTCGCAGGCCGCGCCTTTTTTATTTCGCCCCGGCAGATTTTTAGTGGAGAATGGTTTGTTAGCTGCTGCCTATGCAGAATAGGAAGAATTGCGACTGCGCGTGGCAGCGTGTCCGCCAAAAGAGAAAACGTAGCAACGTTCTCCTCTGCCACACGGCAGTGCGGATAAGGGAGGTGCCGCAGGCGGAGGAGGTCAAAAACAATTGAAAGTTTAGCCTGCTTCAATCATCCTTGTTTTCCATACAGTTTCACCATCAAATCATGCGAAATCAATTCTCCCGGTTGCATTTTAATGCGATATATAGGAATGCTGTCCTCTCCCAAGGGAATAAAAGTGGACAGGTTTAACTTCAAGCATGGTCTGCCACTCTTTGTGCCGAAATATACTTTTTCCACTTTATAATAGCCATCGATATTCCCACCGACCATAGGCAAGAAATATCTGATATCCATCATATTAATAGCTGTCGGGATTCTTTCCATCGTATAAGTTTTTGCCGCATGGTTGCAAAAATCCGTATAGTCGGCATCCGTCTTGCGAACCAAACCTGTCAGAACATTCCTGTTCTCCGGCTTTGGCAGCTTTTCCAAAGTCCCGACATTGCCGACAACGTCCACATGAAACTCCGGCGCAAGCCGGAACGGATGGCCAACGTAAAAATGGCTCTGCGCCGCATCCAGCAATTCTTCGTTTCGAGCAATTTCCCTTGCCACCGACTCCGGCTTCACTCCAAGCGTTTCCCATAGGCCTCGCTCTTCTTCCTTCATCAAAGCGAGAACCAAATAATTGCTATCTGCCTTAGGCCTATACAATTTGCCATTGAACTTATGGAAATTATCCTGTATAAATTGGTAGCAGTCCATCCCCTCCCTCGGTTGGAGGATGTGGAATGAGTATAATCGATTCAACGTGTCTTGAATTCTGCTACGGAATTCTTTCCGCACATATTCCCTCCATGCAGCCTGCTTGTTTTTACGGTCTCTTCCATAGAGAGAAACGACAAACAAGAAATTGACATCATAGTGGCACAACAAGAGCGTATCCCTGTCAAACAGCCGGTTCTCAAATTGCCTGTTCAATTGCACTCCATCGTCTGATGCTTTCAGCGTCCCATCGTCAAACGACAGGAATCGACCGCCGGCGTCTTTCCTCGGAATTCTTGCACTGATGAAGAAATTCGGAATAAGGTTGTACCCTTCGGTCAGGGAGTCTCGCAATTGCGGCTGACCATCAGAATCCTTGTCGTCAAGAAACAGATTTATGTTCCATTGCACGACATTTCGCGCGTATGTATACTGTTTGTAAATCGCCTTATCGCCGAGCTCCACACGGTCGCCTTTTGTTCGCTTGTAATATTTGCTGTCACCAATATAATATGTCTGCTCCGCGGCGAGATCGGAATGTTCTATGAGTCCCTGTCCGATGAACATGTGATCGACCAATTTCCCGTCCCGTTGCTCGACAAGTTCCTTAGGCAGGCGTTGCTTGTCTTTGCCCCCGACAAGGACGTCGATCATTGCTTCGAAAATATGCTCGAAATTCTTTGCAAGCAAATAATCTTCTGCCTGCCTGTTCATTGCTATCTTATATTCCCTGTCGAAGAAAGCATAGCACAAGTCCCAAATTCTCAATGCCTTGTCCGAAAAATATTTGTATTTGATCTGCCGGAGACGGCGGCATCCTCGGTTCTTGTCGATATACGAACGTTTTAGCGTGTCAGGACTGATCAGGTCATATTGCAAGTTGATGTCGAAAGAAAATCCGTGCGCCTCGCGGATATAGTTCAAAATCGAAAAGTAGATGATCAGCAGTTCTTCGTCCAAGTTGATCGTCTTTTTCCTGTTCACCGGCTTCACATAAACAGGCGTGCCGCCCTGAATGATAGCCGGCGACGACGTTATTGTCTTGTTCCAATGAATCCTGTTATACCCCGAGTGGATGTTTTTGGCTATGAATGTGAAATACTCCTGATTGTCCCTGTTGAAATCGCGAAGGGCGATGATCACGTCCAGCAACGTATTGTGCCGGTGCTTTCGCCCGCGGCTTTCCGTTTGGTATTCTTTGCTCTCCAATATGCTGTTGTCATCGTGCCCCTGCCTGTACACGCTTATGACCCTATATATCCATATCGAGAGCGTCGAGAGAAACTCCTTGTACTCCTTGCACCCGTCCTCCGTAAATCTGGATTTCACACTGTCCGATTCAAAATCGATGATTTCCTGCGGGGAAGCGCCGAAAATCGTGTCGTCGCCGTTTTCTTCGTTCTGCTCTCCGGTCAACACCACTTTCGGGAGGAAGAATACCACGTCGTTGGCCGCTTTGCTATAGCAATACCCCACATACCCAAATGCCGACTTGTCCTCTTTCGCCGGGACAGAAACGACATCCCTGAGCACATCCCTGACCGTCAAGCCGTCTCTAACCCGATGGTTCAGATCGTATGGATATCCCTCGACAAACAGCAGCATGCTTTCTCAACATTTATATCCCAACAATATTTATGCCCCAATGTTTTCCGACTTCATTGACAAACGACTCTATATTGCCGAGAT
This sequence comes from uncultured Porphyromonadaceae bacterium, assembly GCA_900541555.1. Taxonomy (GTDB): domain Bacteria; phylum Bacteroidota; class Bacteroidia; order Bacteroidales; family Muribaculaceae; genus Limisoma; species Limisoma intestinavium. Next base: position 5,827 of record UQKE01000060.1, on the reverse strand, counting down.
TCCTATCTGTCTTGTCGCCCCAATTGTTCCACACATACAAGTCATTCCCTCGGTAGCCCACTTTCGTCCAGCGCTTTTCGGCTCTTTCTTTATTTTTAGATTGCTCCACATAATTATTGAAACCGGCGGCATCGACTATCAGATGCTTGATTGCAAGGGTTGTCGCTCTATTTCTATTGCTATTCGCCTCGTTTTTAACATTTTCCCATTTTCTAAGAACTTCCTCAACCGACAGATTGGGATTTTTCCGAGCATATTCTTCAAAAACCGCCTTGGCTATGTCGGTCTTTAAAATCGGGGTTCCGTTCAGCGTATATTTCCGGGAGCTGCCGCTTTCATCTTCGCCGTATTCCAATTCATCGTCTGGAAGCGATTCTCCGAACGTCTCGACATGCAGATAATCCATCATTGCAAGCAGCTTTCGGGAGCCGTCTTTGCCATACAAGTCCGAAAATTGGATTTCGTCCGTTTCGCTCGTGCGGAAAATGTCGCCTTCGCCGTCCTTGCACACGTCGTTCCACAAATAGAACAGCACCTTGTTGCGCAACAAGTCCGCAGAGATCACGCCATCTGCCGGATTCACGAAATAGTCGCCGAGCATCTTGTCTTCGGAATGGGTGGCATCGAATATTCTCTTGTTCACCTCCCGCTGGAACGACGTCCACGAATATTCATTCCCTTCGATGGCTATCCGCCAACCGGCGTTCTTGTAACTTATCGGCTCGTATTCCCAATCCCAACGGCGTTTGAAAGCGCTGTCGATCGGGAATAGCGATTGGTCGGAAGTGTTCATCGTTGCCCAAATATAAAGATTCGAAGGCAAAGAGAGTTCCCCGTCCTTTATGCCGGGGCTGTCCGCTCCAAGCGCTTCTTCCACGAACGCCCGCAGGTCGGCATCGGCCTTGATTGCATATTCCGACACGCCGTTTGCGTCGCGGTCGAGTAGTTGGAACAGGTCGCCAAAAATCTGTGCGCAGTTGCCTCGGTTTATCTCCTCGATTATAAGATATACATTTTCATCCGTCTGATAGGCACGGATATAAGCATTCAAGAATGCTTGCGGCACAAAACTGTATTCAATCACCTTTTCTATGACAGGCTCGCCTTTTTTCGAACCGGCAAGGTCGTCGTCCTCATAGTATGTGGCTTTCACCTTGCCCTCATAGCGATATTGCCGCTTCATGGTCGGCTTGTATGCTCCCACGAATGTGGAATAGTCGCTATCCGGATGAAAAGTCGTCCTGAATATGTTTTCTGTCGGCACGCCTTGAAGCCTCTCTTTTATCTTATGCGACTTCCCAGTCCCCGGAGCACCGTAGAAAATTTGCTGATAAGCAAGAGATGCATCTGAAAATTGTTCTTTATCGCCACATGCCTCTAACATTTTTGCCATCTGCCAAAGCGTTGATGCATACCCATATTCAAACTTATCTATATCCGAGTGACCACTTAATATATCGCGCGCCTCATTTGCTGTTATATCGGGTTTTTCAATATATAATCTATAGAATTCTGCCAACAATTTCTTTGAAATCGTTCGAATTCCATAAGCACCTTTACTTCGTGATGCCACCTTATAACACAACCTATCCTGATCAAGAATTTCTATTTGTCCATTTTCCGACAAGTCTCCTATTTTCAAACATTTATCCACCATAATCATTTCATTCTAAATCTTTCAAATCACAGTACAACGCACTCGACTGCATAGCATCGGCTATCAACCTGCCAATCGGCGACACACGGAATCCATTCGTATATGTCTTCTTCATAGAGAGATACAAACACAGATACAATGATACATACATTATGCAAATATAGTGAAAGTTGAGTGCAAAACAATCAAGCTTGCTTGAATTTGTTTTGCCGAGACGCATCCTGTATTATTCAAATATAGCGCAAGTTGAACGGAATGCAAAGAGTTTGCTCAATTTGCATTCCTGAAACGCAGCCTGTATTATCCAAATACAGCGAAAGTTGAGTGCAAAACAATCAAGCTTGCTTGAATTTCTTTTGCCGAGACGCATCCTATATTATCCAAATACAGTGAAAGTTGAGTGCAAAACAATCAAGCTTGCTTGAATTTGTTTTGCCGAGACGCATCCTGTATTATCCAAATACAGTGAAAGTTGAGTGCAAAACAATCAAGCTTGCTTGAATTTGTTTTGCCGAGACGCATCCTGTATTATCCAAATACAGTGAAAGTTGAGTGCAAAACAATCAAGCTTGCTTGAATTTGTTTTGCCGAGACGCATCCTGTATTATCCAAATACAGTGAAAGTTGAGTGCAAAACAATCAAGCTTGCTTGAATTTGTTTTGCCGAGACGCATCCTGTATTATCCAAATACAGCGAAAGTTGAGAGCAGAAGAAAAATAATTCATTCATTTTCTTTTACACTCAACTTTCACTATATTTGCAATATTCAATCTGACCATGTGGATATTACAGAAAAGGTAAATACCCATATGGAAGATCATAAGCTTGAACTGTCACGGCTATTTGCGGAAAATAACCGCCCTGAGGAAATAATGAAACAGTTGGATGCTTTACATTTTAATGTAAATGAAGTAATAAATAATACATTGCTACGAAATGCGAACAATTAGAAGATTACAACAAGAGTGGTCCAATTATAAACGCAAGAATTTGAACTAACCATGAGTAACGAAATCCAGTTTTTATTATATAACCTGCCTGATGACCAAGGAAAGGTGCAAGTAGTTATCAAAAACGAAACAATTTGGTGTACCCAAAAGGCTATGGCGCAACTTTTCGGGGTTGGGATTCCTGCTATCAGCAAGCATCTGAAGAATATTTTTGAGGAAAGCGAACTGCAAAAAGAAGTGGTTGTTTCCAAAATGGAAATAACCACTCGGCATGGCGCCATGGAGGGCAAGACACAAACATCTTCTGTCGATTTCTATCACCTTGATGCAATTATTGCCGTAGGATATAGGGTTAATTCGGCAAGAGCTACAAAATTCCGGCAATGGGCAACTCGGATTCTGAACGAGTATATCCGAAAAGGCTTTGTACTTGACGATGAACGTTTGAAGCAGGGCACGGCTGTATTCGGAAAAGACTATTTCCGCGAATTGCTGGAAAGAGTGCGCTCTATCCGTGCTAGCGAACGCCGTATCTGGCAGCAAATTACCGACATATATGCAGAATGCAGTGTCGACTATGACAAAAACTCGCCTACGACACGTGATTTTTATGCTATTATGGTACAAAACCGTTTCCATTACGCCATCACAGGACAAACGGCTGCCAAAATTATCTATACAAAGGCAGACCATAGCAAGGAGCACATGGGGTTGACAACATGGAAGAATGCTCCGGATGGACGAATATTGAGATCTGACGTATCAATAGCCAAAAACTATTTACAGGAAAAGGAAATTCGCCAATTGGAACGAGCCGTGACAGGTTTCTTTGATTACATTGAAGACCTTATCGAGCGAGAGAACACATTCAACATGTCCCAATTCTCAGACAGCGTCAATAAGTTCCTTACATTTCGTCGCTACCAGATTTTACCAGACAAAGGGCGTATTTCTGCAACGCAAGCCAAAACAAAGGCGGAAAGCGAATATGACATATTCAATAAGACTCAACGAATAGATTCTGATTTTGACAAACAAGTCAAAGGCATGCTGGGCGACAGGAAATAGAAATCATGATTTTGAAAAAATCCAAGTTAGTATATTTTCCTTTCTCAAAACACGGAAAATACATTGCGAATCATTGCTGTCCGCTAAACATTTTTAGCGATGCAAAATTAGGGCTGGATTCCATGCGAAGAATCCAGCCCTTTTTGTTACTTTTGTTTCTACCACAAAACACTGTAACGATGAGCAAAAGTACACATTTTCTCGGACAGCCGATGTTCGGACAGCTGATAAACTTGATGTCCAAGCCTGAAATTCTCGAGTTCAGCCGCGAAAGCGGTGGCGAACGCTACGTGAAGCACTTCGATGCTTGGCAGCATCTGGTCGTGATGCTTTATGCCGTCATCAGGCGTTTCGACTCTTTGCGGGAAATCTGCGACACCATGGCTCCCGAAGCCCGCAAGCTGTCCCATTTGGGCATAAGGATGATGCCCCGCCGCAGCACCCTGTCCGATGCCAACGCCCGCAGGCCGGAGCGGGTGTTCGAGCTCGCCTACCGCAGTTTGTACGACAGGTACAAGGGCGAGCTTTCCTCGGACAGCCGCGGAAGGCAGGCGCCGGCATGGCTCAAACGCCTGCAAGTCATCGACTCCACCACGATAACGCTGTTCTCCAATCTCATATTCAAGGGCGTGGGGCGGCATCCGAAGTCGGGGAAGAAGAAAGGCGGGCTGAAAGTCCACATGAACATCCATGCCAACGAGGGAGTCCCGTCAGACATCCGTTTCACCTCCGCCGCGACCAACGACGGCTTCATGCTCAAGCCCTCCAGTTATGCCGATGGCGATATCATCGCGATGGACAGGGCGTATGTCGACTACTCGAAGTTTGAAGAGCTGACACGGCAGGGCGTCGTTTATGTCACGAAAATGAAGAAGAACCTTGTCCATGAAACTGTTTCGGACACGATGATCATGCTTCCGGAAGGCCTTATGGAGGCCAGGGTGCGGCATGCCGTATTCACCAAGCGCGCCAAAGGGGGAGACGAGATACGGCACAAGGCGAGAATAATCACGTATCCCGACGTCAACGGGAAGAAACCAAGGCTTGTCTCGCTGCTGACGAACGACATGGAGATGGATGCGGCGGAAATAATCGCCATATACCGCAAGAGATGGGAAATAGAACTGCTGTTCAAGCAGTTGAAACAAAACTTCCCGCTGAGGTATTTCTATGGGGAAAGCGCCAATGCCATAAAGATACAGGTATGGGTGACGCTTATCGCCAACCTGCTGCTCTTGGTGTTGCAAAAACGCATCAAGCGCCCGTGGAGTTTCTCGGGGCTGGCCACGCTGGTCAGGATTATGCTGATGTATTACGTGAACTGCTACACCTTTTTTGAGAACCCGGAAAAGGATTGGGCCAAAATCCTCGAAGAGGCAAAAGAACAGCCTCCGGAATTGTCTCTTTTCGACTGACGGGGCTTGGCTGCTCAAAAAGGACATTCGCAACGCCTGTTTGCCGGCGTTGCAGGCATGGTTTTTATAGATTGATAAGTTTTAGCGGACACCAATGATTGCGAATATGCCAAACTACATCTATCACTTAACTCGTGGTCGCAAGTTGCCGCTACCACGAATGCATTTCCTTGTGTCGCCTCCGGCGGCGATAGGGGAAGTGGCGAGCCGACGAACCAAGCGGCTGGTCGTCAGCTGCAAAGCGGCCTTTCAGTGAAGTTGAAAGCAGAAAAGTTTGTGAAGCGGCGACATCGATTCTTTCTGAATCCCTCCGCCTACGACACCTCCCCTCTGCCGTGCTGTCGCGCGGCAGAGGAGAACATTGCGCGTTTGCCTGACATCACCGACTTCCCAACCCTATACTCTCTACCATAGATCGTTTTTTGATCCCCGTTGTTTTTTCCTGACGAAAAAACTTTCTCCTCTATTAACGTGCTCCGCCTGCGGCAAAGGAGAACATTGCTACGTTTCTTTTTTTGGCGGACACGCTGCCACGCGCAGTCGCGAGCACTCCTGCTCCGTATTGCCAGCTTATATGCCTTTCTCCACTAAGAATCTGCTGATTCTATCAAGCTGCACTATGTGAGGCGATGCAGCGCCGCTGTCCAAACAAATCAAATCCCTGCCGGAGAATCGCCCGACAGGGATTTGCCAATCATCTTCGCGCTTGAAAAACGCACTAATATTCGTCCTCGTT
>UQKE01000059.1 GCA_900541555.1 uncultured Porphyromonadaceae bacterium | reverse complement strand
GAAAGGTGAGTGCAGAAGAAAAAGAATTTATTCATTTTTCTTATGCCGAACCGCAGACTATCTTATTTAAAATGTGCAATTTTGCAATCACACTTCAAATTTGCACAAACCACATGAAAGTTAGAAAACAACGCAGGTGATATCAAACTGCTGAACTACACGCACCTTCACGACATCAACGCAGCACTCGAAATCATTCACGAATCAATCTCCCGACAACAGTAGCACATATTCGCGAAAAAAACCGGCGGCGCGACTTTTTTGAGGTCGCGCCGCAGCTATTCTATGCACTTCAAATCTTACCCGTGCTTGAACGTGAACGTCAGTCCCATGACAAAATTCAACTTCGCCGTGCTGACCGGAATTCCTTGCTTTGAATATTTCAACGGAATATAGTCCGAGCCGATAAAGAAGTTGAATCCTTTCGGACAGAAATTAAGCAAAACTCCCACCGATTGCCCGAGATTCGACACCGATCCGTTCAGCGTGGCATGAAACCACGAGGCAGGACGGAAATTCACCGATGCCATCAACTCCGTCCAAACTTTGGGCGACGTCATGCGGGTCGACGACAACAAGCCAAATGATATTTTACGGTTCAATATACTATATTCGCCGCCTATATTCAATGTGGTCGTCAACGATTGCGTCCTGCGCGAATCCTCTTCATTCTTGAATCGCGCCAAAGCCTTCAAGTCGTCTTCCAACTGGTCCATTTCCTGATCTAATGCCGACTCCCCTGTTTCGGGATTGTCTTCCGCGCCAATATGGTGGAAGCCGTCGAATATGAACTCATCCGGATTAGCCGTAGCTGTCGATCCTTTCCATGTGATAAAACCAATATCCGTGAGCGATGCAGAAAGCGTCAAATTGTCCAACAGTTGATAAGAAGCTCCGAAGTCGAAACCGATACCATTGCCCGCAACGCCAAGCCGTCCGGCATCCAATTCGAAATCGTCTATTTCGCCATTTTGGTTATACATGATGTCCACAACGTTTGTCGTGAACAATTGGCCTGATTCACGAATGCTCCAACGATCGCCCGACATGTTTACATCCATCCGGTCCAACGAAAAATCTGCGGCTGCGACACCGGCCAAATATTTGAATTTCGCGCCGGCACGCAATTTATCGGTGATTTGGCGAGAGTGTCCGAATGCAAATTCTACGTAGTTCGTCGTCGACACCCCGATGCTGCTAAGATCGTAAGACGCAGGCGCTCCGTCCTCTTGCCCGATTTTGGCGAACTCAAACAATTCACGAGGCAAATTGAAACCCGTGGTCGAACGCACATTCAAATTGAACGTATTGAAACCGCCCCATTTCTTAAATCCGAACGACAATATATTCAACCGAAGATTTGCTTCCAAATAATTGTTTTTCTTCAATTTGCCAAGAAACTCTTCGCTCGAAACAGATTCGTGCAAACCTGTGACAAGTTCGTCATTGCGCGAAAACAAGAAAGTTTCAGCTCCGACATTCGAGTTAAGGCCTATGGTCATCATGCCGCCCAACGGCAAACCAAGAAAACTGGCATAATTAAAATCCGGTGTCAAAGAAGGATTCAATTCATGACGGTTCGGAATATTTTCCAAAAAATAACCGGAATGCGGGGATTGGGCAGCCGCGCCAAAACACATCGACAAAGCTGCCATCGCTAAAATATATTTTGCTAATCTCATTTTGATTCTGTTTCTGGGGTACTACAATTCATCGATAGACACGCCACCGCTCAATGTGGCTTTCATCTTCACCAATACGTATTGAGAGGGACGAAGCACTGTCGTCGCGCCCTGCGTGTTTCCTTCGATCACCAATTCGATCTTGTCCAAATCGGCCAATGCGCCCTCGCGAATTTCTTTCAATACAATCTCTTTCTGCTGGCTTGGCGACGATTCCGTGCCCGGATCGAGCGTCAGCTCTCTGGTGTATTCAAGAGCGTCCGACAAATCGTTGCCCGCATAATCATAAGGCGTCACCTTCACATGTAGTTGCAACGGGACTGTGCTGTATATTTCCGCCGCCACTTCCGCTGCCGACAGTTTGTCGGCCACATCGGCAAGATCCGATTGAAGCCCGTCGATTGTCTCCCTGTAAACAACCTGCGAACCTTCTCCAAAATTAAACGGCATGTCGACCGTATAAGTGGCATCCGCCTCATAGCGTTTTCCCAACTGAATGAAATGCTCTTCTCCATTGTTGATGTCCACAGCCGGAACGATTCGAAGCGTTTGCGGAATCCGATCGACAAGTTTTGTCAGATTCGGAACTAAAATCTTCGTATATCCCTCCGGCGCTTGCAGCGTTTCCGAATTGGTCACCCAAAAATGAGACACCGACGACGTTTCATAATCCGTTGCAGCCGGCACCGGCAATGAAACTGCAACTGCTTCGTTGATTTCTTGTCTGTTCACGTCCAATGCTTTTATCAAAAGAGAAGCATCATACGGGATGCCTATCGGATTTTCTATATCAACCGCCACGCAAACCGTATTAATCTTAATCGAAGTATTTTCATCCGTGAGCAAATCCGGCAAATTGCCCATCGTCACCTCGCTCTCTGCAATATCGATATCCGTGTCGATTATGCCGCGCACTTTGTCTATTTCAAATTCCGGAACTTCAAAATTCATCACCAATTGGAAATCGGCAAATTCCGTTGCCGTCCCACCCTTCACATCTGCTTCCAGCACGCCGGAACAAGGCACATCGGCATCAACATGCAAAACATGATCGACAATAGCAGGCAAATCCTTCAATCCGGAAAGGCAAACCGGCACATCCAACGTGCCGTCGGCCGAAAAATCGCAACGAGACAATCGCAACGTATTGGTCGAATAATCCATTCCTTCTATTCCGGGAGCGAAAATCAACGCCTTTGGAAATTTCAATTCAAATCCCCGCACACGCAAATTTTGAAGTTTCTGCAACGTTGCCTGATCCGGAAATTCCAAACGAAACGACAAATTCGCCCATATCGGCTCGATATCCACCACGGAGAGCGACACAATTTCTTCCGGAATATCTGTCGACGACTCAATGCGCAATTTGTCCAAAATATCTTCCGACATGAAAAAATCTCCCGAACCCGACGATGGCGCATTCGATGCCGACAAATAAATGACTTTCGGATCTGCCGACAAGTCGTCCACCGTAACGCTTTCAATTTCATCAGCTTTTACGTCTAAATTTCCTTCCGTTTCAAGCGCATAAGCGCCGGATTCATCAACCTTCAACTCTTCGGAGAGTTCAATCATTCTCTCCAGCCGCAACGTGTCTGTCGACCCGACAGGAATTGTGAAAGTGCCACCGAGCGTCATGTCGGTGTTCAAATTATCGAAGTCGAAATCCTCATCGCAAGAAGCTGCCGACATCAATACAATACCCGTCGCTACAAACGTTGCGCATCTACGCAAACTGTGTTGTAACATAATTTTAATTCTCTTCAATTTGGCCGCGAAATTAGCCTTTTCTTCCCTAAAAACAAAATATTTAATATTACAATTCTGTTAAAATTTTAAATTAATGCACTTATGCGATTTGAAGCATTCAAACCAGCAATCAAAAAAAATCAAAACCTTGATTTAAAGAATATTTCAGCATTACGATCCGTGATTTCCGACACCTTTTCAATCGTAATGCCTAACGTTTCTGCAACCTTTGCCGCCACATACGGGACATAGCTGCTCTCATTCCGCCGTCCGCGGTAAGGCACCGGCGTCAGATACGGGCAATCTGTCTCCAAAAGAATACGTTCAATTCCTATGTGGTCCAACGCCTCCGACAAATGCGAATTTTTAAAAGTGACAATCCCGTTGATGCCAAAATAAAAATCGCCATAAGCCCTAATCCTATCGATGTCGGCAACTGTCCCTCCAAAGCTATGGAATACGCACATCGGCAACACCCCGCCATATCCTTCAAACACAGACAAGATCGCATCGAGCCCGCCTCTGCAATGCACGATCACAGGCAGCCCTCGCCGTTCTGCCCAATGCAATTGCGTGTCGAATGCTTCCATTTGCTCTGCCGCGAAAGTCTTATCCCAATACAAATCAATGCCAACTTCTCCCACGGCAACAAAAGGATACCGATCGAAAGCGGCAGCGACTTCGGCAAGCTGTTCGCGAAATCCCGCATCGACCGAAGTCGGGTGCAACCCCATTGCCATCGACGTGCAGGCAGGATACGACCGGCATGTCTGCACCATCGAATCAAATGTTTTCATATCGACGTTTGGCATAACCATGTGGCGAACTCCTGCCGACAGCGCACGCTGCACCACTTCGCTCCGATCCTCGTCGAATTCCTCCAAATAGATATGAGAATGCGTATCGATCATTCCTATTTTACCCGTTTTAGCAACATCGCCCCAAACGATTCAAAAAATGCTTCTGCATCTTTGCCAAGCGACGCGCTGCGCAATGCATCATACGACTTTTCCGCATACACCTCGGCTTGATTCCGGCACATGTCGCCCACTCGCAAACGATCGTAAATCGCTGTCACGGCAGCTATTTTTTCCGACGGGTCGCACGCCGCATTTTCCAACCACTTTGCCAGTTCCGCCTTTTCGGCCTCGTTCGACAGCTCCATCGCTTTAATAAGCAAATAGGTCTTTTTGGCGTTCAATATATCGCCGCCTATCGATTTGCCAAACACCTTCGGATCGCCATATACGTCCAACCAATCGTCTTGAAGCTGGAATGCCAAACCGATATTCACGGCATATTCCGCCAAAGCATTGCTAACGCGTTCCGAAGCATCGCCCATCATCGCCCCAATCCGGCAAGCGCCGGAAAGCAACACCGACGTCTTCAATCGAATCATTTCGATATACTCGTCGAGACCGACATCCGTCCGATGCTCAAATTCCATATCATATTGCTGTCCTTCGTACACGCCAATCGCCGTTTCGCTAAACACGCGCAACACGCCAACAGCCTTTTCCGGCGAAACGCCTTCCGCCGCCATGCAGGTTGCCATCGTCAGCATGGTGTCGCCCGAAAGGATTGCCGTATTGTCGTCCCATTTCCTGCACACCGTCGGAACGCCGCGGCGCAAATCGGCATTGTCCATCACGTCGTCGTGCAGCAATGTGAAATTATGAAACATTTCTATCGCCACAGCCTGTCGCAACGCTGCCATGCAATCGCCTCCCACTGCATCGCATGAAGCCAAAAGCAACACAGGCCGCAATCGCTTTCCGCCATGCGACAATCCATACGCAATAGGTTCATAAAGGCCGGACGGCCGTGCCGGATAAACCACGCCGGACACAGCATCCTCGGCTATCCGCAGGTATTCTTCCAATTTCCGCATAAACACATCAATTTTTTAATGGCAAAATGCAACTTGTCCGGGGACAAAGGTAATGCAAATTGAGTGTAGAAGTTTCGAACTTGTTCGAAAACTTATACCGAAATGCAGCTTATCTTATCAAAAATGTAAGTCGAGTGCAGAACAATCAAGCACGCTTGAAATTGTTATGCCGAGACGCATCCTGCCTTATTCAAAGGCAGCGAAAGTCGAGTGCAGAACAATCAAGCACGCTTGAGATTGTTATGCCAAGACGCATCCTGTCTTACTCAAAGGCAGCAAGTCGCCTTCAACAGCACCGCCATGCTTTTCGCCCTTTCTTTTTGCCAAACAAAAGAAACATACTAATTTTGGGAATCGATTACAAAACAAATGGACAAATTTCAAGTCACCATACTCGGATGCGGCTCTGCCAAACCATCCTTGCGCCACCATCCAAGCGCACAACTCATCAGCTACCACGACAAACTTTTCCTCATCGACTGCGGAGAAGGCACTCAAATGCAACTGATGAAAGCACATTGCAAACTCAATCGCATGCAGCATATCTTCATTTCCCACCTGCACGGCGACCATTGCTACGGGCTGCCCGGGCTGCTCTCCACCATGGGGCTCACGGGATTGTGCGGAGAAGTGACAATCCACCTGCCGGAAGAAGGGGTACGCCTTTTCAAGCCCCTGCTCGAATATTCTACACACGGGCTGACTGTGGACTTCAAGCCCTTTCCTCGCGAAAGCCAAGTTATTTACGAAGACAATACACTGACAGTCCGAACAATCCCTTTAAAACACCGGCTTCCATGCGTAGGCTTCGTCTTCAAGGAGAAGCCCAAATTGCGCCACATCAACCGCGCGATGGTCGATTTCCATCAAGTACCCGTCCGCACTTTGCCATCAATTCGCAGCGGGGCTGATTTCACCAAACCGGATGGCACCGTCATTCCAAACAAAATGCTGACCACGCCTCCCGATCCCGTTCGCATGTACGCCTACGTTTCCGACACCCTTCCGCTAACTGCCGTCGCCGACGAAGTGCGTGGAGCCGATTTGCTTTACCACGAAGCCACTTTCCTCAGCGACATGCACGATCGGGCAAAAGAAACCTTCCACTCCACGGCACGGGATGCAGGACGGATAGCACGATTGGCAGAAGCCAAGCGTCTCATCGTCGGGCATTTTTCATCGCGCTACCTCAACGAGCAGCCCATTCTCGATGAAGCCAAAGCAGAATTTCCCGACACCATCCTCGCCCGCGAAATGCTGTCTATCGACATTTAAACCGTTATTCCACAACGTCTTCGCCCTTCTTCCGCCTATTGCCCTGCGAAGCAAAAAAACGATTTTCCCAAAAGATTGTTGCATAGGACAAAAAAATGCCGTACTTTTGTACGCTCATTTCCGAACAGGCTCAAAAAGAAATGCCAACAATGGCATTCGCCTCACGGGTTAACTTGTAAATATCTATTAGATGTACGCAATTGTAGAAATTCAAGGACAACAGTTTAAGGCTGAAGCCGGCAAAAAACTGTATGTCAATTATCTCGGCGAGAACACAAAAGAAGGCGACCAAGTCGATTTCGAAAAAGTTCTCCTTGTTGATGCCGACGGTGACGTCAAAGTCGGTGTTCCTACCGTTGAAGGAGCAAAAGTTGTTTGCGAGGTCATCACTCCTCTCGTAAAAGGCGACAAAGTGATTGTATTTAAGAAAAAACGTCGCAAAGGCTACCGCCGCTTAAACGGCCATCGCCAATATTTCACTCGCGTAGTGATCAAAGACGTAATTGCATAACCGCTAAAATTTGAAGAAATGGCACATAAGAAAGGTGTAGGTAGTTCTAAGAACGGACGCGAATCAGAAAGCAAACGATTGGGCGTCAAGATTTTCGGTGGACAATTCGCTAAGGCGGGCAATATCATCAAACGTCAACGCGGCACAGTTCACCATCCGGGGTTGAACGTAGGCATGGGCAAAGACCACACATTGTTTGCACTCGTCGACGGCACAGTTGTCTTCACGGAAGGCAAAGGCGGTCGCCAATTCATCAATGTGAAGCCGATCGAAGCGACAGAAAACTAAGCCGTAAACAGGCATATTCTAACAAAAAAATGGCGATTGCTCAGGCAGTCGTCATTTTTTTAGGTACAATCCCAAATCCAAATGCCACACAGCAATAAAAAATTCTTTTATCACCTGCTGGCCATTGCGACTGCCGGCATTTGGGGAACTACATTCGTAGCCACAAAGACATTGCTGCTTGCCGGATTGACACCGGCAGAAATATTCATTTACCGCTTCTCCCTTGCATATCTTTGCATCATTTTCATTGCAGGCAGGCAAGTGTTTGCCAAATCATGGCTCGACGAAATTAAAATGATTGCCGCAGGGCTCACGGGCGGTTCTGTCTACTTCACGACGGAAAACACGGCGCTCGAATTCACACAAGCCTCGAATGTCGGCATCTTGATCAGCATCACGCCGCTGCTCACCACCCTCCTTGGCATGGCCATATACAAAAGCGAACGCACGAAACGCCCATGGCGAATCGTGGCCGGCTCGTCAATCGCATTGATCGGCGTTGCAGCCATCGTGCTCAACGGCAACACCGAAATGCACTTCAACCTAAAAGGCGACCTATTGACACTCGCGGCAGCCCTGTCGTGGGCTTTCTACAGCCTAATCGTCAAAAATCTGAGCCGACGCTATCCGGTAGCATTCATATCGCGCAAAGTGTTCGGCTACGGATTGCTTTCCATGGCTGTTTGGATGCCATTCTCCCATCCGGCGTCTTTCCATCTTTCCGCCCTATCCGACTTGGACGTATTGCTCAATTTGCTTTTCCTCGGAGTCATAGCGTCCATGGGATGCTACACGGTTTGGAACGTCGTCGTGCGGAAAATAGGAATGGTAAAAGCTACCAACTACATCAATCTCAACCCGATTGTCACATTCATAGCCGCATTTCTAATTCTTGACGAACGAATCACGACGGTGGCCCTCATCGGTTCGGCAGCCGTAATATTTGGAGTCTGCTTGGCAGAAAAAAGCAAATAAGAGAGTTTAGAGCCGCAAGTTGGAAATTAAGAGTTGATAGCGGGAAACCGACAGGCTGATGCCTAAACAACACGCGGTCATGCGCATTGCGCAACTCAACCATAAACCCTAAACCCTCAACTAAAAACTGCCAATGTCTTCCCCTGTGTCGCGCGTCAGCGCGATATAGGGGAAGTGGCTCGATAGAGCCGAAGGGGTTGACCCACAGCCACAAAGCGGCTTTTCAGCATGGTTGAAAGTAGTAAAGTTTGTGAAGCTGCAATGTTGATTCTTTTCCCAACCCCTCCGGCGCTCCGCGCCACCTCCCCTATCCGCGCTATCGCGCGGCAGAGGAGGACATTACTACGCATCTGTCCACACTCTCACAGAAAACACACGCATATCCGCAAACACACAGAGGAGGACATTGTTACGTTTCCACTTTCAACAGCGCACAACCGCATATTTGCCAACTTCACAGTTCCCTAAACTCTCAACTCTCAACCATAGACCCTTAACTCTCAACAACAAAGAAACGCCCCTGCCGGAGCAGAGGCGTTTCCTCACAATATGAAACAGTTATATCGTTATTTCACAATAACTTTCTTCACCACATCGCCGGCTTTCACGATATAGAAGCCCGGAGCTACGGAAAGTTCCGTCGTGCCCGCAGCCACTTCCGTCGATACGGCCAACTGTCCGGCAGCCGTGTAGACAGCCACAGAGACAGCCTCGTCGGCAGCCACTGCAATCGCGCCGTCGATGCCTGCCACAGCCACGCCGCCGGCCATCGTCTCCTCAACGCCCGACGTTTCGTTGTTCACATAGATAAACATCGGTTTAACGTCATCCGCATTTGCTGCAAAATTATTAAAATTAACATCGTATCCCATCGGCACAGTGATTTCCGTTCCTGTTGCCACGACGGCATCTTTCGTGCCGGAGAATATCCATACAAACGGAGTCTCTTCTGCCGGCTTCAAGTTGGTATGAGTACCACTCACTACCAACGAAACATACGTCTGGTCGAAGTTCTTGATATAGTATCCGCCATCGGCTTTTTCCACGAAGAAGTAGTACGGCGTATCGAATGTTTTCGGATCTGCACCGAAATCGAACTTTTCAGCTTGTACATAGAAATTGTTTGACACGGCATTTTTCATCATGTAGTATTGGCCGGATCCGTCGGCTGCCACAATCATATACGTGCCTTCCTTGATTTCGCTGTTCGGGTCGAGATACTCATAGGAATAAGATTCTTTTATTGTGAAGCTGATTGTTGCTTCTGCGGAAGTCTCGCCGTCCTTCGATGCCGTAGCTGTCACCGTGTAGCGGCCCGGTTCCGTAAGTTTGACAGATACGGGAGATGCCGCGCCGGTCACCGGCTCGTCTGCCACGTCGTCTTTCGTCACCGTATAGTTGATCGTCGCGCCTTCCGTAGCACATGCAATTTCCACCGTAGCCTCGTCGTAGTACGAAGCGCCGTCCGTCACGCCCGAGAATCCCGGAGCCACCAACTGCGTCATGGCCTCGTTTGCAATCACCACTTCATCCAAGAAGTACCGTTTACCGGAAGCACTTGAGAATTCTACTTTCGATGCGGCCGTGGCATTTTCTATATACACCGTATAAACGCCCCATGCGCCGTCCGGCAATTCAAAGCTTGTTTCCGACAATTGCCCGCCGCCGGAAATCGACAAATTGAGCGTTGTGCCGTCGCCGCTCCAAGAACCGGCCAAGAATGTCAATTTCGCATACGAGCCAATACCTTCCAATGCAGGTGTAGTCGCTTTACCAGCTTTGCTTCCCGTCGCCAATTTGATACATTTGCTCGCCGCATATCCGGCAGAAAAAGTCCAACCTGCCATGTCGGTATTGATCTCTTCATTAGTGTTAGAAATGCCACTCCATTGTCCGTCATTTCCACCTTCGTCAGTTGTGTTGCCGTCAAAAGTTTCCTTGAAGAAACCATCTGCGCCAAACCAAATTGTATAAGTTGCTTCAGCCGGTGCACTGTCCGTCATACCTTCTGCCGTGGCGTATGCCGTGATGGTGTAAGTGCCGTTGTCCGCCAACGGAACGATCACGCTCTCGCCGGCCGCGCCGGTCTGCTCAGCTTCGCCGTTGACAGCATAGTGGATCGTAGCGCCTGCCGTAGCGCAAGAAATGGTCACGTTGGTAGCTTCCATATACATGCCATCTGCCACGCTGAATGTCGGAGCTTCAACGCGCTCCAACACTTCTCCGCCGGTTTCCCATGTTACTTGAATTTCCGGCAAATACAGCGCACCATCGTGCGAACGAAGTCCGAAATATTGGTAACCGCCTTCTACCACCAATTCCGTTTCGCCTTTTTGCAAAGAACCGATCAATTCGCCTCGTGTAGAATTATTATACAAATCTGTAGCTAGATTGTAAGGCTCATTGCTTCCATACACATCTACAATACGAGCATCTGAAGTTCCTTCTGTCCACGACAGAGTTATTTTCTTCAATGTCCCACCCGATGCCGTAGTCACGATGCCGGAATTCGAGTTTTTGGAGCGCAACTGTATTGCACCCAAATTTTCTTTTTCACCTTTCATTGCATTTCCAGCATAAACAGCCTCAGAGGTAAAGCTTTTGCTCGAAAAGTTGCTATAACCGCTACCAAGGCCGAGACCATCCGCCGTAAGCACATCGGTCACTTCCGCTGCGTTCAGTCCGCCGGTTGCGAGGGCTGCAAACGCAAACGCCATAGAAAGTAAAGTTTTTTTCATAATTAATTGATTTTTATTGGTTTATATGTTTATGTTCGTACCTATTTCCCTTTGCCTGATTTGTGCGCGTAACTGTTCCTTTTCCTGACTTCGGGCGGCAACGTCCTCACCAACCGTGCGGCGTCGAAACGCGCCCTCTGTCTGCATTGCAAAAGTACAGATTTTTTCATAAAAATCGCACTTAAAAAATTATTTTTTATTTTCCGTGTTTTTCAAAAATTTGCGACTCTCGCCGTTCTCCTGCCGCCGACGTGCAAACCGCCCCGACTTCGTGGCATTTTGACAGGTTTTCCGCCCCACGGCATGGCATTTTGCTGAAATGTAACATTTTCATTAAATCAAAATGGTTGAGGGTTGAGAGTCGAGAGTTGAGAGTCGAGAGTTGAGAGAACTGCGAAGTTGGCAAAGGCGTTGTGAAGTTTGTGTGCAGTTGAAATGTAGCAAATATGGGAGTTGAATTGCAATGGGGAAACGTAGCAATGTCCTCCTCTGCCGCGCGATAGCGCGGATAGGGGAGGTGCCGCAG
>UQKE01000058.1 GCA_900541555.1 uncultured Porphyromonadaceae bacterium | reverse complement strand
TTTGTTGCTCAGGCACTTATAAATAATGTTAAACTATAGTGTTGCGGAATTAAGGGTGACAAGAAAAGGCTGCGGAAAAAGCGTAGAACGCCTGAATTGGTATCAATACCAATCGCTTGCCGCCGGATTCGACAGCCGAATCATGGAGCCGTTTTTGGTGACAGTTGCACCCAACAACGATGAAGAAATCCATTTCGATTCTCACGAACGGGAAGAACTCAACTATATAGAATCGGGCACCATGGAAATGCATATCGACGGCAAAACCATCACGCTCCACGCCGGCGACACCATCGTGTTCGACTCCCGCCGCCCCCACGGGCTACGCGCCATTGGCGACGAACCGCTTAAATTCATTGCCGTAATTGTTCAATCATAAAAGCGCAACCAACATGCTGGAAAGGTTTCTCAACAAAACAGAATTTGATTCCTATGAAGATTTCATGGCGAATTTCAAAGTAAACGTTCCCGACAATTTCAATTTCGGATACGACGTAGTCGATGAATGGGCACGCATCGCCCCCGACAAGAAAGCGCTCCTTTGGACGAACGAAAACGGCGAATGCATCCAATTCACTTTCGCCGACATCAAGCGGGAAAGCGACAAAGCCGCTGCCTATTTCACATCGTTGGGGATCGGAAGAGGCGACATGGTGATGCTCATTCTGAAACGCCGCTACCAATTTTGGTTTTCCATCATCGCGCTTCATAAAATCGGAGCGGTGACCATCCCTGCCACCCACCTGCTGACGGCCAACGACATCGTGTATCGCTGCAACGCTGCCGACATCAAAGCGATTGTAGCCGTCGGCGACGAAGAAGTGATTTCCCACGTCGACGAAGCGCGAGCAAAATGCCCGTCGCTGCAATACTGCATTTCGACAGGCCCACATGTGCCGGAAGGATGGCTGAATTTCACGCAAGGATGCACGGAAGCTGCACCGTTCAAACGTCCGGAATTTGTCAATGCAAACGACGATATCTCCTTAATGTACTTCACCTCGGGAACAACCGGCGAACCCAAAATGGTGGCCCACGATTTTTCTTATCCGTTGGGTCACATCATTACAGGCTCGTTTTGGCACAATCTGCACGAAGACAGCCTCCACCTGACGCTCGCCGACACCGGATGGGGAAAAGCCGTATGGGGAAAACTCTACGGGCAATGGATTGCCGGAGCCAACGTGTTTGTCTACGATTTTGAGAAATTCAAGCCGGCAGACGTTTTGCAAATGATCCACGACTACCGCATCACTTCGTTTTGCGCCCCTCCGACGGTGTTCCGTTTCCTTATCAGGGAAGATTTGACGAAATTCGACATTTCCTGCCTCAAATACTGCACCATTGCTGGCGAAGCGCTCAATCCCAGCGTCTACGACGAATGGCTGCGGCTCACCGGAATACGCCTGATGGAAGGGTTCGGGCAAACCGAGACGACGCTCACCGTAGCCACCTATCCATGGGTGGCGCCCAAGCCGGGATCGATGGGAATAAAAGGTCCAGTCTACGACATTGACCTGCTTACCGACGACGGCCGTTGGGCGGAAGATGGCGAACAGGGAGAAATCGTCGTGCACACCGGCGACAACCGCCCGCTCGGATTATTCAAAGAATACTACCGCGATCCGGAACTGACTCAAAAAGTGTGGCACGACGGCATATACCACACCGGCGACATCGCATGGCGCGACGAAGACGGCTATTTTTGGTTTATCGGGCGAAAAGACGACGTTATCAAATCGTCGGGCTACCGCATAGGCCCATTTGAAGTGGAAAGCGCATTGATGACCCATCCGGCCGTCGTAGAATGCGCCGTCACCGGCGTGCCCGACGAAATCCGTGGGCAGGTGGTGAAAGCCACTATCGTGCTAGCGCCGGAATATCGCGACAAGGCGGGCGAAGACCTGATAAAGGAAATTCAAAACCACGTGAAACATACGACAGCCCCCTACAAATATCCGCGTGTCGTGGAATTTGTCGACGAGTTGCCAAAAACGATCAGCGGAAAAATACGCCGCGTCGAAATTCGCGGAAAAGACTCAAAAGGCAAAATCCCTGCATAAACAGCGAGAAAGCGTTGTCAAACAACAAGAAGGAGCGTCGCCCTGACGCTCCTTCTTGTTTTCATAAAATCTCCTGTTCGTTTTTACGCTGTTCTGATTGTCTCTTGTCTATCCCTGTAAAGCCATCCGGCGGCAGGGTATATTTTGCAAAAAATCGCTTTATATAATTGTTTTTGTACCATTATGACTATCCAAACCGCAAATGGTTTAATCGTCATGATATTTTTTTTGATGAGGCCGGTCTTTTTAAGGCTGCAACATCGCAATTCGCATTGCCCGACGTTTCTTCAATGACAAAAAGCCCTATGCACCGAGTCATTAAAATATCGTCGTGCCTCCCTTCTTTCGCGCCGAAAGATCCATTCGGCTTCCGCTCATACGAAAGATGCTCGTTGACGGCTTCATTGTCGCGCTCCACGTAGCCGCCGTCGCGCACGCAAGCGATATGGCGATTCACGATGAGAGGTTTCGTCGAACGATTTGTATGAAATCCGATATGTGACACGCAGCGCCCCGACAATTTGTCGAACGTTTGCCGATAGTACATGTTCGGATAGGCATCGGCAATCTCGTCGAGAATGAAACCGGAATTGTCGCCCTCGGTCCGCTCCGTCTCTATCGTATTGCTTTCGATCACCAAAAGAGCCCGATTATAGTAGCACGCTATTTGCGCTGCTTTCCATGCCAAGAAATCATGATCCGTGTGTCCGCGCCATTGCGCGACCACTTCCGGCCGTTGCCGTTCCCCTGCGCGAGCAACAACGGCAATGACGCTGTAATCACTGCTTTCGCTTCTGCCGCCGATGTCGACAACCACGACATAGCGCGCCTGCGCCTTCGGGAAGCTCCATATTTTCAACTGTCCCGTGCTGCTTGCCGAAAACCGAACGGCGTGCAATGCGCTCATCCCCACGACCGCATCGCCCAAAATCTCCCCTGTCGCCAACGGTTCGCGACAATCTTGCCGCAACCGCGCCGCCGCATCGGCATCGAAAACGCCTTTGTCGGTACATGAAAAGGCTTCGTCGGGCGTCGTGGGATATTCCGCTTGCATGGCACGGCGCGATGCATATTCCCTGCTTTTGGCACGATACCATGCAATTTGTTCGAGCGTCAATCCCATGTCCCACAAATGCAGTTCGTAGCTGTCGGCTGTTTCCCAAAAGGCTTTTGCGTCGGCAACCGGCAACACATATATTTCACTTTCATGCCATGGGACGAATACTGCCGACTTGTCGCTTTTCCCAGCCACTGCGCGCAACCATTCTTCATGAAAGAAATTGCCGGTTCCGTTCGCCGTGCTTTCGACAACGAGCAACGTATGGTCGGCAAGCGCAATCGAGCCGGCCACCGAACGAATTACGTCGTTCGGATCGTGTCCCGCTGATGTCCGCCAAAAAGCCGCTTCCGACAAATGGGCCATGGCAAGGTCCTTGCCTCGGGCCGTAGCCTGATTTTCAGCCGAATTGATGGTGAGCGTATTGTTGCGCTGCCCTATCCTGAACGTGTCGCGGCTGCCTTCGAAGCTCCGCAGCTTCAAGCACTTTTCTCCTGCCGGCAAATAACGTTCGGGATAATTGGCAAGCAACTTCGCCATCATGCCTTTGATAGTTGCAGCCGCGTCTTTGACATGCGCGCAAATGAGACTGTGCCAATTGTCGCGCAAAAGCAGCTGAATCCAAGCCATATACATCTGCACAACCGTGGAGCCCCCGCATTGACGGGCTTTCAGCAATATCAACCGCATCGGCAATCCTGCCACGCGCCGGCTTTCCAGCGCGACAAAAATCCGACGTTGCGGGCGATTCAAAACCAACGGAATATCGGCGTAGCCTGTCTTGTCTTTGACAACGACACAAGCAGCACACCAAAATTCAAAATCATGCTTCATGCGCAACAAATCGAAAGAAAGTCGTGACAAACGAGGCCGATACGCGTCGTCGGCAATCATCGATCGCGGCACAAAAACCGTTTCACCCCGACTCGCCGGCAATCTCACTTCCACGCGCTCGCCGTAGCATCCCCTTCCCTTCAATGGGTCGTAGACACTAGCGCGAGCCTCTTTGCGCCGTTCGTTTTCTTGTATCAGATTTTCAGGTGCCATTTTTTCCGCAAAAATACCGCTGCATCCCACCCGCCTCGCGATATTTCGGGAAACGTAACCTTACGCCATCGGCAATTCAATCCTGAACGTAGTGCCCACGCCTATTTCCGACGATTTCACATAAATCTTGCCGCCATGATATTCTTCTATGATTCGTTTGGCAAGCGTCAAGCCCAATCCCCAACCGCGCTTCTTGGTCGTATATCCCGGGCTGAAAACCGTTTTGAAATTTTTCCGCGCAATGCCTTTTCCGGTATCGCACACTTCAATATAAGCCGTTTTCTTGTCGTGCCCGACAACCACGTCTATCCGCCCTTTCCCTTGCATGGCATCGACAGCGTTTTTGCACAAATTCTCCATAACCCATTCAAACAACGGACGGCACAAACGAACGCCGCAATCGTCGGCAGGAAACCGAATGTCGAGCTTCACATTGGAAGATATTCGGGAACGCATGTATTCAAGTCCTGCGCTGACCGATTCACACAAATAGGCCAACTCCATTTCCGGCTTCGAACCGATCTTCGAAAACCGGTCGGCAATCACCGAAAGCCTGTTCACGTCCTTGTCCATGTCGTCGACCATTTCTTTGTCGACACCCGACGATTCAAGCATCTGCACCCATGCCATCAACGACGAAATAGGCGTGCCCAATTGATGGGCCGTTTCCTTCGAAAGCCCCACCCACACTTTGTTTTGCTCTGCCTTTTTTGTGCTCATCACGGCAAAATAGACAATCAACACAAAAATAATCATGACGCCGAGCTGAATCTTCGGGAAATAGGACATATTTGTCAACAACGTGGAATCTTCGTAGTACAAATGTTGCGTCGTAAGGCTGTCGATGGCAATTGGGATATGGTTGCGCGTGTTTTTCAATGCCCGCAACTTGCCTGCAAGATATTCCTCATTGGCCTTCGTCAGGTCGCCCTGCATCAGCGTGTCGACAGGGTCGGGAAGACGGAAATTCCGATACATCAAAATATTGTCGCTATCATCGACAAGCAACACCGGAATATTGTTGTTATTGCGAATAATGCTCAAATAAAAGTCGATATCGTCCGATTGCATCGAAGCGTCGGAAGAATTAATGGGAGCCGTCGCAAGCGCTTTCGTGGCATTCGCCCATATTTCCATGCGTTCGCGCTCCTGCACGGACAAATCCTCCACCAATTTATTGGAAACATGCAAGAAAAATGCAACAAGGACAACTGAAACCGCCAAAAAGACGATTTTCCAAATTCTTCTGTTGTCATAAATGTTGGACATTCCCAAATTGCTTTTATATGTAACGCATTTTCATGCATTTCTATTGTTTGCCCCACCGCAAATCTTCCGCAATCCACCGCACCACGCAATCATCGTCGTTGCCGGCCGCCACTTCGTCGGCGACATGGCGCACTTCTTGCGAAGCATTCGACGGCGCGATGAACACATCGGCCACCTCCCTCATGGAAAGATCGTTCGGGCTGTCGCCAAAAACAACCAAGCGTGTCGCGCCAATCTTGTCTGCCAATTTTTTTGCAGCACGCGCCTTCGAGACGCCTTGCGCCATCACCTCCAAGAAACCGATGCGGGGATTGAATATGTCGCGATAGTAAGTCATCGAACATTTCAACACACGACAGGCCTCATTGTAGACCTTCCCCATGCGATCGTAATCGGCCGCCGCAAATATCAACATCGTGCGGCTCGCTTTTTCCGAAGGAAACCGTTCTTGAAACACAAACCGCTTGAATGGGGAATGTTGGCGTTGTTCGACAAATTGGCGCTCGTAGTCGTCGGTTTCGGGCAAATGATATGTTTCGATGATTTTTCCGTTGTAAGTATAGAAAAACGGGCGCACGCCGTATTTTCGGCACAATGCCGACAAGCTCTCCACTTCCGATGCTTGCAAATAATGCTCGTCGACAATGCCGCCTTTCCACATTGCCGCGCCGGTCATGACGATTAATGGCAACCGGCAATCCACACCTTCGAGCAGCCGGACAACCGTGGCCGGAGTGCGGGCAGTGGCAATGGTAAAGTTAATGCCCTCTTCCTCGACAAGCCGATTTAGCATTGTTTTCGTCGTCGATGATATTTGCGATTGGCTGTTGAGCAATGTCCCGTCAAGGTCGGAAACATACAAGGTCTTTTTCATCTGTCATTCTTTTTTGACAAGCAACGCGCTGAATTCATACAACAGATACAACGGGAAGAACACGATGGACAACGTGAACGGATCGCTCGTAGGGGTGATTATTGCCGCCACAATGAGCAATATCACTATCGCATGGCGGCGATAGCGACGGAAAAACGGGCGACGCAAGACGCCTACCGCCGAAAGCACCCACGCCAACAATGGCAGTTCGAACACAACGCCCATGACCAGCGTCATCGAAACGAAAGTGCTCATATACGAGTCCAACGACAGTGTGTTGTGGATGGCCGCGCTCAGCTCGTAGGAATAAAGAAACCGCAATGTGATGGGAAAAACAAGGAAATAGCTGACGGCTGCGCCGACATAAAACATCAACGCGCCAAAACAAAATGCGGCACGCGCCCCGCGAGCTTCCCGCTCGTAAAGTGCCGGACGGATAAATCCCCAAAGCAAATAAAGCAACACAGGAAAAGCGCAAACAAGCGACAACCAGAATGTCGCGCTCAAATGCGTGAAAAACTGTGTCGTGAGCCGTATGTTTATCAAATCGACATGGAAATCCGCAGTGGAAAACTGCGAAAGTCCCGGAATGCCGGACGTGATTCGGGCAAATAATCTATAAAGGACGAAGTCGCCATTGCAAGGAGCGAGTATGACATGGTCGAAAATCCATGGCATGCAAAAGAAAAATCCGGCCATGAACACGACAAGCACGACAACCATCCGAAACAAAACCTTCCGCAGGTCGTCAAGATGCCCCCAAAACGATTTGTCGTTCGCCGCGTTGCTATCCGACATTTGTTATTTTTCTTCTTGTTTCCCGTTTTCGGTCGGCTCCACCGGCTTGTTGATTTCTTCTTTCACATCGTTCATGCCTTCTTTGAAACTGCGGATTCCCTTTCCAATCCCGCGCATCAGTTCGGGAATTTTCTTTCCGCCGAACAAAAGAAGCACAATCAATGCAATAACGATAATTTCCGGCCAGCCCAAGGTCCCAAAAAGCAATAATACGTCGCTCATGTTCTTTCTCTTTTGTGTTATATACGTGCAAATTTAAGTTTTTTTCTTTATCAGGTTGCCTTCGCCTGCTATTTTTCGCGCATGAAAATATTGACCGGAGTGCCTGAGAAATCCCATTTCTCGCGAATTTTGTTTTCCAAATAGCGGCGATATGGCTCTTTCACCCATTGCGGCAAATTGCAGAAAAACACGAATGTCGGGATCCGCTGCTCTTTTAGCATGGTAACATACTTGATTTTCACATATTTTCCTTTATTCGCCGGCGGCGGATAAGCGCCAATCACCTCCTGCATGTAGTTGTTGAGCTGCGAAGTCGGAACAATGCGATTGCGATTTTCATAGACTTTCACTGCCGTTTCAATCACACGGTAGATTCGTTGCTTCGTCAGAGCCGACGCGAATATTATCGGGAAATCGGAGAATGGGGCAAAGCGGTCGCGAATGGCATTTTCGAAATGGCGTATGGCTGCAACGCTTTTATCCTCTGCCAAATCCCATTTATTGACACATACGACAAGGCCTTTTTTGTTTTTCTGGATAAGTGAGAATATATTCGCGTCCTGCGCCTCTATGCCGCGAGTGGCATCAATCATCAAAACGCACACGTCGCTGTTTTCGATGGCGCGTATCGAACGGATGACAGAATAATATTCAATATCTTCGTTGACTTTCGCCTTTTTGCGTATTCCGGCAGTGTCGACAAGGTAAAAATCGAAACCGAATTTGCTGTAACGCGTGTAAATGCTATCGCGCGTCGTGCCCGCAATATCCGTCACGATGTTCCGGTCTTCTCCGATAAAAGCATTGATAATCGACGATTTTCCGGCATTCGGACGTCCCACCACGGCAAACCGCGGCAAAACCTCCACAGGCTTTTCTTCATCTTCCTTATCGGCAAGAAGCTTGGAAATTTCGTCGAGCAAATCGCCCGTTCCGGCACCATTGATTGCCGACACGCAATAAGGATCGCCCAAGCCAAAGGAATAAAATTCCGCAGCATTGTAGCGCCATTCGTTCGAGTCCGACTTGTTGGCCACCAAAATGACGGGCTTCTTCGACCGGCGCAATATTTCCGCCACTTTGTCGTCGAGATCGGTCGCCCCGTTCATGACATCGACCATGAACAATATCACATCGGCTTCTTCAATGGCTATGGATACCTGCTTGTTTATTTCGCCTTCAAATATGTCGTCGGAATTGACAACCCATCCGCCGGTGTCGACAATCGAAAATTCCTGCCCGCACCATTCGACTTTGCCATATTGGCGGTCGCGTGTCGTGCCCGACGTGTCGTCGACTATCGCCGTGCGCGTTTGCGTCAGCCGGTTGAACAAAGTTGACTTGCCCACATTGGGCCGTCCTACAATCGCTATCAATTTGCCCATATCAATGTTCGTTTTTCGTTTATTCCAAATAGCCGAAAGCTCGCAACTTGTTTTCTCTATTGCGCCAATCGGTCTCCACTTTCACATATATTTCGAGAAAAACCTTTTTCCCGAAAAATTTTTCAATATCGCGGCGGGCGTTCATGCCCACACGTTTCAATTTCGAGCCGCCATGCCCGATGATAATGCCTTTCTGGCTTTCACGTTCCACGTAGACAACCGTCATGATATGAATGACGCTTTTCCCTTCATCGTATTTTTCGACTATCACTTCCGTAGCATAAGGCACTTCTTTGTCGTATTCCTCCAAAATTTTCTCACGAATGATTTCCGTGACAAAAAATCGTGCAGGCTTGTCGGTCAGCGCATCTTTCCCAAAATAGGGCGGCGATTCGGGAAGCAAATCCTTTATGCGCGCCATGAGATTGTCTACATTGAAATTTTCCTTTGCCGACATCGGAAACAATTCTGCATTCGGAAGCATTTTTTTCCAACGGTCGATAATCGCCGTCAAATCGGCATTGCCTTTCAACAAATCAATTTTATTGACTACAAGCAGCACCGGCACCTTCTCTTTCGACACTTTCTCGATAAAATCGGCATTCTTGGAGGCATCCTCCACCACATCGGTGACATAAAGCAAAATATCGGCATCTGTCAACGCGCTTTCGGAAAAGCCGCGCATGCTCTCTTGCAACTTGTATTTCGGCTTCAACACTCCGGGAGTATCGGAAAACACAATTTGCATGTCGTCGGTATTGACAATGCCGAGAATGCGATGGCGCGTAGTTTGCGCTTTCGACGTAATGATCGATATCCGTTCTCCGACAAGCCTGTTCATCAATGTAGACTTGCCCACGTTCGGATTTCCCACGATATTTACGAAACCTGCCTTATGCATAACAATTGCTATCGATTATATAAATATGCGGAATACGGTACGGGGATTGTCCTGTGCCGTATTCCGCCATGAAATGTTTTTATCCTGCTTCGAAATCAATATCCCCACACAAGATAAGTCGCTCCCCACGTGAATCCGGCACCAAACGCCGTCAGCACGATTTTATCGCCTTTCTTGAGTTTGTCTTTGTTTTCATCGAGACACAACGGTATGGATGCCGCGCTGGTATTGCCTCGGTATTGGATATTGACAAGAATTTTTTCCGCCGGAATGCCGATTCTTTCTCCCACAGCTTCAATGATGCGCAAATTCGCCTGATGCGGGACAAACCAATCGACATCGTTCACCGTCAGATTGTTACGCTTCATCACATCGAGCGACGAAGTGAGCATGTCGGTCACTGCGTGCTTATACACGGCACGCCCTTCTTGATAGACAAAATGCTCATGGGCGTCGATGGTCGCATGGCTTGCCGGATATGCAGAGCCGCCGGCCTTCATGACAAGATGGGAAAGTCCTTCGCCATCTACATGAAACACGCCGTCGATCACGCCAATGCCTTCCTCTTCCGTCGGCTCTACCATGACCGCAGCTGCCGCGTCGCCAAAGAGCGGGCAAGTGGTACGGTCCTCATAGTTCGTCATGCTCGACATCATTTCCGCCGCCACGACAATCACTTTCTTGTAAAGCCCGCTACGAATATAGGCATTGGCTGCTTGAAGCGTGACAATGAATCCTGCACATGCCGCTTGGATATCGTATGCATAGCAATTGGACAATCCGCATTTGTGTGCAATGATTGATGCGGTCGACGGAAAGCGGTAATCGGGATTGGACGTGGCGCAAATCACCAAATCCACTTCTTCTTTCTTCGTGCCGGTGGATGCCAGCAATCTGTCGACTGCGATTTTCCCCATGTACGAAGAGCCCAAGCCTTCGCCTTTCAAAATGCGGCGTTCTTTGATACCCACGCGCGTGGTGATCCATTCGTCGTTAGTGTCGACCATTTGCGACAATTCGTCGTTTGTCAACACATAGTCCGGCACATAGGATGCTATTCCTGTAATTTTTGCATTTAACATCGCATAAATCAATTCTGCTTAAACAAATATGTCCTAAATTCTCCATTTAGGACACGCGTTGTTTCCCGGTCGAATGCTGTCCTGATTAGAGCGCAGCTTCTTTTTCGATAGCTATTTTGCCTCTATAATAACCGCATTCGCCGCACACAGTGTGATATACATGCCATGCGCCGCAATTCGGGCAAAGTACAAGCGTAGGAACTACAGCTTTGTCGTGAGTTCTTCTTTTGGCTGTTCTCGTCTTAGATTGTTTTCGTTTAGGATGTGCCATTTTCTATTTGTTTTTATTTGTTGTCCAATAATTCTTTCAATGCTCCCCAACGCGGATCGCTATCTTGGCGTTCGGCAGAAAGCTCGCGCAACTTTTCAGCCATTGCCATGTTGCATTCGCCTTCGGCGTGAACATGCTTCATCGGAATAGACAGCTCGATGGTGTCGTATATCAACCGCGACAAATCGAAATACCGCTCTTTTTCATCGGCCACAACCACCTCGTCGCTATCTTCATCGGCACTGCCGCCATAGGTCACTGCCACGCAATAATCCGCATCGACGTGGTGCGGCATATCGTCAAGGCATCGGTCGCACCCGATTGTCACGTCGCCCGTCACACGAAACGCCAAGTCGAACGTATCGCCTTTTCGCGTCACCGTCACGGCAACTTCCACTTCGCCGGAACGGATATCGGGACTCTCCATTTCTGCAAAAAAACGGTCGCCGACAACGTAGCTAAACTGCTGAACGCCGACAGGCAAACTCCTCAGTTCCAATTTATAGGATTCCGATTGTCCCATTTTTATTCCGATAAATCGGCGCAAAGGTAAAAACAATTTGCGGAAAAATCAATCTTTCAGCGCATTTTCTGTTCCATTCGCTTTCTCACATCAATTTTCGGGCGAGCAGAAAACGATCGAAATAAATTTGTTGGGACAAGACGCTGCATTCTCAAAGCTCTGGGGGCATTGCGTGCTTGCCCCTAACTTCGCCTTTCTTGCTTTCCCCCGACAGCAGACGCTGCAAATGTCTCCCTCTGTTTGCAACGTAAATAGGGGGAGCGGCTTCTCGGAAGCGGATTTTCAACAAACAATTTAATCTATTTTAATATTAAAATGTTTGCCAAGCGTTTTTTGTTAGTAGATTAGAGGCGTTAAACTACCTTGATTTACAAACCTAAAATTTTATTTCATGAAACGAATCATAATGATTGCCGCGATGGGCTTGCTGGCATTGCAGGCGGCGGCGCGCGAGCCGTGGCAGAACGGTTTTTCGGTCGGCGTGGAAGGAAATTTCGCCTTGTA
>UQKE01000057.1 GCA_900541555.1 uncultured Porphyromonadaceae bacterium | reverse complement strand
GCAAAGGAAAAATGAATAAATTCTTTTTCCTCTGCGCTCGATTTGCATTATCTTTGTCTCTCTAAAATGGATTCGGAATGGATTTTGATAAAGAATATAGCACTTATAAGCGTGACCCGCGTGGCAGGCGTTCGAAGCCCGAACATAAATCGGAAATGACTTTGGACGGCAAATTGCAACCTCAGGATAAGGAATTGGAGGATGCTGTTCTTGGCGCATTGATGCTTGAAAAAGACGCGTATTCGATTGTTTGCGACATATTGAAGCCGGAGTCGTTCTACGATACGGCAAACCAGAAAATTTATGCTGCAATCAGCGAATTGGGCATGCGGCAGCAGCCGATTGACATGCTGACCGTGACCCAACAGCTTCGCACGGACGGGATGCTTGACGAAGTGGGCGGCCCTGTGCATATTTCCGAACTTACTGCGAATGTGGCTTCGGCGGCGCATATCGAATACCATGCGCGGATCATCGCGCAGAAAAGCCTTGCCCGGAATTTGATAAACTTTTGTTCGCGGATTCAAGAGAAGGCATTCGACGAATCGTACGACGTGGACGATTTGCTTCAAGAAGCGGAAGGGCAATTGTTTGAAATATCGCAGGGAAATTTGAAGAAGGATTTTACTCAAATTGACCCTGTCATCAATACCGCAATAGAACAAATAGAGTCTGCCGCCAAACGTGAGAATGGATTGAGCGGGCTTGAAACCGGTTTCCACGAATTGGACAAATTGACTTCGGGCTGGCAAAATTCGGATTTGATTATCATTGCTGCCCGTCCGGCCATGGGAAAAACGGCGTTTGTCTTGTCGATGGCTAAAAATATGTCGGTCGATTACAACATTCCGGTAGCTATTTTTTCTTTGGAGATGTCAAACTTGCAGCTTGTGAATCGCCTTATATCGAATGTTTGTGAAATCGAAAGCGAAAAGATTAAGAGCGGTCGCTTGTCGCAAGCGGAGTGGGAACAATTGAATTCCCGTTTGCGGAAATTGTACGGTGCGCCGTTGTTTATAGACGACACTCCGAGCTTGTCGATTTTTGAATTGCGCACGAAGGCACGCCGGTTGGTGCGGGAACATAATGTGAAAGCCGTCATAATCGACTATTTGCAGTTGATGAATGCGAGTGGTATGAAATTCGGAAGCCGCGAACAGGAAGTGAGCATGATTTCACGTTCGTTGAAGCAATTGGCAAAAGAGCTGAATATTCCGATTATTGCGCTTTCTCAGCTTAGCCGCAAGGTGGAGGACCGCAACGACAATAACAAGCGGCCGCAATTGTCCGACCTTCGTGAATCGGGCGCGATAGAGCAGGATGCCGATATCGTATGTTTTATTCATCGGCCGGAATACTATACGCGGTCGGCAGTGGATGCCAACAATCGGTCGATTCGCGGATTGGCTGAATTTATTGTGGCCAAGCATCGTAGCGGTTCTGTTGCCGATGTGGAAATGACGTTCATCGCAAAATATGCGCGTTTCCAGAATCGCGAGGAAGATTACAATTATGTGCAGGAAACTATTGATTCGCGCTTGAATTCATCGGAACGGAGCGAATACAATCCGGCTGATTCGGATGATTTTGATTTTGCAAATCGTCCGGGCATGGAGCCGGAACCGGATTTTTTGCATGATTGACAAATGTCGATCTTTAAGCCAAGTATTTTAAAATAATTGGAAATACAGTCAATATGACGGCGAGCAGAAGCACGCTGAGAATGAATTTTTTCATATAAGCAAACCTAAAAGCAACAGCAAATAAAGGGTAGATTTTTTAGTTTGCGGCTTTGGTTGTTGTTAAAAATAGTAAAAATCAAAGACGGCCTTCGTTGGCATAGCTATAAAAATTGCCGGCAGCGACGATAAGGTGGTCGACAAGTTGAATGTCGAAAAGTTTGGCAGCTTTTGCAATGCGTTCTGTTTGGTTGTCGTCTTCTCTGCTGGGCATCAAATTGCCGGAAGGGTGGTTGTGGACTAAAATGATGGCCGTTGCAAGGTTTTCAATGGCATATCTCAAAATGATTTTTGGATCGACTATGGTTGCTGAAACGCCGCCTTGGCTGATGCGTATTTTGGAAATCATGCGTTTCGCATTGTTTAAGTAGATTGCCCAAAATTCTTCATGTTGCAGATCTGCAAAATGGTAGCGCATTGTGGCAAACACTTTGTCCGGTGTGTTGAGCGTGGGCGTTTCTTCAATGTTTTCTTGCGCGTAGCGTTTTCCCAATTCTATGGCGGAAAGCAATGTGATGGCCTTGGCTTCGCCAATTCCTTTAAATGACTTGACTAAATTCCGGACAGAACGCTTTGAAAGTTCCGACAATTTGTTGTCGGATTCTTTTAACAGCCGTTGAGCGAGATCGACGACCGATTCGCCTTGCGTGCCGCTTCCCAAAAGAATTGCAATGAGTTCCGTCGTCGTCAGTGCATCCAATCCTTTGGCGAGGGCTTTTTCTCGCGGCCGGTCTTCTTTTGTCAAGTCGGCGATGCGTCGATTGTAATTAGCGTCTGTTGTCATTTTCCTTTTCGGATAGCGATTTCTTCTTCGACGTTGCGTCCTTTGCGTAGCAGAATCTTGTTGCAAAATGCTTTTAAGAAGCCAATGCCGTAGCCCGACAGTTGAATGATGCTTGCAATGATGGACAAGGCTCCGATTTTTATATTTTTAGTTGAAACGGAAGCACAAACAAATATGGCAATGACATAAGCGGCGAGCGGGATGATGAACATCCACGAAATTGCCAAAGAAAGAATGATCAACGCTATTACGCCCAAGACAAACACTGCGGGAAGCCAATGCACTGCTTTTAGGGAATCGGGATAAAGCAGGTAGAGCGTGATGCGCGACATGCCGAAAACGTAAACTTGCTTGAAAAACAATTTCATGCTGATGCGGCGCTTATGGTAGACAAAGGCTTCGCGAATCAATGCAATGGAAAAGCCGGCTTGACGGATGCGCGTGCTCATGTCGATGTCTTCGGAAAACATTTCTCGAAATCCGCCCACGGTTTCCCAAACTTTTCGTGAAAAGCCCATATTGAACGTGCGGGGGACAAATTTGTCCAATCTCACTTTTCCGCCGCGAATTCCGCCGGTGGTGAGAAATGACGTCATTGAATAGTTGATGGCTTTTTGCGTGTCGGAAAAGGATTCGTGAGCAGCATCAGGCCCTCCAAAACAATCGACATAATGCGCATCGAGCGATTTCCGCAAAGAAGCGATGTATTGTTCGGGAATGACGCAGTCGGAATCGAAAAACAAGAAATATTGCCCATCTGCGTGTTCCATTCCGTAGTTTCGGGCGATGCTCCGGCCTTCGTTGTCTTTGTAGAAATATTTGATGTCGATTTGGCTTTTGTATGGCTCGACAACGGATGCGCATGGCTGAGTCGAACCGTCTTCCACGAGGATGACCTCAAAATCTTTGTCGGTTTGAGCCGACAAACTTTTCAAAAGGTCGCGAACTTCGTCTATGCGATTGTATACGGGGATGATGATTGAGAAAAACGCCATTGTCTTTTCTTTTTGCAAACGTACTGAAAAATCCCGAAAAAATCTGTACGTTTGTAATATCAATTTTATTTTATGAAGAAATTATTAGGGTGCATTCTGTTGATGTCTTTCATGTTTTCCGCCTGTACGGGAAAGCGCGTCGAACACGATTCGCTTTTGCTCATCGACCGGCATGATGGATATACGCAGGTGACGATTTTGAATCCGTGGAAATCGGGACAGACGTTGCATACATATTTGCTTGTTCCTCGCAATCAAGAGATACCATCAAATTTGCCGGAAGGCACGTTAATACGAACGCCGTTAAAAAAAGTGCTGGTATATTCGGATGTTTATGCCCGCCCGATTTCGGAAATAGGCGAAATTGCATCGATTTGTGCTGTATGCGACGCAGAGTATTTTAAAACACCGGAGATCGTTGCAGACTTGAAAACGGGAGCGGTGGTGAATTGCGGTTCGTCGTTGTCTCCATTGACGGAACGCATCATCAGCGCAGAGCCGGAAGCCATCATATTGTCGCCGATGGAAAACAGCGGTTACGGGGTGTTGGAAAATATGGGCATTCCTCTTATAGAAATGGCAGACTACATGGAAGCGACGCCTTTGTCGCGTGCGCGTTGGATAGAATTTTTAGGACTGCTTTATGGAAAAGAGAAGGAAGCCGGCCTTATTTATGAACAAGTAACAAAAGACTACGAAACGTTGACTCGGAAAGTGTCGGATGTAGACCGGCGGCCAACTGTCGTTTCGGAAATGATGACCGGCGGTGTTTGGTATGTTCCCGGAGGGAAAAGTTATAAAGCGGCATTGTTTAAGGATGCCGGCGCCGATTATCCATGGGCTGATAATGCTTCGACCGGCTCGTTGCCTCTTGATTTCGGACAAGTTTTGAATAAGGCGCAAGGGGCGGATTTTTGGCTGGTTAATGTGTATGGATACAGCCTCACTCGTGCAAAAATGAAGGAATTGTATCCGCATAATGACCAAATGAAGGCTTTTAAGGAAGGAAACGTATATTATGTGGATTCGTCAAAAAGCACTTTGTTTGAAGATACGCCATTCCATCCCGAACGGTTGTTGCGGGAATACATTAAAATATTTCATCCTGCGTTATTGCCGGATTATCAATTGAAGTATTACAAGCGGATGGAGGATGGCGAATGAAGCGATTTAGTCTTGTCATGGGCGTGTTTGCCGTGCTTCTGCTTGTGTTGGCGGCAAGTTTGCTCTTTATCGGGACGGTGGATGTGCCTGCGCGCGAAGTGGTGGCAGTGTTGTCGGGCGGTCGTGCCGAACGCGATGCATGGAATTTTATAATATTGGAGAGCCGATTGCCATTGATCGTCACTTCCGCGTTGGCCGGCAGTGCGTTGGCTGTTTCGGGGTTGTTGTTGCAAACGTTGTTTGGCAATGCGCTTGCTGATCCCTCGATTCTTGGAATTTCCACAGGTGCCAGTCTCGGAGCCGGCTGCATGATGCTGGCTTTTGGGACACCGTTGGGGGTGTTGTTGGGCGTTTCGGGCGGATTTGCGGCAACTTTCATAGGCGCTTTCATAGGCGCTTTGGCTGTGATGGGCATTTTATTGTTGTTTTCATCAATAGTCAAGAGTTCTACGATGTTGCTGATTGTCGGCGTGCTGATCGGCTATTTGGCTTCTTCGCTGATTTCGCTGCTTAATTTTTTTGCAACGGAGGAAGGCGTTCATTCTTTTGTGATTTGGGGAATGGGAAATTTTTCCGGAGTCACGCTTCAATGGCTTCCTTTGTTTTCGATTGTTGTATTGGCAGGATTGTGTTTGTCGCTTGCTATGATAAAACCGCTCAATGCATTGTTGTTGGGCCGTCGGTATGCTGAGAATCTTGGCGTCGATTTGCGGAAAATGAGGAATCGATTGCTGATGGTGACGGGGGTGCTGACTGCAGTAGTCACGTCGTTTTGCGGTCCGATAGGCTTTATTGGACTAGTTGTGCCGCATGTCGCGCGTTTGCTGCTGCGAACTTCGGACCATTTGCGATTGATGCCTGCGACTATGCTTGTCGGAGCTGTTGTCGGGTTGCTATGTTCGTTGTTGAGCATATTGCCGGCTACCAATGGCGTCATTCCGATTAATGCGATTACGCCGGTAATTGGCGTTCCGGTGATTATTTATGTTATTTTGAATCGTCGCAAAATATTTTATTTCAATTGAAATGGAAAGTCTGATGGAAATATGCGGGCTTGCCGTGGGCTACGTTGCAGGAAAAAAGACGAATGTTGTTTTGAACGATATAAGTTTATCGTTGAAACAAGGAGAATTGACCTGCTTGCTCGGAGCGAATGGCGTTGGAAAGTCAACATTGTTGCGGACATTGACCGGCGCGCAGTCTCCATTAAAAGGCGAGATAAGGGTATTTGGCAAACCATTGAGAGGCTATAATCAAAAACAACTTTCGCGTTTGATCGGAGTTGTGACAACGGAACGCACTTACGCCGGAGGGCTTACTGTGACGGAACTTGTGGGACTCGGCAGGCAACCTTATACCGGATTTTGGGGGCGCATGTCGGAAACGGACAAAAGTGTTGTCGAAAAAGCAATGACATTGGTGGGAATTGCCCATAAGCGGCAAAATTATATAGCTGAATTGTCGGATGGCGAACGCCAGAAAGCTATGATAGCACGGGCTTTGGCGCAAGAAACGCCTTTCATCGTTCTTGACGAGCCGACTTCATTTCTCGACGTGGCGAGCCGGATAGAAATATTTCGTTTGCTGCATGATTTGGCAAAGAATGAAGGGAAAGCCATTTTGCTTTCGACCCATGATGTTTCCCAGTCGCTTGCCATGTCGGATCGGTTGTGTTTGCTGACAAAGCAGTCAATCCATGTCGGTGTTCCGGAAGATTTGGTTTTGTCGGGATGCATGAATGATTTGTTTCCTTCTGAATCGTTGGATTTCGACATGTCGGCGGGCGAATATTATATAAAGGCGGCAAGCGGATTGCCAATCGCTGTTTCGGCGGCGACGCCGGTTTTGGAACGTTGGCTCGGAAATGCATTAAGCAGAAACGGATATGTGGTAACGCCTGCAGCGGAACGGGTTGTCAAGGCAGAGTCGCCAAACGAGATACGTATCGCGGGCATCGACAGGGTATTTGTTTCAATAGAAGAATTATTGTCGGCTATGGAGGCCGGCAAGGCTATTAATTAATAATAAATGCAATATGAATGAAATAGCAATAGACGATTTGCGTCGGATGTTGCCGGAATCGAAAACGGAAAATCCGAGTGATGAGTATTATTTGACTTTGGCGCAATATATTGACAAACTATTGGCAAGCATGCATGTGTTCCCTGAGTTGGATTCGTCGATTCGTCGCAGGATGGTTCTGGATTTGACGGGATATTATCAAGACATTGTTTCGGATGCAGGGCTTTGGCGTTCGTTTGTCAAAATGAATAGATTCCTTTATCAACGTCCGGTACCCTTCTACAAGGAGCCGGAAGATTATGTGGATTCGGAATTGAATTTGATCGATGTGCAATTTGTCGCTTGGTATTCGTTGGAATCGCAATTGGGTTTCTTGGGGCTTGTGTCGCCGTTCGATAGCGATTTGATTAGGTTGTCGCGTCAAGTTTATAAATTGTTTGCGTTTCTTTATGACGATGCGCCTGTTGTGGAAAATTTTAAATCCTTGCGGGAACTTGATTTGTCGGATCGCGAACAAGTACGCGATATTTTCAAAGCTTATGGCTGGTTGTTTTGGAATAGCTATTTTATGCGTCCTGTCAGCAAACATGCCTATGAGCAGGGAGTCGATGCGGAGGACGAATTGTCGGTAGATGAAACGCTTACCGATGAAAAGCGCTTGCGCACAACGCTTGAACGCCCGACAGGCCCATTGGCTCTTCTTGCCGATGAATGGATGAAACTGATATTGGAAGATCGTTTGCCGCAGCAGCCCAAGCCGGCAATTGGAAACCATAAGTATTTTCAAGCGATGAAGGCGGCGACCGGAGGCGATGTCGTAGCTTTTTGCCGAACTTACGAAGAATTGGAATCTTTTCTTGCGGATAAAATGGGATGGGGCAAGGCGGAAGGCGGCCATTTGCCTCAGATGAAAAACTTTAAGAATTTTGTGCTTTATGCTGATTCGGTCAAAGGATTGGCGGTGGCGC
The DNA here is from genome assembly GCA_900541555.1 of uncultured Porphyromonadaceae bacterium. Taxonomy (GTDB): domain Bacteria; phylum Bacteroidota; class Bacteroidia; order Bacteroidales; family Muribaculaceae; genus Limisoma; species Limisoma intestinavium. The sequence goes on along the minus strand of UQKE01000057.1, from coordinate 4,371 downwards.
ACGATGTGGCGCAATACGTGAAACATCCGGCAAATGATGCTTACGATCAAACGATTGCAGCATCGGAAGCGCATCGGTTGTTGATGGAGCCGGCAAAATGCCCTGTCGATTTGTTGAAATATTTGTTTGAGAATGGCATGGTGCCTGATGCCGGATTCCCTGCAAATAAGGATATTGAAATGCTTCAAGAAAATTGGGATTTTATAGCACGGTTGTATTTGCGCGATTTTTATCGTGCGGATTAAACGATTTTTCAGGGAAACAGTCTTATATTGAAAATGAAAATTATGGACAAAATGAAATTAATTGTTTCGTCGGTTGTCGTTGCCGTCGGAATTGTGGTTTTGGGAGTTTGCATAAAATCGGGACTTGGCAGTTTTGCGCGCAATGCGCGAGTTGTGACAGTGAAAGGCTTGGCCGAACGGGAAGTAAAGGCCGATAAGGTGATATGGCCGATAGTCTTCAAGGAGCTTGGCGACGATTTGCCATCGCTTTATGCTCGCGTAGATGAAAAAAATGCAATTGTCATACAGATGTTGAAAGATAAAGGCATTGCCGATGCTGAAATTTCGACGAGCGTGGATGTGACCGACTTGCAGGCAGATTCATATTCTTCGGAAAGAACTCCTTATCGGTATCGCATATCATCGGTTGTCACTGTCAATACCGGAAAGGTAGATACGGTTTTGGCTCTCTTGAAAGAACAGTCGTCGCTTATTCAAAAAGGGGTGGCAATTACGTTTAGCAATTACAGTTATCCGAGCATTCAGTTTGAATATACGGGATTGAATACGATAAAGCCGGAAATGATAAAGGAAGCGACGCAAAACGCGCGTAAGGCGGCTTTGCAATTTGCGGCAGATTCGGAAAGCACGCTTGGAAAGATCAAGACGGCATATCAAGGGCAATTTTCCATTTCCGATCGCGACCAAAATACGCCTTATATCAAAAAGGTGAGGGTGGTGACCACAATAGAATATATGTTGGAAGATTAAATCAGGCATTTTTCTTGCATGACAGAGAAAGAAAAAGCGGCCCGAGGTGAATTGTATGATGCCAATCATGATTCGGTGTTGCAAAGAGAAATGTTTGAAACGCGATGCCGTTTGCACGAGTATAACAATTTGCCGCCTGATGAGGTCGAAAAGCGAGAAGAATTATTGCATCGCTTGGTGGATATAGGAAAGGGAGGCATCGTATTGTCGCCGTTCCATTGCGATTATGGCTACCATATCCACATTGGCGATAATTTCTTTGCAAACGTCAACTTTGTCGTTCTCGACGGGGCTGATGTGACGATAGGAAATAATGTGTTTGTCGCTCCCAATGTCGGCATATATACGGCAGGCCATCCGTTGGACGTGAAACTGAGAAATTCAGGCTTGGAATATGCTTTGCCGGTTAAAATAGGCGACAATGTGTGGATTGGCGCCGGCGTGTCGATATTGCCCGGGGTGGAAATAGGCAATAATACGGTGATAGGTGCCGGAAGCGTTGTGACGCGCAATATTCCGTCCGGAGTGTTGGCGTTTGGCAACCCTTGCCGTGTCGTAAGGCAAATAGACCCTTCTATCGATTGATTTTTAAGCATAAAAAAAGAAGCGAGCGATACTTTTCTTGTATGGCTCGCTTCTTGCGTTTTTGTCGATTGTTTATTCTTGAGGTTTTAACCACTTGTCAAACCATTTGAAGAATTCATATTGCCACAGAAGCGCATTTTGCGGTTTGAGAATCCAGTGGTTTTCTTCAGGATAAACGAGCATTCTCGTCGGGATGCCGCGAAGTTTGGCAGCGTTGAAAGCCATCATGCCTTGTGATGCCAAAATGCGGTAGTCTTTTTCTCCGACGGATATCATGATGGGGGCAGTCCATTTTTCTACAAATTTGTGGGGAGAATTGGCAAAGCTGCGTTGTGCGACTTCATTGTCTTTTTCCCAGAAAGCACCGCCGAGATCCCAGTTGGCAAACCACATTTCTTCTGTTTCGAGATATTGAGCTTCGGTGTTGAAAATTCCGGCATGTGCAAAAAGAGCAGCAAAGCGGTTGTCGTGGTTTCCGGCCAGCCAATATACGGAGAATCCGCCATAACTTGCGCCGGTCGCGCCAATATGGTCGGCGTCAATATAAGGTTTTGTTTTCATGAAATCCACGGCCGATAAATAATCTTTCATGTTTTGACCACCATAGTCTCCGGAAATCTGCGCGTTCCATTCCGTTCCGAATCCCGGAAGTCCGCGACGATTGGGAGCAATCACGACGTAACCTTGTGAAGCCATCAAACGAAGATTCCACCGGTAGCTCCAGAATTGGCTGACGGCTTGCTGCGGACCTCCTTGGCAATAAAGAATGGCCGGATATTTTTTTGTTTCGTCGAAATTCGGGGGAAGGACAACCCATGTGAGCATTTCTTTTCCGTCGGTTGTCGGGACCATTACTTTTTCGACAGTGACCGGTGAAAGTTGTGACAATAGTTCGGTGTTGACGTTTGTCAATTGAGTATCGCTGTCCTTGTCGACGAGGAATATTTCGTCGGGATATGTTAAAGAATGGCGAAGTGCGATGATTTTTTTGTCATCGACCGGTGCAAGCGACGCATAGTCGCACATTTGAGCGGCTATTGTTTCTATCTTTTTCGAACCAACTTCGACGCTGAATATTGGCGACGGGCCATGGTATGGAGCAATGAAATAAATCTTTTTTCCATTTGGATTCCATGCGATAGTGCTGACGGTGTAATCCCAATTTTCAGTCAAATCGGTTTTTTCTCCGGTTTTCATATCCATGACGAAGATGCGGTTCATGTCCGATTCATATCCGTCGTGTTCCATGGACAGCCATGCTAATTTGTCGCCTTTGGGCGAAAATACAGGATTCGTGTCGTAGCCCATCATTCCTTCTGTGAGATTGGTCGTGGTTTTTGTTTCCAAGTTGTAAAGATATAAGTCGGAATTGGTGGAAAGGCTGTATTCCATTCCCTCTTTTTTGCGCGACACGTAGACAATGCTTTTTGAATCGGGAGCCCAAGCAAAAGATTCAATGCCTCCGAACGGTTTCATCGGGCTTTCGTAGGGTTCTCCTTCCATTATGTCGATCGGATATTCTATGCCGTTTTCAGTCACATCGGCAAGAAATGGATGCGGTATTTCTGTCACCCATTCGTCCCAATGCTTATACATCAGATCATCGACGATGCGCGCATTTGCTTTATCGAGAGCCGGATATTCGTCGACAACGCGTTTGCCGTATTTGATGTTGCGAATGAGGAGTATTTTGCTTTCATCAGGCGAGAATAAAAATCCGCCAATTCCTTTTTCGATATGGGAAATTTGAGTTTTTTCGCTACCATCGGGATTAATCGTGAAAATTTGCATTCCATCGTCGGTAGAAGCCATGTATGCGATTTTTGTGCCATTCTTGATCCATACGGCTCCATTTTCGCTTTCGGGAGTGACAGTGATTTGCCGTTGGTTTTTTCCATCAATGTCCATGACCCACAATTCTCTATTGCCTTTGTCGGCTTTGAGATTGACGAATTCTACGCTGTAAAGCACCGATTTGCCGTCGGGTGAAACCTGAGGTCCCGAAACGCGACCGAATGCTTCCATCATTTCCGGAGTGAGTTTGCCGTCTACGACTTGTATGTCGGGGCGTCCGATCACTTCCGGTTCGTTTGCTTCTGCTTGCGGCATTGCCGCCACAATTAATAGCGAGGCTGCCATAATAGAAATTTTTCGATTCATACGTGTTATTTTTTATGTTTGTTTTTATTTGAGATTCGTGCGTCCGGCGTATGAAACAAATCGTTGATTAAATCTTTGCGATTCATTTTCAATAGTGATTGCCGTATGCTTTGCTTGTATTCCGGCTTGTACCAAAAGAAATATTTTCTTTGGTTTTCTTTTTCCGTTTGCGATTTTGCGGTGTAAACCGGTTGCATCGTATACGGGTGGATGCCGGTATAGTATATTTCGGTGGAAAGCGTCATGGGAGTCGGCGTGAAATCTTGCACTTGTTCGAGGTGGAAATTCAAATGTTTGGTGATCGACGCCAATTCTGCCATGTCGCTTTCATGGCAAGCGGGATGCGATGATATGAAGTAGGGGATCAGTTGTTGTCGCAGATTGTATTTTTTATTGATGGACTCAAAAAGACGGTTGAACTTCCGAAACAATTCGAACGACGGTTTACGCATGCAATTCAATACGGCGTCGGCGGTATGCTCCGGTGCTACTTTCAATCTGCCTGACACATGATTTGATATAAGCTCTTCTGCATATTTTTTGTTTGCTTGATTGATGTCATTGTCGTCGTTTTTTGCAAAAATCAAATCATATCGTATGCCGCTTCCGATAAATGATTTTTTCACGCCGT
>UQKE01000056.1 GCA_900541555.1 uncultured Porphyromonadaceae bacterium | reverse complement strand
TTGAGCGGTTATGCCGAGATGCAGCTTATCTTATACAAAGATACCGCAAATCGAGTGCAGAAGCGCCAAACTCGTTTGAGCGGTTATGCCGAGATGCAGCTTATCTTATACAAAGATACCGCAAATCGAGCAAAAGAAAAAACTCATTGCCACAAGCTGCCACCGCCGCGTATAAATCACCCATTCACGAACGCCCATTTTCTTACAAAAAGAAAGATTTTTGCAAAAACAGTTTGCATGTTGACATTTATTCGTATCTTTGCGCCCAAATTTCCACGAGGGGAAAGAGTTCCCCTGTTTTGCCGAAAATCGGCAGGGGCTTTTCTCAGGCGGATGCCCAAGAAAGCCTTGAGTATGAACTATAATTTATTTGAATGAGGAAAACATTGACGACAATTGCAGTCATTGCCGTGTTCTTTGTATTCACCTCGTCTAACAATGCTTACGACGTTGCTCCGAAAGCCGGAGCGTTTGCTCCAAGTTTTTCCTTCGCCGACAACGAAAGAAAAGTTACGCTTAGCAACCTGAGAGGTGAATTTGTCGTTGTGAATTTCTGGTCGTCGCACGATGCCGAATCACGCATACGCAACGTGGTTTACGACAGATTTGCAAAAGAACATGCCAAAACGGTCGATTTTATCGCCATCAACTACGACAAAGAAGAAATGCTTTATCGCGAGATTGTCAAAATCGACAATTTGGACAGCAAGACGCAATTTTACGACTATGATGGTTTCGATTCGGAAATATCCGAACGCTACCATTTAGAACAAGGATTTCGAAGCTATCTGATAAACCGTGAAGGCAAAATCATAGCAATCAATCCTGACAAACGGCAGTTGACAAAACTTATATGCCAATAACCACAAGAAACCGGGACAATCGACAACAAAGAATTGCTCCGGTTTTTTATCCTCAATACTCGCCTGCCCACCTTTTGGCACTTTTTTTGCTATGCACAGAATAGAAATGCTGAAATTATGATAAATTTTTTTGACAATACACCCTTCGCCGACGACGCATCCCCGCAAATTTGCTCGATACTGACAGACATCGAGCCTGTCGGCGACGATGCTTCAAAAGATCCTGTCGTTGCAACCTCCGACGTGCCAATTCTGGCGCTTCGCAATATGGTGCTGTTTCCCGACGTGGCAATACCGGTAGCCGTCGGGAGGCGCAAATCGCTTGCCTTGATAAAGGCAGCACAAAAATCGAAAACACCCATCGGCGTTGTCTGCCAAAAAGACGCATCCGAGGAAGACCCCGACCAAGACGGGCTGTATTCCATCGGCGTCGTGGCCGACATTGTCAAGATATTGGAATTTCCCGACGACACGACCAATGTCATCCTGCAAGGGCATTATCCGTTCAAATTGGAAAAAATCACAAGGACTTCTCCATATTTGAGAGCCGACATTTCTCCCATCGACGAAGAATATCCCGACAAATCAGACAAGGAATTCAGCGTATTGGTTACAGGTTTGCGAGAAATGACAATCAAAATGCTCGAAAAAATGGGCAATAAGATGAACGAACTTGTTTTTGCCATCAAAAACATCGACAACCCCGTCCATCTTATCAACTTCCTCTGTGTCAACTCTCCGCTCGAACCGAACGTGAAACAGCACCTGCTGTCTCAATCGTCGATCAAGCAAAGGGCTTACAGCCTGTTCACGTATTTGAGCCGCGAAGCCCAATTGGTGGCCATTCGCGCCGATATCGAGTCGAAAACGCAACGCGACATATCCGAACAGCAACGCACACATTTCCTGCAACAACAAATCCGCACCATCCAAGACGAATTGGGCGACACGGAAGAACAAGACATCGATAATCTCTACAAACGCGCCGCCGACAAAAAATGGAGCGAAGATGTGAAGGCTGTATTCGAAAAAGAAATGAAGCGATTGGAACGGCTACAACCCCAATCGCCCGATTTCTCAGTGCAATACAACTATATCGAAACGTTGCTCGACTTGCCATGGGGCGAATACACCGTAGACAATTTCAATCTTGAAAATGCCGAAAAGCAACTAAACAAAGATCACTTCGGCTTGGAAAACGTAAAAGACCGCATCCTCGAACATTTGGCCGTGTTGAAGTTGCGTGGCGACATGAAAGCGCCCATACTTTGCCTCTACGGCCCTCCGGGCGTAGGAAAAACGTCTTTGGGCAAATCGATTGCCGACGCCCTGCACAGAAAATATGTCAGGATGTCGCTTGGCGGACTGCACGACGAGGCTGAAATTCGCGGACACCGGAAAACATACATCGGAGCCATGCCCGGACGCATCATACAAGGACTCATCAAAAGCGGCAGCTCGAATCCGGTATTCGTGCTCGACGAAATAGACAAATTGGGACAAGATTTCAAAGGCGATCCGTCTTCGGCATTGCTCGAAGTGCTTGATCCCGAACAAAATTGCCATTTCCACGACAATTACATTGACGTGGACTACGACTTGTCGAACATCCTCTTTATCGCCACAGCCAACACCCTTTCCACTTTGTCGCAGCCGTTGCTCGACCGTATGGAATTGATTGAAGTTTCCGGCTACATTTTGGAAGAAAAAGTCGAAATCGCGAAAAAGTTCCTTGTTCCGAAGCAGTTGAAAGAACATGGATTCGACAAGAAAGAAATAGACTTCCCGAAAAAGACTTTGACAAAAATCATTGAATCCTACACGCGGGAATCCGGAGTGCGACAATTGGAAAAGAAGATTGCAAAAATACTTCGCCGCATTGCCCGCCTCAAAGCAAGCGACAAGGAATTTGCAAAAACAATATCAGTCGAATCGCTGAAAGAGTATTTGGGCCCCGAAGAATATTTCTCCGACAAATATGAAGGAAACGACCAAGTCGGCGTTGTCACCGGATTGGCATGGACTGCCGTTGGCGGAGAAATCCTGTTCATCGAATCGTCGCTGTCCAAAGGAAAAGGCGAGAAACTGACCCTCACAGGCAATTTGGGCGACGTCATGAAAGAATCGGCTGTCATTGCCCTTCAATACTTAAAAGCAAACGGCAAGAAATTCGGCATCGAAACTGAAAAATTCGACAATTTCAACGTGCACATCCATGTGCCGGAAGGCGCCATCCCGAAAGACGGGCCTTCGGCCGGAATCACGATGGCCACTTCGCTTGCCTCGGCTTTCACGCGCCGAAAAGTGAAAGACCATATTGCTATGACCGGAGAAATCACCCTGAGGGGGAAAGTGCTTCCGGTAGGCGGAATAAAGGAAAAGATTTTGGCAGCAAAACGTGCAGGCATCAAAGAAATTATCCTGTCGGAAGAAAACCGCAAAGACATAGAAGACATCAAGCCGATATATATCAAAGGTTTGACATTCCACTACGTGTCGACCATCAAACAAGTCATCGACTTGGCACTCACCGACACAGTGGTCGAAGACGATTAAAAAAACGAATAACCAACTCACACAAAAAAACCGAAGCTTGTCTTGACTTCGGTTTTTTTATTTCTTGGTAGGCACGACCAGCATCGGAATGTCTGTATGGAACATGATGCGATGGGCTATGCTCGGACTGAACAACCGCGTGAAAATATTCCGCTTTTTATTCGGAATTACCACCAACTCGATTTTGTCGTCAATCAAGCATTGTTCAAATTCGTCCAAAAAGCAAGGTTCGGTAAATTTTCTGATTAGGAATTCAGAATCTGCATATTGGTGGCGGCAATACAAGCCAAGAGCTTCCAAGCGCTCGTCGACAAATTTTTCATGACCGCTTTTGACATGCGCGATGAAAACCCTAACACCCTTGAACTTTCGCATCAACACGTCGAGCGACATCAAATCCGACTGTTCGAGGTTGCTGTAAAACACAATGTTGCGTTTCTCCACTGTTTCATTCACGACAAAACCTTCCGGAATGGCGAGCAACGGATATGCGACGGAATCGAGCACTTCTGCCGTCACGCTTCCAATCAAATCTTCTTCTTTCTTGTGCTTCCCTCGCGTGCCCATCACTATCAGTTCAGGGCCGGACTGTTTTGCATATTCCAAGATGGCATCTTCCGGAATGCCCTCGACCACCTCGCATCGATACTCCACTGCAGAAAGGATTTCCGGGGACACTATTTGCTTCAAGCGTTCTTCAAACTCCGCCATTTGCCGATGCGCCTCGACTTCTTTTCCTGAATTTTCTTTTCGAAGCTTCACATCCAACGGCAACGAACCGGAAAAATATTGCCCCATATAAGAATGCAAAACGACAACCGGACGTTTTTCCGCATGGGCGATTCCGAATCCTACCAAACAAGCTTTTGCCGAATAGTCGGAAAAATCCACCGGTATCAGAATCTCGCCCTTGCTTTGACGGTCTTTCGCCGTCGTTTCCAGCAAGGACAATGCTTTGGGCAGATCCCGTTCGTGGATTCGCAACCGCACGCCCGAAGAAATCAAAGGTTGCCGCTGGCTCACATTGCCAACGACAACCTCAATGCCTTCGCGCTCCAAAACCGATTTTAAGATTATGGCTTTCTCATACGGTTGAATCGTCAAAGTCAACAATTCTTCGCCTGCCATAACACAAAATCCTCGTTCCGATAATTTATTTTTCGTTTTGCTCTCTTAATATTTCCAGCGCCATATCGTATATCAACGTATCGTCTAAAACTACGATACCGCCGTCGGGGCCCGGCTCTATATGCAAGCCGCAGTTTTTTCCATGCATAATTCGTGCCGCCGAAGTAATTCCGCACCGTTTGTACGTTCACATTCAATTTGTCGGCAATTTTATGCATTGATCCGTCAGGCAAACTGTCTTTAATTCTTCGCAATTCATTAAATGAAATAGTTTTAGTCATGACACTATAATTTTAATTGTTAAGAGATTCTTTTTTCATGTCATAAAATTAGGCACTTTTTTTACTTATGCCAAATTTTACGCCATATATTTTTATATGCTTTACAACATATCCGTTCTTTTATCCTCTGTTTCTGCAAGAAACCGCGATTATCCCTGATGCGCGGGACGCAACAAATCGTTGACCGTCTTCACAGGATTGAACGTTTCTATCGGCACCTCGACAAAAATCGTGTTCCAATCGCTCATCGCGCCATTCCACAGTCCCGGCAATTCCAACGCCTTGATGTCGTGCCCCGACTTGGACTTTTCCGAGATGAATCCCGTGTTTTTGTCCACATACTTTGTCAAGTCGAATTTATTCCCCTTATAGTCGGCAATGTAGCAAACCAAATCTACCGGATTAAAATGGGTGGCTTCTTTCATCAACTTCACAGCATGCGGATTGTTTTTGTCGATTTGCGAGCTTTCCAATATTTGCAACGAGGTTGTCCCGTCTTGGTTATAAGCAATATACGGACCGCCGCCCGGCTCGCCTTCGTTGCGCACAACGCCGCAAACCCGAATCGGGCGATTCAGCTTTTGCTTCAAGTAGACCACCAGCTCGGAGTCTTCCAGATATTTTGTTTGCTCGTTTCGCGTGTTCAGGCGTTGTTGCAAAAAGCGCACGATTTCCACTACTTGCTCCATCGTATAATTCCCGCTATCGAGCAGCGTCAAATACTCGGCAATCTTTTTCTGTATTTCGATCAACACGCCGCCTATAATCTTTTTATATCGAATTGTCGGCTCACGCAAAACACTTGGAACCACATTGTCTATATTCTTGACGAAAACAACATCCGATTTCGTGTCGTTCAAATTCTCTATCAATGCGCCATGTCCTCCGGGACGGAACAAAAGTTTCCCATTTTCACGAAACGGGGTATTGTCCATATTCACGGCAATCGTGTCGGTCGAAGGCTTTTGTTCCGACATGGAAATGTCGTATTTGACGCCATAGCGTTTTGCCATTTCCGGCGATATGCTCGCTATTTCTTTTTCAAACAATTCCTTATGCTCATGCGACACCGTAAAATGCACATTCACGCATCCGCTGCCATTCTTCGCATATTGGGCGCCTTCTTCCAAATGCTCTGCAAGAGCCGTGTGGATCTCGCCTTCCGTACGATGGAATTGCAACAAGGCCTTCGGCAAGTTGCCATAATTCAAGCCGTCGGGAGTCAACAAGCAAGAAACAACCTGCTTATATCCCCCTTCGCCCACAAGCGCGTCTATCGTTTTTCCATGACGCTGCTCCACACAAGCGTTCAACGCCTCGTAGAACGCGAATTTATGGATGTTTGCAAAAAATGTTTTTGTGAAATCGTCGGCCGGCTCATCGCTTTCGCCCTCCAAAAAAGAAAACAGCGACTTGAACATCCGGCTGGCAGCTCCCGAAGCAGGCACAAATTTCAATATTCCCGCGCCGCTTTCAAGATAACGGTTCCAAACATCGATATAATGATTTTCTTCTTCGCCTTGCAGCTTGACGATTCCATTCCCGACGGTAGCCGCCGAAACTATTTTCAAAAAAGGAAAGCCTTTTCTGAACGATTCCAATTGGCTTTCAATCTGCTCGACGCTTAAATTTCTCTCTTTGATTTGCTTCAAATCATCTTCGGTAAACATATTTTCAATAATTAGTTTTAATTAGGCTCTCAAACATACTAATTTTTATCGAATAGATAAAATTTATCCGCCGGAAAATTCTATATTTGCATTACAACCGAAAAAAACAGAATGCAAATGGAAGCATACTATACCGACGCCGAACGAGATTTTGTCGTCAACGCATACCGCACACTGCGCCGCGCGCTTGGCAACGAATTGTCGCCACAAGAAACGGCAACGCTTCGGCAAATCATTGAAGGCGGAATCGAACGCGGCATCGCTCCCCGCGACAAATACGGCATCAACCCGACTGTGAGACATTTTAACACAGCCCTGCTGTTTACGGAATATATCGGAGCCGACAAAAACATCACGATAGCGACGCTTATCTACCATTTGTGCACGCCCGACTATCTGCCGCCGGAAAAAGTCGGAAGCATTTTCGGCAACGACGTATATTCAATCGTAAAGGGATTGCTGAAAGTATCCGAACTGTATAAAAAGCAAGCTGTCCAAAAAGACGAGAATTTCAGCAAGCTGATGATGGCTTTTGCCGAAAACATCCGCGTGATCATCATCATGATTGTCGACCGGCTTGCCCTCATGAAAGCCATCAACCACCACCCGAACCAACAATTCGTGGCCGAAACCGCCTCGGAAGTGCTCTACCTGTACGCTCCGATGGCCCACAGGCTCGGGCTTTACAAGATCAAGTCGGAACTCGAAGACATGTCGCTCAAATACACAAACCGCGACCTCTATACCACAATCGCGCGGAAACTGAACGAAACAAAAAAAGAACGCGACGAGTATATTGCCGAATTCATTGCCCCCATAAAGAAAAAATTGGAAGAAGAGGGCTTGAAATTTGAAATCAAAGGCCGGACAAAATCCATTTATTCCATCTGGAACAAAATGAAAAAGCAAAATGCCGACCTGAAAGACATATACGACCTTTTCGCAATCCGCATCATTCTCGACACGCCTCTCGAATACGAACGCCGCGATTGCTGGAAAGCCTATGCCATCGTCACCGACATGTTCAAAGCCAACCCGTCCCGACTGAAAGATTGGATAACCATACCCAAATCGAACGGCTACGAATCGTTGCACACGACCGTCGCAGGACCGCAAGATCGATGGGTGGAAGTGCAAATCCGGACGCAGCGGATGGACGAAATAGCCGAAAAAGGATTGGCCGCCCACTGGAAATACAAAGGCGTCAAAAGCGAGAAAGACCTTGACGAATGGATGGCGAATGTGCGCGACATGCTCGAAACGTCGGGAAAAGACTCGCCGGAACTAATGAAAAAAATGAACCTCGACATCTACGACAAAGAAGTGTTCATTTTCACGCCGAAAGGCGATTTGTTCCGGTTGCCGCTCGGCGCCACCCTGCTCGACTTCGCCTTTGCCATCCACTCAAAAATCGGATGCACGTGCATTGGTGGAAAAGTAAACGGGAAAACGCGCAAAATCAACTATCTGCTAAAAAATGGCGACACGGTGGAGATCATGCCCTCCGCTTCGCAAGCCCCTAAATTGCAATGGCTTGCATACGTCACCACATCCAAAGCACGCAACAAAATCAGGCAATCGCTCAACGAAAACAACAACCAAACGAGCGAATTTGCAAAAGAGTTGTTGCGCCGCAGATTCAAAAACCGAAAAATTGAGCTCGACGAGGCAGTTCTCACCAAAACAATCAAAAAATTAGGATACAAAACTGCCACCGATTTCTTCAACGACATCGGCAACGAAAAAATCGACATCGCCCATATCGTCGACACCTATGTCGCGCTCGAAGAAAAAGAGGAAGAGCCGACAGTTGCCGCACGCTCGGCGCAAGAATTTGTCATGCAGCAGCCGGAAACACAAAATGCCTCCGGAAGCGACATGGTCATCATCGGGGACGACATCAAAAAAATCAACTACAAATTGTCGAAATGCTGCAGTCCCATCCAAGGCGACAAAATTGTCGGATTCATCTCAAGCGACGGAGCAATCAAAATTCACAAAGCCGCTTGCCCTAACGTCCGCCACCTCAGCGAGCGCTACCCCTACCGCATCATACGCGCGGAATGGAGCGGCAAGACCGGCGACAATCTTTTCGCCGTTCCGCTCGAAATCATAGGAGTCGACGACATCGGCATCGTCAACAACATTACCTCTTTAATAAGTAAAGAAAAAAACGTATCTTTGCGAAGCATTGCCATCGACTCGAACGACGGCCTTTTCCAAGGCCGATTAGTAATCGGCGTAGGCGACACGGCATCGCTCAACAACATTGTCAAAAAAATAGCAACCATAAAAGGAGTGAAAGATGTACGGCGCAGCAATTAAAAAACACATCATGCTGGCTGTTGCAATATTGCCTATGATATTTGCAACGGCTTGCGGCTCTCAAAAATCGGAAGAAGAAATCAATGCCGAACGGCTTCTGTCGGAAGTGAAATCATGCTATTCCGGAAAACAGTACGACAAAGCCATGAGCATGATCGACTCGCTGATGAAGACCTATCCGGGGCTTCTCGACGTGCAGCGTGCCGCCATGCACTACCAAACACTCATCATTGAAAAGCAAACATTGCGCGACAGCACAGACAACGAGCAGTTATATTCCGAAAATCGCGCCATTGCCGACTCCCTCCTGAAGCAATTCCGATACATCAAAACGGCCGACATGGTTGAGGGCTATTACGTGCCGAAGCAAATAGGAGCCGACGAGCTTATCAAGGCCACCGGAATAGAGACGCGCATCGACGAAAGCAAAAACATCTACCTCGTCACGTCGCTCTATGGGTCTTCCATCCGCCATTCCTCGCTGACGGCATCATCCGAAGCGGGCGAAGCATCGACAAAAGAAGTGCCTGCGAGCAATCCGCGCAACTACCGTTTCAGCGACAACGGGACTTCCGTGGAAATGGTCACGTTCAACGCCCAAGAATGCGATTCGCTTTGCGCGTTTATTGCCGACAACGCCTCGAAAACCATCAAGGTACGATTCGCGGGCAAATCGCGTTCCCACACGATCACGCTTCCCGAAAGGACAAAAAAGGCCATTGCTGCTTGCTATCGACTTTACCAAGCGGAATCGAAAGTAAAGACAGCGGAACTCAATCGCTTGAAATACACAAAAAAATTGCAACTGACACGCAAACAAATCAAGCAAACCGCCACCAATATTCAAGGCGAACGGAAATAAACAATATTCCGGCCGCACAACCATTTAAATTTCAAATATGGGATTGTTGAATTTCTTTTCAAAAGAGAAAAAAGAAACATTAGACAAAGGACTCGAAAAGACCAAACAAGGCTTGTTCGACAAATTGAAACGCGCCGTTGCCGGCAAATCGAAAATCGACGATGATTTTCTCGACAATTTGGAAGAAGTGTTCATCACATCCGATGTCGGCGTGCCAACAACGCTGAAAATCATCGACCGCATCCAAAAACGCGCCGCCCGCGACAAATATGTCGACACAGCCGAGCTAAACGCCTTGCTCCGCGACGAAATCACGGAAATGCTGGCTGAAAACAACAATTCCGACACCGGCGACTTCTCAGTCCCTGCCGATAAAAAGCCATACGTCATCATGGTGGTAGGCGTGAATGGCGTAGGAAAAACAACAACGATTGGCAAACTCGCCTACCAATTCAAGAAAGCCGGAAACAAAGTCGTGCTGGGCGCTGCCGATACATTCCGTGCGGCTGCCGTCGAACAGTTGTCGATATGGGGCGAGCGCGTCGGAGTGCCGGTCGTCAAGCAGCAAATGGGTTCCGACCCCGCATCGGTGGCGTTCGACACTGTCAGCTCCGCCAAAGCGTCGGGAGCCGACGTGGTCATCATCGATACTGCAGGACGCTTGCACACTAAAGTCGGGCTGATGAAAGAATTGTCGAAAATCAAGAACGTCATGCAGAAAATCGTGCCCGACGCTCCGCAAGAAGTATTGTTGGTGCTCGACGGCTCTACGGGACAAAATGCTTTCGAACAAGCAAAACAATTCGTTGCAGCAACGGAAGTCAACGAAATTGCCATCACAAAACTCGACGGCACCGCAAAAGGCGGCGTCGTAATCGGCATAAGCGACCAATTCAAAATTCCGGTCAAATACATCGGCTTGGGCGAAGGCATGGAAGATTTGCAATTGTTCCGCAAAAAAGAATTCGTGGAATCTTTGTTTAGTTCGCAATCATAAACATGAAAAAAAGACGCATCGACATCATATCGCTGGGTTGTTCAAAAAACCTTGTCGACTCCGAACGGCTGATGCGACGGCTGTCGGAATACGGATTCGTCGTCTGCCACAATTCCGACGACGTGAAAGGCGACATTGTCGTTGTCAACACTTGCGGATTCATCGGCGATGCGAAAGAAGAATCGATCAACACGATTTTGTCGTGCGCGGAAGCGAAAAACGAAGGGCGCGTCGAGCAGCTTTACGTCATGGGATGCCTTTCCGAACGCTATCGCGACGAATTGGCAAAAGAAATTCCGGAAATCGACCGCATCTACGGCAAATATGATTGGGAAACAATGGTTGCCGACCTTGCAAAAGACAATCCGCAAATACCGCCCTACGAACGCACGATCACCACGCCACCCCACTATTCCTATGTCAAAATATCGGAAGGATGCAACCGCTTTTGCGCCTTTTGCGCCATTCCGCTCATCACAGGAAAGCTCAAATCGCGCGACATGGACGAAATCCTTTCCGAAGTGCGCTATTTGACAGGGAAAGGCGTGAAAGAATTCAACATCATCGCACAAGACCTGTCGGCCTACGGCCTCGACCGCTACCGGCGGCTTGCCTTGCCGGAATTGGTCGACAAAATGGCAAAAATCGAAGGCGCTGAATGGATTCGGCTACATTATGCCTATCCTGCTCAATTCCCCTTCGACCTGCTCGACGTGATGGCCGAACATCCCAATGTGTGCAAATACTTGGACATTGCTTTGCAGCACATCGACAACCGCGTGCTCTCCAACATGCGCCGCCACATCACAAAAGAAGAAACCCTCGCGCTCATCGACACCATCCGCCGCAAAGTGCCAAACATACACCTCCGCACCACGCTCATGGTTGGATTCCCGGGCGAAGACGAAAAAGCATTCGACGAACTCAAACGCTTCGTTGCCGAAGCCCGATTCGAACGCATGGGCGCATTTGCCTATTGCGAAGAAGACGGCACATACGCCGCCAAGCATTATGCCGACGACATCCCGCAAGAAGTGAAAAACCGGCGGCTTGCCGAAATCATGGAATTGCAGGAAGCCATTTCGCTCGAAACAAACCGCTCAAAAATCGGCACGACACTCAAAGTAATCGTCGACCGCGAAGAGTCCGACTATTTCGTGGGACGCACGGAATTCGATTCGCCGGAAGTCGATCCCGAAGTGTTGATCAAGAAAAACGAACAATTACGAATTGGGGAATTTTGCCAAGCAAAAATCACTGATGCGCTTCCGTTCGAACTGATGGCGGAAGTGGCAAACGCATAAAACCAACCATTTAAACCGACTCGTCATGAAAACGAATGTATTCAACCGATTGCACTTCGTCGCGCTTTCTGCCATATTGCTCCTTGCAAGCGGCAACGCAATCGCGCAATCAAACGCCAAGTCAGCCACCGTGCACGGAGAAAACAATCCCGTGTTCATAAATGTCGACCCAGTTCCTGTATTTCCCGGAGGAGAGGCGGCACTGATGAAATTCATCAACGAAAATCTCAGATATCCGGCTGCGGCCATCGAAAATGGCATTCAAGGCCGCGTGGTAGTTCAATTTGTCGTCAAAAAAGACGGCTCGGTGGGCGACGTTAAGGTCATCCGCGGTATCGACCCCACTCTCGACCAAGAGGCGATACGCGTCTGCAAAACACTTCCGAAGTTCATCCCCGGCAAGCGGTATGACAATGGCGAACCAGTCGACGTATGGTTCACGATACCTGTCATATTTAAATTAGACAATGCCACCAACAATCTTCAAACTGACGAATCCAATGCCACAATACATAAAAGAGAACTTATATTCCGCCATGTGGAACAGATGCCGGAGTTCCCCGGAGGGCAGGTCGAACTGATGAAATTCATCAACGAAAATCTCAGATATCCGGCTACGGCCATCGAAAATGGCATTCAAGGCCGCGTGACAGTTCAATTTGTCGTCAAAAAAGACGGCTCGGTGGACGACGTTACGGTCCTCCACGGTGTCGACTCCGCCCTCGACCAAGAGGCGATACGCGTCTGCAAAACACTTCCGAAATTCATCCCCGGCAAGCAGAATGGCCAAC
>UQKE01000055.1 GCA_900541555.1 uncultured Porphyromonadaceae bacterium | reverse complement strand
TGCGCTCGATTTGCATTATCTTTGCAGAAAATAAGCTGCATCTCGGCATAATCGCTCAAACAAGTTTGGCGATTCTGCGCTCGATTTGCATTATCTTTGCAGAAAATAAGCTGCATCTCGGCATAATCGCTCAAACAAGTTTGGCGATTCTGCGCTCGATTTGCATTATCTTTGCCCCTTGAAAAGAAAATAAGATGAATCATATTCGGAATTTTTGTATAATCGCGCATATCGACCATGGCAAAAGCACGCTTGCCGACCGGTTGTTGGAATATACCAACACGGTTTCGGGCAAAGATTTGCAGGATCAAGTGCTGGACGACATGGAGTTGGAACGCGAACGAGGCATTACGATAAAGAGCCATGCCATACAGATGCGCTACAAGCATAATGGCGAGGATTTCATATTGAATTTGATTGACACGCCGGGACATGTGGATTTTTCTTACGAAGTGTCGCGGTCGATAGCAGCTTGCGAAGGTGCCCTTTTGATAGTCGACGCGTCGCAAGGCATTCAAGCCCAAACGATATCCAATCTCTACATGGCAATCGATAATGACTTGGAAATCATACCGGTGGTGAACAAGGTGGATCTCGACAGTGCAAAGCCGGAAGAGGTGGAAGATCAAATTGTCGATTTGCTTGGATGCCGCCATGAAGACATTATTCGCGCCAGCGGGAAAACAGGCGTAGGCGTGCCGGAGATATTGGATGCCATCGTGGAGCGCATACCGGCGCCGTCGGGCGATCCGGACGCGCCGTTGCAAGCTTTGATTTTCGACTCTGTTTTCAATCCTTTTCGTGGCATTATTGCTTATTTTAAAATTGTGAACGGACGTATTCGCAAAGGCGATTTTGTGAAATTCGTGAATACAGGGAAAGAATATAATGCCGATGAAATAGGCGTGCTGAAATTGGATCTTTCTCCGTGTGCAGAACTCTCGGCCGGCAATGTGGGGTATATCATGTCGGGCATCAAGACTTCGCGCGAAGTGAAGGTGGGCGATACGATTACGCATGTGGCGCGTCCGTGCGATGCAGCCATCGACGGTTTTCAAGAAGTGAAACCGATGGTGTTTGCAGGAGTTTATCCGATAGAAACGGAAGATTTCGAGAATTTGCGCACGTCGTTGGAAAAATTGCAATTGAACGATGCGTCGTTGACTTTCCAACCGGAATCGTCGGCGGCATTGGGCTTCGGATTCCGTTGCGGTTTCCTCGGATTGCTTCACATGGAAATAGTGCAAGAACGGTTGGGGCGGGAATTTGACATGGATGTCATAACGACTGTGCCGAATGTGTCGTATAAGGTATATGACAAAAAAGGCAACATGACAGAAGTGCATAATCCGTCGGGATTGCCCGATCCGGCATCGATTGAAAAGATAGAAGAACCATATATCCGAGCATCGATTATTTCGACAGCGGATTTTATCGGCCCGATTATGACGCTTTGTTTGGGCAAGCGCGGCGAGCTTGTCAAGCAGGAATTTATTTCGGGCAATCGTGTCGAATTGATTTTTGATATTCCATTGGGCGAGATCGTGATTGACTTCTACGATAAGTTGAAAAGCATATCCAAAGGCTATGCCTCGTTCGACTATCATTTGCATGATTTCCGAGAGTCCAAATTGGTGAAACTTGACATATTGCTGAATGGCGAGTCGGTCGATGCGCTTAGCACTCTGACGCATGTCGACAATTCTGTGGGATTCGGACGGCGCATGTGTGAAAAGCTGAAGGAGCTGATTCCGCGCCAACAATTCGATATTGCCATCCAAGCCGCTATCGGGGCGAAGATCATAGCACGCGAAACAATTAAGGCCGTGCGAAAGGACGTGACGGCAAAATGCTATGGCGGCGATATCAGCCGAAAGCGGAAGTTGCTGGAAAAGCAAAAGAAAGGCAAAAAGCGCATGAAGCAAATCGGATCGGTGGAAGTGCCGCAAAAAGCATTTCTTGCGGTGTTGAAGCTGGATTGACGCAGCGTGTACATACAATTGGGTATCAAACTGTGGAAAAATACCCCAAATATGCGATTGTGGCAACTAAGTCGGCGATGTACTTTTGCATCGTAAGGATTTATAAATTTGTTAATCATAATTGCGTAACTGATTAAGTCATACATGTCCGCTGCGAAGTGATTTCGCGGCGGACATAGTTGTAAAACCAGTTTTTAATTTTTGGCATGGAATTTGCTCTTTATTTTATAAATGTATTTTTTTTGAAACGGTTTTGAACAAAATGCGTTGGTGAAATGTTATAATAGAATAAACTAACAGCTGCTCAAGTAGCAAAAAAATGAAAGTTATGAACAAAAATCTGAACGACCGGCTTGTCGGTTTGCAGAAACATCTGAGTAGCTTTGCAATGTCGTTGACATTGAACAAGGAAGAAGCCGAAGATTTGATGCAAGAGACAAATCTGAAAGTGCTTGACAATCAGGAAAAATATGTGGACAACTCAAATTTTAAGGGTTGGGTGTTCACAATCATGCGGAATATATTTATCAATAATTATCGTCGCTCGTCGCGTGTTCGAACCATTGTCGACACGACCGACGATTTGTATCATCTCAACTTGCCGCAAAATTCGGGTTACGATTCACCCGAATCTGCTTATGGCGTCAAGGAGATAACGGCTGTCATCAATTCATTTCCGGAAGAGCTTCGGAAACCGTTTTCGATGTATGTGGCAGGATATAAATACGAAGAAATAGCAGACGAGATGCAAATACCTCTCGGCACTGTGAAAAGCCGGATATTTTTCGCACGCAAACGATTGAAATCGTTGCTTTCCGATTATGTCGGGAAATATTAGCGTCCGCTGAAAGCATGACATGTGACAAACATGGCAACAGGTTGTTTCCCGCAGGGGTAACAACCTGTTGTGTTTAATTGGCTTTAAAGTTATAAAAAAGCTTCGCAGCCGGCGGCTACATTGCTTGAATGGTATCCGTAAATACAAGAATTCCGGTTTGGTTTTCTACCGGTTTTTATACATGTCGTCGTAATAAGATTGGTATGCGCCGGAAGTGACCGAATCCATCCAATCTTGGTTGTCGAGATACCAGCGCACGGTTTTCTCGATTCCTTCTTCAAATTGCAGCGACGGTTCCCATCCAAGTTCGTTTTTGAGTTTTGTTGAGTCGATGGCATAGCGCAAGTCGTGTCCTTTGCGGTCGGTCACGTAGGTGATTAGTTTGAGCGAATGCCCTTCGGGTTTTCCGAGCAAGCGGTCGACTGTGCGGATGACAACTTTGATGAGGTCGATATTTTTCCACTCGTTGAATCCGCCGATATTGTAGGTTTCCGCAATCTTTCCTTTGTGGAAAATGATATCGATGGCGCGTGCGTGGTCTTCGACATAGAGCCAGTCGCGAACGTTTTCTCCTTTTCCGTAGACAGGCAATGGCCGTTGATGCCGAATATTGTTGATAAACAGGGGTATCAGTTTTTCGGGAAATTGGTATGGCCCGTAATTGTTTGAGCAATTTGTCACGATGGTCGGCATGCCATAGGTGTCGTGAAAAGCACGGACAAAATGGTCGCTGGACGCTTTGCTTGCCGAGTAGGGGCTGTGGGGCTGGTATTTGGTTTCTTCTGTAAACAGCGTGCCGTCGAATTCCAAAGCTCCGTAGACTTCGTCGGTGGAAATATGATAGAAACGTTTTCCTTCAAATTTTTCCGGAAGCGACTCCCACCATATTTTAGCCGCTTGAAGGAGCGACAGAGTTCCGAGCACGTTTGTTTTGGCAAACGTGAATGGATCTTTGATGGAACGGTCCACATGGCTTTCGGCTGCGAGGTGGATGATGCCGTCAATATTGTATTTCCGCATGATGTCGAGCATGGCATCGAAGTCGCAGATGTCGGCTTTTTCAAAAGCATAATTGGGCATGTTTTCGATGTCTTTCAGATTCTCCAAATTGCCTGCATAGGTCAATTTGTCGAGGTTGACAATGCGATATTCCGGATATTTGTTGACAAACAATCGGACAACATGGCTGCCGATGAATCCGGCGCCGCCGGTGATGATTATATTGCGTTTGAAATTCATTGTTGGTTGGAAAGTTGGTTTATGCATTCGATGAGAGATTCATGCCAATGTGGGATTTTAAATCCGAAAGTGGTTCGGAATTTTGTTTTGTCGAGCACGGAATAATGTGGGCGGGCCACTTTGCTCGGATATTCCTCGGAGCGGATAGGGCGAATGTCGCATTTATTGCCGCTTAGATTGCGTATGGCGATTGCAAAGTCGTACCATGAACATACGCCTTCATTTGAAAAATGATAAAGTCCTGTCTTATCGATTTGTCCTGTCTCGATGATGTGGCAAATGGCATCAGCCAAATCGCCTGCGAAAGTCGGCGTGCCTACTTGGTCGAAGACTACGCTGAGATTGTCGCGTTCGGCTGTCAATCGCCGCATGGTCTTGACAAAATTGTTTCCCCATTGCGAATATAGCCAAGCGGTTCGGATGATGATGGAATGGCATCCGGAAGCGATGACAGATTTTTCTCCGGCGAGTTTTGTTTGACCGTATACGCCGGTCGGGAAGGTGCTGTCGCTTTCCACGTATGGGGTGCATGCCTTTCCGTCGAATACGTAATCGGTGGACACATGGATGATGGTTGCGTCGACTTCTTTTGCTGCTTTCGCCAGCACGCCGACTGCGGTATCGTTGATCAATGCAGCTTTGGCGGCATCGTCTTCGGCTTTGTCGACATTGGTGTAGGCGGCGCAGTTGACGACGACATCAACATGGCATTCTTCCATTTTTCGTCTTGTTGCGGACGCGTCGGTTATGTCGAGCTCTGCAATGTCTGTGAAAATGTATTGGTGGCAACTTTTTTGCGAGGCTCTTCGCATTTCGTTGCCCAATTGGCCATTTGCGCCTGTGACAAGTATATTCATTCTATTTGTATAAGTTTTCTGTATAATCGAAAAGCCATTCGGCATCTTTGAGCCTGTCGTGTTTCTTGTCTTTTTCCGACAGGATTATTTTATCGGGAGCGATATGCCAGTCAATTGCAAGGTCGGGATCGTTCCACGCAAGCGCGCCTTCGCTTTGCGGGGCATAGAAATTGTCGCATTTATATTGAAACACCACTTCTTGCGACAAAACGCTGAACCCGTGGGCAAATCCGCGAGGAATGAATAATTGGCGATGATTGTCTTCGGTCAATTCGACTGCGACGTGGCGGCCGAATGTCGGAGATCCTTTGCGAATATCGACTGCCACATCGAGCACGGCGCCTTTGACAACTCGTACAAGTTTGCTTTGTGCATAAGGCGGCTTTTGGAAATGCAATCCGCGGAGAACGCCATAGGACGATTTGCTTTCATTGTCCTGCACAAATCGCACAAATCGCACTTTTTCGCAAAATTCGCGTTCTGAAAACGATTCGAAAAAGTATCCTCGGCTGTCTGTAAATATTCGCGGTTCGATGATCACAACATCATCGATGTCGGTTTTTATAACATTCATTATTTCAATCCTAATTCTTTGATCACCTTTATCAAGTATTGCCCGTATTGATTTTTCAGCATCGGGCGGGCTACTTCTCTGATTTTTTCGGCCGTAACCCATCCTTTTCTTAACGCAATTCCTTCAAGGCATGCAATTTTTAATCCTTGGCGTTTTTCTATTACCTCTACGAAGATGGAAGCGTCGGCAAGCGAGTCGTGCGTGCCGGTGTCGAGCCATGCGAATCCGCGTTCGAGCGTTTGGACTTTCAATCGATTTTTACGGAGAAATTCTTGGTTGACCGATGTGATTTCCAATTCTCCGCGTTCCGATGGCCGGATGCTTTTTGCAATGCGAACGACCTCGTTAGGGTAAAAATAAAGGCCAGTGATGGCATAATTCGATTTTGGGTTTGCCGGTTTTTCTTCAATCGACAGGCAATTGCCATCGGCATCGAATTCTGCCACGCCGTAGCGTTCAGGATCGTCGACCCAATAGCCGAACACAGTGGCATCGTTGCTTTTTTCAGCATTCTCCACGGCTTCTTTAAGCAACTTTGAGAAGCCGGTGCCATGAAATATATTGTCGCCCAATACAAGGCAAACGGCATCGTTCCCGATGAATTTCTCGCCTATGATGAATGCTTGTGCAAGTCCGTCGGGCGAAGGTTGTTCCGCATATTCGAATTGCAAGCCGAAATCCGAACCGTCGCCGAGCAATCGTTTGAAAGCCGGCAAATCGGCCGGCGTTGAAATGATAAGTATTTCTCGAATGCCTGCAAGCATCAACACCGATATCGGATAGTAGATCATCGGCTTGTCGTAGATGGGCAGCAATTGTTTGCTGATTCCCTTTGTGATAGGGTATAAACGAGTGCCGGAACCGCCGGCAAGTACAATGCCTTTCATCGTTGTTTAATATGCGGTATGGTTAATGGCAATGGGAAATGCCGAATGTTTTATCGCCGTAAAATTACTATATTTTCCTTGTTTGCCCAAATAATACTGTCTGAGCCGAAGTTTTTATATTGCAGGGCTTGTTTGGCAGTAAATGTGGTGAATGTTAATTTTGCAGATGAAATTTGTATGTTATGAAATTGAGAATAATGTTGTTTGCAGTTGCTGTTTCTTTTGCGGCAACGGCGATTGGAGAGGTTGGATATAAGTTTTACGGGCAAGTGCGAACAGATTTGTTCTATAATAGCCGGAGCAATTCTGAGACGGTCGATGGGTTGTTTTTCATGTATCCGAAAGATAAAGAATTGGATGCCGATGGGAAAGATCTAAATGCGAAACCCGATGGCAATTTATATACGATGTACACTCGGTTGGGGGTGGATTTGACGGCACCGAAGCTCGGCAGCAAAGTGGATGTTTCGGGAAAGGTGGAAGTCGATTTTCGGGGTAGCGGGACAAATTATTATATGGTTCGCTTGCGTCAGGCGTATTTTTGTTTTGATTTTGGCGCGTCTTCGCTTCTTGTGGGGCAAACATGGCATCCATTTGATGGCGATGTCACCCCCGAGTTGTTGAATCTGAACAGGGGAGCGCCTTTTCAGCCATTTAGCAGAGCGCCGCAAATTGCTTATCGTTACGCCGAGCGGAATTTCCGCATGAAACTGACCGCTTTATGGCAGTCTCAGTATTTATCGGTTGGCCCTGCGTCGAATCTGACGGGAGAAACGGCATCGGAAAAAAGCAACCGGTTTGTTAAGAACAGCTGTATCCCTGAAATTGCATTGAATCTCGACTATGCCGGAGAGAATTTGATTGCCGGCGGCGGAGTGGACATGACATCGATTGTTCCTCGCACGCAATCGGAATATCGTGGCAATGTTTTTAAGGTGAAGGAGCGAATCACGTCTTTTTCTGCCGAAGTTCATTTGAGATATAAAAACGATGGATGGACGGTTGCGGCGAAAACTGTCTATGGCTCGAATTTCACGCAAGCAAGCGGAGTCGGAGGGTATGGCATTACAGATGTCGACTCTCGCACCGGAAAGCAAGAATATGCGCCGGTGCGTGTGTCGTCGACGTGGGTTAACGTGAAATATGCAGAAGGGGCATGGCAATATGGATTGTTTGGCGGATATTTGAAAAATCTTGGCGCGGCTACGCCTGTGTCGGGAATTATCGGGACAGGCGTATCGGATGGTTTGGACAGTATCGTTTCGGGCTCGGCGGAAGTTGCTTATAATCTTCCGCATTGGCAATTTGGCGTGGAATATCTTGCCACTTCTGCCCGTTATGGCAGCCCTGACGCGAAAGCGCGAATGCAGGCAAGCCATGGCGTGGTGAATCATCGAGTGGTATTTTCTGCACTATTTAAATTTTAATCTTATGGGCAGATTGTCGTTTGTCAAGATGCATGGCGCGGGCAACGATTATGTGTTCCTTGATTGCCATAGCCGGCCGCCCATGTTTGATTTGTCGGCTTTGGCAAGGCGCGTGAGCGATCGGCGAAGGGGCGTTGGAGCTGACGGATTGGTTTTGATAACATGTTCGGAGACAGTGGATTTCGGGATGCGCATGTTCAATGCCGATGGGTCGGAGGCGGAAATGTGCGGAAATGCGGCGCGGTGTGTCGGAAAGTATGTTTTTGAACGCGGCCTGACAACGAAACAAACGATTGCGCTCGAAACGTTGTCGGGCGTGCGTCGGCTTTATTTGTCGGTCGACGGCAATGGCAAAGTGCGGCAAGTCGCGGTGGATATGGGCCACCCTGTTTTTGAACCGGCGAAGATTTCTGTGCTTGCTGCCGATTCAATGCAAATTCCGGTGGCGACGAGTTGTGGGGAATTGACGTTGACGGCAGTGTCGGTGGGCAATCCGCATGGCGTCGTTTTTTGCCATTTGGAGGACATTGATGTGTGCAAGTTGGGGCAAGAATTGGAATGCCATCCGTTGTTTCCGCAACGAGCGAATATTGAATTTGTCGAGCTTAAATCGCGTGACCGCTTGCAGATGCGCGTTTGGGAGCGTGGAAGCGGCGAAACATTGTCGTGCGGGACGGGCGCATGTGCGGCTGTGGCGGCAGGCGTTGCGACAGGCAAGTGCGATCGGCATGCCGTTGTCGAAGCGATTGGCGGATGCTTGGAGGTGGAATGGAAAGAGGCGGACGGGCGGCTGTTTCTTTCGGGTCCGGCAGAATTTTCGTTTGAGGGAACGATTGAAATCTGAATGGAATGTCATACCTTTGCACATGTCGACGGCATATCTTTCGGGATTCGTCGCGATGTTTTTGAATTATAGGTATATACAGATTGTTTTTTATGTCAACGTTAAGATTTAAAGTTGTAGAAGAGGCGTACGGGCGCAAAGCAGTTCCTGTGAATATTCCAAGCGAAAGACCGAGTGATTATTATGGCAAATATGTGTTTAATCGCGCGCAGATGTACAAGTATCTCGATAAAGACACATACCGTGCTTTGGTGAATGCCATAGACAATAAAGAACCGCTCAACAGGGAGCTTGCCGACAGTGTGGCGGCAGGGATGAAGAAATGGGCAATGGATAATGGCGCACGCCACTATTCCCATTGGTTCCACCCGCTTACCGACGGAACGGCAGAAAAGCACGACGGATTTATTGAGCATGACGGAAAAGGCGGCGTGGTTGAGGAATTCTCCGGCAAACTTCTCGTGCAACAAGAGCCGGATGCGTCCAGTTTCCCGAATGGCGGGATTCGCAACACTTTTGAAGCTCGCGGATATTCTGCATGGGACATTTCTTCTCCGGCATTTATTGTCGGGCAAACGTTGTGTATACCGACAATCTTTATTTCCTATACGGGCGAATCGCTCGATTACAAAACGCCGCTTCTTCGCGCTTTGAATTCCGTAGACAAAGCAGGTACGGCTGTTGCCCGCTATTTTGACGAGCGTGTGCATCATGTGGTTTCTTATTTGGGATGGGAACAGGAGTATTTCCTTGTCGATAAAGCTTTATATGCTGCCCGTCCCGACCTTGTCATGACGGGTCGGACGCTGATGGGACACGAAAGCGCAAAGAACCAACAACTTGAAGACCATTATTTCGGAGCTATTCCGTCTCGTGTAGAGGCGTTCATGCTTGACCTTGAAATAGAATGCCACAAGTTGGGCATTCCGGCAAAAACTCGCCATAACGAAGTGGCGCCGAACCAATTCGAGCTTGCTCCGGTTTTTGAAGAAACGAATCTTGCCAACGACCATAATTTGTTGTTGATGTCGCTGATTAGCGAAGTGGCAAACCGCCATAATTTTCAAGTGTTGCTTCATGAAAAGCCTTTTGCCGGCGTGAACGGTTCGGGAAAGCATAATAATTGGAGCCTTGGCACGGATACGGGCGACATGCTTTTCAGCCCGGGAAAAACGCCAAAAGACAATTTGCGTTTTATCACTTTCTTGGCGAATGTCATGGCTGCCGTTCAGCGCCACAACGCATTGCTGAAAGCATCCATTTCGTCGGCAACAAACGAGCATCGGTTGGGTGCTAATGAAGCGCCGCCGGCAATCATTTCCATGTTCTTGGGTGCACAAATTTCGGCCGTCATCGATCGATTGCTGGATTCCGACGACGATACAATTTCATTTACTGCAAAGGAAGGAATGAAATTGAAAAACGTGACGCAAATTCCCGAATTGCTCGTCGACAATACCGACCGCAACCGCACGTCGCCATTTGCTTTTACCGGCAATCGTTTCGAATTCAGGGCCATTGGCTCGTCGGCGAATTGCGCTTCGGCCATGATTGCCTTGAATGCGGCTGTGGCCGACCAATTGGCAAAATTCAAAGTGGCTGTCGATGCCCGTATAGCAACCGGAGAAGTGAAGGAAAAGGCGATCTTGAACGAAGCGAAACGCTTGTTGAGAGAAAATCAGGCTATTCATTTCGACGGCAACGGATACAGCGAAGAATGGAAAGCGGAAGCGCAACGGCGCGGACTTGACTGCGAAGCAAGCGTTCCAAAGATTTTTGATGCCTATCTGTCGCCGGAAAGCATTGAAATGTTTAAGAATACGGGCGTTTTCACCGAAGTGGAGCTGAAAGCTCGCAATGAAGTGAAATGGGAAATGTATACGAAGAAAATACAAATAGAAGCCCGCGTGCTTGGCGACTTGGCAATGAACCACGTGATTCCGGTAGCCACTCGCTATCAATCGTTGTTGCTCGACAACGTCATGAAAATTCGTTCGATATTTGAGGGCGAAAGTTCTGATCTTGCCTTGCAAGAGAAAGAAACCATTCGGAAAATTGCCAATCACATGTGTATTATTAAATCGGAAGTCGATAAGATGGTCGATGCGCGAAAGGTTGCCAACAAGATCGTCAACGAGCGCGAAAAGGCCATCCGTTATCACGACACGGTGAAGCCATGCATGGATGTGATTCGTTATCATATTGACAAATTGGAATTGATGGTCGACAATGAAATGTGGCCGCTCCCGAAATACAGGGAATTGTTATTCATTCGTTAATGGAACAAATCAAGCATGAATGCGGTGTCGCATTGATTCGGCTGCTGAAACCGCTCGATTATTATCGTGAGAAATACGGGACTTATGCTTATGGCCTGAACAAACTCTATCTTTTGATGGAGAAGCAGCACAATCGGGGGCAGGAAGCTGCGGGAATCGGTTGTGTGAAATTGAACGCACGCCCGGGCGACGAGTACATTTATCGCGAAAGAGCCTTGGGCACCGGTGCGATTCAGGAAATTTTCGACAAGGTGAACAAGGAAATCGATGCTGAATTGCGCGGCGGCGTTGAGGATGTCGGGGAGAAGATTCCCTATATCGGCGAACTGTACATGGGCCATTTGCGGTATAGCACGACAGGGCGGTCCGGAATGTCGTACGTGCATCCTTTTTTGCGTCGGAACAATTGGCGTTCGCGGAATTTAATGCTTTGCGGCAATTTCAATATGACCAACGTGGATGAGATTTTCGATTCTATCGTCCGGCAAGGGCAACATCCGCGAATCTATTCCGATACGTTTATCATACTCGAACAGCTTGGCCATGCGCTCGACATGGAGCACGACCGTCTTTTCGATTTGTATAAGGAGCAGGCAGACGGGCAAAAGTTGACAACGATGATTGCCGACAACATTTCAATACCGAATATTCTCCATCGAAACGCAAGGATGTGGGATGGCGGTTTTGTGATTTGTGGCATCACCGGTTCCGGCGACATGTTTGCGCTCCGCGATGCCTGCGGCATCCGTCCGGCGTTTTATTATTGCGACGATGAAATTGTGGTGTTGGCATCCGAGCGACCGGTGATCCAAACCGTGTTGAATGTGGCTGCGGGCGACGTGTCGGAACTGATGCCCGGCGCTGCTTTGATTGTGAAACGCAATGGAAAAGTATCGATCGAGCAAATTCTTGACAGCAAGGAAAATCACCGTTGCTCTTTCGAGCGGATCTATTTTTCGCGGGGCAGCGACAAGGATATTTATCAAGAACGTAAAGCATTGGGGCGTTGTGTCGTTCCGGATGTGGAGCGTGCCATAGACAGCGATTTCGACAATACGGTATTTTCATTTATCCCGAATACGGCGGAAGTGGCATTCTATGGAATGATGGAAGGCATGCACGTCCGCTTGTCGGAACGGAAAGCGGAGGAAATAGCCGCGTTGGACAAGGATGATGCCGATTATGCAAATTGCGTTCGCCGGATCGTGTCGAGACGGTTGCGCTGGGAAAAAATAGCGATAAAGGACATTAAATTGCGAACTTTTATCGCGGAAGGCGCTTCGCGCAACGACTTGGCGGCGCATGTCTACGATGTGACCTACGGGGTGGTGCGCCCGACGGACAATCTGGTTGTCATCGATGATAGCATCGTGAGGGGAACAACCTTGAAGCAATCCATCCTTCGCATGTTGGATCGTCTCGGGCCGAAAAAAATTGTGGTGGTGTCGTCGTCTCCGCAAGTGCGCTATCCGGATTGCTACGGCATCGACATGTCGCACATGGATGAATTTATCGCTTTCAAGGCAGCCGTCGAATTGCTAAAAGAGCGGGGCATGGCATGCGTTTTATCGGAGACCTACGATGAGTGCCTGCGGCAATTGTCGTTGCCGGTCGACGAGATGGAAAATGCCGTGAAAAAGATCTACGCTCCTTTTTCCGACCAAGATATTTCGCGGAAAATGGCGGAAATGTTGACGCCGGAGGGCACTCGGGCCAAAATTGAAATAGTCTATCAGACGCTTGACGGATTGCATCGGGCAGTGCCGACTTGCCCGGGCGATTGGTATTTTTCAGGCGATTATCCCACCGCCGGAGGCAATCGCATCGTCAATAAAGCCTATGTCGACTACTACGAGCGACGCTTCTCCGATGGCGGCCGGCACTAAGCGGTGAGCACGATGTTGCGTTCTTCTGCAATTTTCCGCAGGTTCAAGATGGCGTATCGCATGCGTCCGAGCGCAGTGTTGATGCTCACGCCGGTGGCTTCGGCAATTTCTTTGAAGCTCATGTCCATGTAGTAGCGCATTTCAAGCACTTCTTTTTGCGATTCGGGCAATTCTTGTACAAGCAGCTTGACATCCGAAAGAATTTGGCGGCGCACGATGGCATCCTCTATCGTTTCCTCGCTCAATTCTTTGCGATTGAGAATATTGATGTCGTCGTTGTCGCACGACAATTGCGCTTGCGCTTTTTCCTGACGGTAATAGTCGATTATCAGGTTGTGGGCGATGCGTGTGATCCATGCAGGGAATTTTCCGTTCTCGGTGTAACGTCCCTGATTGATCGTAACGATGGCTTTGACAAACGTTTCTTGAAAAAGATCGTCGGCCAAATCTTTGTCTTTTACAATATTATATATGTAGGAAAAGATGCGATTCTGATGACGTTGCAACAACACATCGAACGCTGTATTTTCGCCTTCTGCATACAGACAGACCAACTGTTCGTCTGTCAGCATATTCATATCTTCCATTAATCTGTGTATTTTTTAAACAACGAGTAATGTAGATTCGATAGGCAAAAATGTTTTTTAGTTAATGATGTTTGTATTTATTGTGAGGCAAAGATAAATGGTTTTTATGTGAAAAGAAATTTTTTGCCGTTTTTTTTGATGTTTTTTGTCGAATCGGCAACTCCCCCCCCCATGAATTTATGACCTCGGCTAAACCGTCATGGAATGTCCCTATCTAACGACATTCTTCAGCGAAACTGCAACTTCATTGTTTTTGCTTTGCTTTTCTTTGCGTTTGTATAAGACAAGCTGCGCCTCGGCAAAGGAAAAATGAATAAAGGGGACTTCTATAAATTAAATCCCTGATTATAAGTTGTATAAGCGGATAAAAT
>UQKE01000054.1 GCA_900541555.1 uncultured Porphyromonadaceae bacterium | reverse complement strand
AAAGAGACGATGGACAAAAGAAACAAATTTTGGAGACGCCAGCAAATGGCGCGCGTGTTTAAGGCCCGTATGATTCTTTATGCCGTTTACGGACATCCTATTATCCATGAGGATGGAAGTGTGGTTGAACATCCACATTGGTTCGAACTGGCAAAGGACAAATGGGCAAAGGTTTATCAATCTACGGGAACTCCATGCAGCTGCTGGATATGCAGAGGGGAGAAGTACAATCGTAGAGAGTATAAGAAAGAAACTTTGCGTCTAATTGGGGAATCTATGGAAGATTAAATGTTAGGGTCACTTCTTCCCGTTTTATGGGATAGGAAGTGACCTTATTCTATAAGTTTTTCCACCAGCGGCACATAATACTTCTGCACCTCTTCCGCCGTAGGCGTATGGTCACCGGGGAAGTGATAAGCATGGGCATAGCGCTGCAAGAATAACGGTTCAAAGTGAGCCAAATGGTCATTTTCTCCGAATAATCCCCAAATGCGATCGGTCATTTCCGGCCGGCAATCGTCCCATTGGTGTTTTTGCACCTCTGCAAATTCGTCTATCAGCGGTTGGTCTATCACGAAATGTTGCCGTCCGTCTGCTCGTGGCGATTTGTATTCATGCACTCCTATACGTTCGGAAAGGAAATGGGTCATTTCAAAATGGGGATTACCCAACAGGGCAGGTATTCTCAACCGAGATGCCACGATCTGTGCCAAGAAAGAACCGTTGCTATTGCCCACCAACACATGGGGATGCTCACGCTCGCAAAGGTTTGTAATGAATGTGAGAGCTTCGCGAGGATGCAGCGGGAGGTCGGGCGTGAGGACTTCCGCTTTACTTTTGAGTGCTTGTTTCAACGTTTGGGCAGGTATGCAACTGCCCGATGCAAAGAAGCCGTGGAGGAAAAGGATTTTTGCAGTTCTCATTGTTCGTTTTGGAGATGTTTCAGTATCCAATTACAGTATCACTCTTGTTTTTTTACAGTATCATTTCGTGTTATGTTGATACTGTAAAATCCCATCTTTTAGCCTTGCTTTATTTTCCTCTTAATATCTTCTGCTCTTTTTCAAAACTTTACAAGAAATGTATTTCCATGGGTGAAAGCGCGGAGTGCGTCCATTTTTTGCTCTATTTGCTGCCGGACGGGCGTCGCAGTTTTTCGGCGAGGAAGTGCCCGGTGTAGCTTTGCGGGCAAGCTGCGATTTCTTCCGGAGTTCCGGCGCAGACGATGCGCCCGCCTTCGTCGCCGCCTTCCGGCCCCATGTCGATGACATAGTCGGCGCATTTGATCACGTCGATATTGTGCTCGATGATGACGATGGAATGTCCCTTCTCGATAAGCCGGTTGAATGATTTCAGCAGGGTGTTGATGTCGTGGAAATGCAAGCCGGTGGTAGGCTCGTCGAAAATAAACAAGGCAGGTTCTTGCTTTTCCATGCTTAGGAAATAGGCCAATTTGATGCGTTGGTTTTCTCCTCCGGAAAGCGTCGACGACGATTGCCCCAATTTGATATACCCCAATCCAACGTCTTTGAGCGGCAAAAGTCGCTTGACGATTCTCGATTCGGTTGCACCTTTCGTTTCGCTGAAAAAGTCGATGGCTTGATTGACGGTCATTTCAAGGATGTCATAGATATTTTTCCCTCGGTATTCGATGTCGAGCACTTCTTGCTTGAATCGTTTGCCATGGCATGCCTCGCAAGTGAGGGTGATGTCGGCCATGAATTGCATTTCGATGGTGATCGTGCCTTCTCCTTTGCATGTTTCGCAGCGTCCGCCTTCGGAGTTGAACGAAAAATATCCGGCATTGAATCCCATTTGTTTCGCTCCTTGTTGCTCGGCAAAGAGTTTCCGGATTTCGTCGAACGCTTTGAGGTAGGTGGCCGCGTTGCTTCTTGTGGATTTCCCGATTGGGTTTTGGTCGACAAATTCGACGCTGCGTATCATGTCGATGTCGCCCGTGAGTTCGGCATGCGCTCCGGGCATGTCGCTTGTCTCGCCGATTTTGCGCGACAGTGCCTTGTAGAGGATATCGCGTACAAGCGTCGATTTCCCCGAACCGCTCACGCCTGAAACTACGGTGATGACGCCTAACGGGAATTTCACGTCGATGCCTTTCAAGTTGTTTTGTGCTGCTCCATGAATGTCGATGGAATAACGGGAGCGCCGCCGCAGCTTTGGCACGGGGATGCTGCGTTCGCCTGTCAAGTACTGGACGGTCAGGCTGTCGGCGGCTTTGTCCAGCGTCTCGACAGGACCTTGATAGACGATTTCTCCGCCGAGCCGTCCGGCGTTAGGACCGATGTCTATGATGTAATCGGCCGCGCGCATGATTTCTTCGTCGTGTTCGACCACTACGACGGTGTTTCCCAAACTTTGCAATTTGCGAAGCACGCGGAGCAATTTCTCGGTGTCGCGCGAATGGAGGCCGATGCTTGGCTCGTCAAGGATATAGAGCGAACCGACGAGGTTGCTGCCCAAAGATGTGGCAAGGTTGATGCGTTGGCTTTCACCTCCGGAAAGCGTCGACGAAAGTCGGTCGAGCGTAAGGTACTCCAACCCTACGTTGCAGAGGTATTCGAGCCGCGTGCGGATTTCGGCGAGCAAGCGTTTCGCCACTTTCGATTCGTAATCGTCGAGCGTCAAGCCGTCGAACCATGCTTTCAAGTCGGAAATCGGCATTTTCACGATGTCGGCAATTGTTTTGCCGTCGATTTTCACGTAGAGCGCTTCTTTCCTGAGCCGGCTGCCTTTGCATTCCGTGCAGGTTGTTTTGCCGCGGTAGCGGGCAAGCATCACGCGGTTTTGTAT
This sequence comes from uncultured Porphyromonadaceae bacterium, assembly GCA_900541555.1. Taxonomy (GTDB): domain Bacteria; phylum Bacteroidota; class Bacteroidia; order Bacteroidales; family Muribaculaceae; genus Limisoma; species Limisoma intestinavium. The sequence goes on along the minus strand of UQKE01000054.1, from coordinate 11,200 downwards.
TTTGTATTGGTTTTCTTGAAGCATTTGGAAGAAGTCGTCGATTCCGTAGATCGTCGAACCATTTCCGTGCCAAAGCAGGTCTTTTTCTTTGTCGGTCAGTTGGTAGTAGGGGCGATGGATGGGAAAACCCGTTGGGGTGGCGGCATGGATGAATGCTTTTTTCCATTCGCTCATCTTTTCGCCGCGCCAACACACGACGGCATCATCGTAGACCGACAAAGCTTTGTTCGGGACAACCAAATCTTCATCGATTCCCAATATTTTCCCGAATCCTTCGCAAACGGGGCATGCTCCGTAGGGGTTGTTGAAGTTGAACATTTGTTCGGTGGGTTCGATGAAGCGGATTCCGTCTTCTTCGAAACGTTTGGAAAAGCGCCGTTCTTCAATTTTGTCGTCGAGCCATGCTTTGATGACGCAAATACCGTCGCCTTCGTAGAATGCGGTTTCGATGGAATCGGTCAGGCGGCTGAGCGTGTCTTGTCCGGCGGCGACGGCAAGGCGGTCGATGAGCAGATGGCAATCGTCGAGAGCTGTTCCTGCCGGCAAGGAGTCGATCGGGATGAATTCGCCGTTTTTTTCGATTCGCGAATATCCTTCTTTTTTCAATATGTCGAGTTGCTCGGCGACTGAACGCCCGTTGGGAATGCATAGCTCGGCAAGCACGGCAATGCGTGTGCCCTCCGGATAATTGCAGACATGGCTGACGACGTCGTCTACCGTGTGTTTTTTGACAAGACGGCCCGATACGGGCGAGTATGTTTTGCCGATGCGGGCGAAAAACAATCGGAGATAGTCGTAGATTTCGGACGATGTGCCTACGGTGCTTCGCGGATTGCGGGTGCTTACTTTCTGTTCGATGGCAATTGCCGGTGGCAATCCTTTTATGTAGTCGCATTCCGGTTTTTGCATCCGGCCCAAAAACTGGCGAGCGTAGGACGACAGGCTTTCCACGTAGCGTCGTTGGCCCTCGGCATAGAGCGTGTCGAATGCCAATGACGATTTCCCTGAGCCGGAGAGTCCTGTGACAACGACAAATTTTCCCCGTGGAATTTCGACATTGATATTCTTCAGATTGTTGACTCGTACGCCTTTGGCGATGATGTTTTGCTGTGCCATGTCAATTTTTCAGCGTTAAGATGTCTGAGCCCGATGGCGTTTGGAATGCTTTCAATCCGAATTTCCCGAGCGAAGCGTATGCAAATTCCATAATTTCCGCTTTGACGTGCTCGAATGCGGTCCATTCGGTTTTTGTGGTGAAGCAGTATATTTCGACGGGCAGCCCGTGGGCTGACGCCGGACGCTGCCTGACCATCAAATGGGGTTTGGGAGTGATCAATGGATGCGTTTTCAAGTAATTCTCCATGAAATAGCGGAAGAAAAACAAATTGGTTATGAGTTCGGGTGTTTCCGGGCAATCGCCCGCCATGGCTTTGAATTTCTCCGTTTCGTTTTCATCGCAAGTGCGGATGGAGGAAATGTCGATGTTGATTGTTTCCGATATCCTCCGGCCGCCTGCGTCCCACATGCCGCGCCAATTTTGGAAAGATTCGCTCACAAGCGCGTAGGTCGGGACGGTGACGATGGTATTGTCCCAATTCCGTATTTTGACGATGTTCAGGGTCACTTCTGTCACAATTCCGTTCACGCCGTGTTTTTCCATGACAATCCAATCGCCCGGACGCAACATGTCGTAAACATTGATTAGCACGCCGGCCACCAATCCCATGATGGAATCTTTGAATACCAGCATCATGATTGCAGCCGAAGCACCCAACCCCGTGAGTATGATGCTCGGTTCTTTGTCGAGCAACACGCTGATGCCGAGAATGACGCCTACGCAGATGACCACGACTTTCATCATTTGGTACAAACCTTTCAGCGGGCGTTTTTTCAGGGCTTCCGATTCGGAAGTGATGATTTGGAATGAGGATATGAAAGCGCAAACGAGTTGCACGCTGATGATTATGATGGTTATCAGGCATATTTTGTCGATCAGCGACAAGGCAACCGGTTTGTCGCGAAAGACAAACGGAATGAATACATAAGCCACCAATACCGGCAATAAGACACATGCGATTGACAATACTTTGTCGTTAAAGAGATGGTCGTCCCATGTGGTGCTTGTCTTGCCGGTGAAACGGCGAATCAGCGGAATCAGCACTTTCTTGCAAACGAAGTAGACGATGATGCAAAGGACGAGGATCGCGCCAATGCCGATGAGCCGTTCCGTGAGATTCAATTCACGAACATTGTCGAGCGACATTATTTCGTAGAAGGGATGATCCATTTGTGTCAGCGTTTTTTAGTCTCCGGCGCAAATTCGTTTTTGTATTCGATGGGGACGCGGGGATTGCGCATTGCATAGATGATCAAGATGATGCCGGCAACGATGAAAGGGATGCTGAGCACCTGCCCCATGTTTAATGTCATTTCGAGTTCGAAGCTCTCTTGCGGATTCTTGACAAATTCGATGAGGAAGCGAGCCGCGAAAACGGCGACGAAGAAAATGCCGCTCAACAAGCCTTGCCGCTCCTCTGCATTCCGGCGCCAATACAAATACATGAGCAATCCAAAAATGGCGAAATAGCACAATGCTTCGTAGATCTGCGTCGGGTGGCATGCCACTTTCTGGCCGTAGAACATGCACATTTCTCTCCATTCCATGGAATCGACAAAATAGAAGCCCCATGGCATTGTCGTGGCGTGTCCGAAAATTTCGGAATTAAAGAGGTTGCCTAATCGAATCAATCCTCCGACGAGGGCTACCGGCACGACCAAGCGGTCTACGGTCCATAAGAAATTGCGTTTGGTGACAAAATAAGAATAGAAAATAATGCCGATGAGTATTCCTATTGCGCCGCCATGGCTGGCAAGCCCGCCTTCCCATACTTTCAGGATTTCGACGGGATGTTGCGAATAATAGTCCCAAGCATAGAAAAATACGTGCCCGAGGCGTGCGCCGATGATTGTGCAGATGACAACGACGATAAACAGCGAGTCGACCCAGCTGCTTTTTTCGCCTTCGTGTTTGAACATTTTTGCGATGATGGCCGCGCCTGCGATAAAGCCGATGGCAAACATGGCTCCGTACCATCGTATGGTGATGGGCTCGGATATTAGGTTGGGATTGAAATGCCAAGTTATGAAATTTGCGATTTGAGCTATCATGATAAGTGCTATTTAGATTTTACAAAGATACGAAAATTTCCATAAAGACAATTTGAGCCAAAGTTGGGAACAACGCAGGGCCATGATTTTTTTGAATATGGGATGTCGTTTTCCTTGGGATTTCGCTAAATTTGCAAAAATTTGATTTGCCATGGAAATTGTTGTGGCCAAAGCTTCTTCTTTTGATGAATTGGCTTGCCAATTTGTTTGGGAAAATGACAACTGAAACAGAAACTGTTTTGACAAAGAATATACGATTTAAATATTTGTATAAGATAAACTGCATCTCGGCATAACCGTTCAAACAAGTTTGGCTCTTTTGCGCTCGATTTGCATTATCTTTGTTTCCTCAATTAAACTAATTGTAATGGCTATTAATACGAGTTTGTTGTCTAAGACGATATCGGCACTTCGATTTCCGATGATATTTGTTATTATTTACATTCATGTCGTGTTAGGAAGATGGTAGGACGGCAGTATTGTCGTGGAAGGCGGCACGTCGCTCTATGAAATTTTCCGATTTTCATTTGTGGAGGGGATAGCGCGGATAGGGGTGCCGTTGTTTTTCTTTATTTCAGGGTTCTTGTTTTTTTTATTACGACGATTTTTCCAAAAACGTTTATTTGGGAAAAATCAAGAAACGTTTTAAATCGTTAGTTGTGCCTTATATTTTCTGGAATTTAGTGGTTGTCGGTTTTTATTTTATGGCACAAATGGTTGTCCCGTCAATGATGTCGGGTCAGATGAAGCTTGTCGCTGATTTTACAATGTCAGATTGGCTTTCTTGCTTTTGGAACTTCAAGGACGGAGGTCCGGTCAATCTTCCGTTATGGTTTCTCAGGGATTTGATATGTCTTTCTATCGGGACTCCGTTGATTTGCTTGTTTGTAAAAATGTGCCGTATTTATGGTGTCGTATTGTTGGCTGCGTGCTGGTTGATTTTCGGGACGCCTACAAATTTTCTTGTGGGGTTGTTTTTCTTTACCGCAGGAGCTTGGTTTGGCATAAATAAAGTCGATGTGGTAGAAAAGGTGTTGCCATACCGTAAAATGTCGGCTGCCGCTTATTTTCTTGTTATGATTGCGGGGATCGCAATGTTGTTGGTCGGTTTCCCGTCGGGAGAATATTTGCATAAATTAGGAATCCTTTTCGGCCTTGGGGCTTGTTTTGCTTGGGCTGGCTGGATTGTGAAAACTAAAAATATCCGGCGTAGGGCTTGGTTGGAAGACAGTTCGTTCTTAGTTTACGCTTATCATGGTTTGCCGTTGCTCTTTTTGTCAAAAATTTGTGTTCGTTATATACAGCCGGAATCTTCTGCTATGCTGATTTTTCTTTTTATTGTTTTGCCGGTCATTATCGGTGCTGTCGGTGTTGCGATTTATGCTGTAATGAAAAGGTTTTTTCCTTGTTTCACGTCTTGGATGTGTGGCAAATGATTAATGCCGGCGTTTGTGGAGAAGGCGAGGGAACATGCGCCGGAAGCGCGTCAGATGGAGCGAAACGCTGCCGCCTGCCACTACGAGCGACACTGCCGTGATGATCAACGCAAGGCCAATGCATTGCCGGATGGTGAGCACTTCTCCGAATATGGCAACTCCGAACACGATGGCCGTCACCGGTTCCAATGCTCCCAATATGGCAGTCGGCGTGGAGCCGATGTATTGTATCGCGCTTGTGGTGCATAGAAACGATATGGCAGTTGGAAAAACTGCAAGCGCGATCAGGCAGCCCCATAAATACCAGCGCGACGGCATTTCGATATGCCCTTCCCAAAGCAGCCGCCCGACGAAAAGTGTCACGCCGAAGAGCAACACGTAGAAAGTGACTTTCAGTGTCGGCTCGTTTTTTATCGATGCTTGATTGACACCGACGAGATATATGGCATACGACAACGCCGAGGCGAACACAAGAATCGTTCCGGTCAGATTCAGTGTCGAACCGTCTTCGTTTTTGTAGAGCAGCGCAATGCCTGCCAAGGCGACTATGATGCACAGTATCGTTGGCAGGGAAATCCGTTCGTGGAAAAAAGCAGCCATGATGACAGCTACCATGATCGGGTAGACGAAAAGCAATGTCGACGCAATACCGGCTCCCATGTAGTTGTAGCTAAGGAATAGCGACAAGGACGAAAAGGCCACCATGAATCCGTATGTTATCAGCGGAATGACTTCTTTCCGGTGCATTCGGAAACTGCGTCCGCGGGCTTTGAGCATGATTCCCAAGATGGGTATGGCAAACAAATAGCGGAAAAATAAGACAGAGTCGGGAGTCATCCTGTCGCTGTAAAGCGGAAGGGCAAACAATGGGTTCATCCCGTAAGTGGCTGCGGCGATGGCTCCTAAGATATATCCTTTTGCTTTGGCGTTCATGGACAAAGTGTGTTTTGGGAAAATCGGGTGCAAAAGTATGAAAAAACTGCCATGGAGCAAAGTTGTGACGGCTCTGCATGGCCGGATTTCGTGCTTGCGGCATGATGGAGGATGGCAAGTTCGGTTTTCGTCTAAACTGACGAAAGAAAAATCAATATAGAAAGAAAACCTAATGTTTCCCTCTACTGCTATCGTGAATTATGTGATTTTGCCATTAATCCTTTGGCGCAAAATCGAGCAACAAAGGAGTGTCACTGATGAATCGGTCGAAGTCGGAAGAAAAGTTCTTGTCTTGAATGGTTCGGTACTTCTCAAACTCAACTTCTGCAAATTGCTTGGCAAACTCAGCCGTAATACATCCGGCATTATCCAATACGGTATCACCTCCGGCTTCGAGGATCATATCTATGCGCTTTGTCCAATCCTCCATTGTCATCGGGATGCGGCGTTTCGCCATACGTTCCGCCATGTCTAATACGGCGTTGACAAGCCTTCCCATGTCTTCCAATTCCGTTTTTTTCAGATAATTTTTGGCTATGCTTACGTCTGGCTTTACGATTTTTCCATCCGGAGCATTCTCCCATGTGGTCAACCCCATGTGTTCTTTGGAAGCATTGGCGCGTTCAACAATCAGTTCTGCAGCCGTATGCCCGTGTGCCGCGTAATGCATTTTGTTCTGTATCTTTTTGTAAAACAGGCGTGTCGTAGGTGCGCTTTTGTTGTAGTCTATGGCTGTAGCGTATATGTCGGTAAGCTTTTGGTAAAACCGCCGTTCGCTCAGACGTATTTCCCGAATTTCGGCTAACAGATGTTCAAAGTAGTCCTCTCCGATAAAAGAACCGTTCTCCATGCGCTTTTTGTCGATAACATATCCTCTGATGGCAAACTGGCGAAGCACGTAAGTAGCCCATTGACGAAATTGGGTGGCACGAATTGAATTGACGCGATAGCCTACGGAAATAATGGCATCGAGGTTGTAAAATGTAGTATTGTATGTTTTTCCATCTTCGGCAGTATGTGCAAATTTTGCACATACTGAATTTTGCTGTAATTCAGAACAGTCAAAGATGTTTTTCAGATGTTTGGTGATGACAGTCCTGTCTACACCAAACAACTCGGCCATAGCCTTTTGGGTAGTCCAAATGGTTTCGTCCTTATACAACACTTGTATGCCATTCTCCTTCCCCTCGGCAATAAAGGTGAGAAACTCCGCAGTGCTGTTCCGTATTTCAAATTTCTTTGCCACGATGCTATGGGGATTAGTTGTCACGAATTCAAAGACAATGCAAACGAGTGAATCAGATTCACGAGTGCAACTTGCCTTATGCAAAGATATAGAAAATCTTCTGAAAAGTTGCCGATCAAGATGCGTCGTCTACTGCATGATAGTATATTTCTTTTAAATGGTTTGTGTGAATTTTTGCAGTGCCTTTTATTGCAAATAAGGCGTGATGCAAAATAAGAGATGAAAGGGATATGGAAAAGACGTAGAAATCATGATGTTTATAAATGCAAAAAGAGGGCGCATCGGTCATTGTGATGCACCCTCTTTTATAATATTTTGTGAGTTTTACTTCACTTCCTCGAAGTCGGCATCTTGCACGGTGTCGCCTCCGTTGCCGGAAGTGTTGTTGTCGCCTGCATTCGCGGAAGAAGCGTTTTGTTGCTGGCCGCCGGCTTGTTGCTGCGCGTTGTAGATGTCTTGCGCGGCAGCTTGCATGGCTGCATTCAACTTTTCAATTGCCGGATCGATTGCGTCGACATTTTGCGCTTTGTGGGCTTCTTTCAGTTCGTTGAGCGCGGCATCGATCGGAGCGCGTTTGTCGGCAGCGAACTTGTCGCCGAGTTCTTTCAGTTGCTTTTCCGTTTGGAAGATGACAGCATCGGCCTTGTTGATTTTGTCGATGCGTTCTTTTTCTTTGGCATCGGCAGCAGCGTTGGCGGCAGCTTCGTCTTTCATCCGTTGAATTTCGGCGTCGGTCAAGCCGCTTGAAGCCTCGATGCGGATGCTTTGCTCTTTGCCGGTGGCTTTGTCTTTTGCCGATACGTTCAATATGCCGTTGGCGTCAATTTCGAATGTGACTTCGATTTGCGGAATGCCACGCGGTGCAGGCGCAATGCCGTCCAAGTGGAAGCGGCCGAGCGATTTGTCGTCTTTCGCCAATGGGCGTTCGCCTTGCAGCACGTTGATTTCCACCGAAGGCTGGTTGTCGACAGCTGTGGAGAATGTTTCGCTTTTGCGAGTCGGGATTGTCGTGTTGGCATCGATAAGTTTCGTCATCACGCCTCCCAATGTCTCGATGCCGACCGACAATGGCACGACATCAAGCAAAAGGACGTCTTTGACATCTCCGCTCAACACGCCGCCTTGGATGGCTGCGCCGACTGCAACGACTTCGTCGGGGTTGACGCCTTTCGACGGCGCTTTGCCGAAGAATTTCTCTACCACTTGCTGTACGGCAGGGATACGAGTCGAACCGCCCACGAGGATAACCTCGTTGATGTCGGCCGGCGTCAAATTGGCATCTTTCAGCGCTTGACGGCACGGGGCTATCGTGGCTTGAATCAAATTGTCGCAAAGTTGCTCGAATTTTGCACGCGTAAGCGTTTTTACCAAGTGTTTTGGCACACCGTTGACCGGCATGATGTATGGCAGGTTGATTTCTGTCGAGGTGGTGCTCGAAAGTTCTATTTTTGCTTTTTCAGCAGCTTCTTTCAAGCGTTGCAGTGCCATCGGGTCTTGGCGCAAGTCGACGCCTTCCTCTTGTTGGAATTCGTCGGCAAGCCAATCGATGATTTTGTGGTCGAAATCGTCGCCGCCGAGGTGGGTGTCGCCGTTTGTCGATTTCACTTCAAACACGCCGTCGCCCAGTTCAAGGATAGAAATATCGAATGTGCCGCCGCCGAGGTCGAACACTGCGATTTTTTTGTCGCTGTTGCCTTTGTCGAGCCCGTAAGCCAATGCGGCAGCCGTCGGTTCGTTCACGATACGGCGTACGTTCAAACCGGCAATTTCGCCGGCTTCTTTCGTCGCTTGGCGTTGGGAGTCGTTGAAGTATGCCGGCACGGTGATGACGGCTTCTGTGACAGTTTGTCCCAAATAGTCTTCTGCCGTTTTTTTCATCTTTTGGAGAATCATGGCAGAAATTTCCTGCGGCGTGTATTGGCGTCCGTCGATTTCAACACGAGGCGTGTTGTTGTCGCCTTTCACCACTTTATACGGGACGCGGGCAATTTCCTTTTGAACGCGATCGTAGGTTTCGCCCATGAACCGTTTGATGGAGAATATCGTGCGCGTCGGGTTGGTGATGGCCTGACGTTTTGCGGGATCGCCGATTTTTCTTTCGCCACCGTCGACAAATGCCACGATCGATGGCGTCGTGTTGCGGCCTTCGCTGTTGGGGATGACCACAGGGTCTTTCCCTTCGAGAACGGCTACGCAAGAGTTTGTAGTTCCTAAGTCTATACCAATAATTTTACCCATGACTTTATTTTTTTTAGTTATTAATCTTGTTTGAGTGCCGGCCTTTGCAAGCCGACACTCCTCGAAAAGCAAATCGCGTGCCAAACTGGCCAATCGAAATCGGTTTTAAAAAATTACTGACATTACGTCAGTCGATTTTGTCACGATGCTATCCGCATGGATTGTTTTTGTGATTACTTTTTCTTATAAATATAATAGATGTGATAAATTTTCCGTAATTTTGTAAGCGGCTAATTTCGGTTGCGACCGAGCCGTTGGAAAAGGATATAACTTTTTAATAATTAATATTATGAAAATTTCTCACATTGAGCATCTTGGGATTGCCGTCAAGAGCATTGAAGAGGCTGTTCCTTATTATGAAAACATTTTGGGCGTGAAATGCTACGCCGTTGAAGAAGTGGCAGATCAAAAAGTGAAAACTGCATTCTTCAAAGTTGGAGAAACGAAAATAGAGCTTCTTGAGCCGACCTCGGAAGAAAGCACGATTGCCAAATTTATCGAAAAACGCGGCGAAGGCATCCACCACCTTGCATTTGCCGTAGCCGATGGCGTTGCAAACGCGCTTGCCGAAGTGGAAGAAAAAGGCGTTCGCTTGATCGACAAAGCTCCTCGCAAAGGCGCTGAGGGCTTAAATATCGCATTTCTTCACCCGAAATCGACTCACGGCGTGTTGACGGAACTGTGCGAAAAGCCGGAATAAACCAGTCTATTAATTTAACAATTATACATTTATGAGCAATCAACTTGAGAAAGTGCAAGAGCTGATCGCGTTGCGCGAGCAGGCTCGTCTCGGCGGTGGCGAAAAAGCTATTGCAAAACAGCACGAGAAAGGAAAATACACAGCTCGCGAACGTATCGCGCAGTTGCTCGACGAAGGAAGTTTCGAGGAATTGGATATGTTTGTGCAGCATCGTTGCACGAATTTCGGGCAAGACAAGAAGCATTACTTGGGCGACGGCGTCGTGACAGGTTATGGCACGATCGACGGCCGTCTTGTGTATGTGTTTGCACAAGATTTCACTGTTTGGGGCGGATCGTTGTCGGAAGCCATGGCGATGAAGATTTGCAAAATAATGGATATGGCAATGAAGATGGGCGCGCCGGTGATCGGTTTGAACGACTCGGGCGGCGCTCGTATCCAAGAGGGCATCAACGCGCTTTCAGGGTATGCCGAAATATTTGAGCGCAACATCCTCGCTTCCGGCGTGGTTCCGCAAATTTCGGCCATCCTCGGCCCGTGTGCCGGCGGAGCCGTGTATTCTCCGGCTTTGACCGACTTTACGATCATGACAAAGGGAATTTCTTACATGTTCCTGACCGGCCCGAAGGTTGTTAAGACAGTGACCGGCGAAGACGTGACGCAAGAACAACTTGGCGGTGCTACGATGCACTCCACGAAATCGGGCGTGGCTCATTTCGCCACCGAAGATGGGGAAGAGGCCTTGCAATTGATTCGCCGCTTGTTGAGCTATATCCCGCAAAACAATTTGGAAGAAGCTCCGTTGGCTCCTTGTACCGATCCGATCGACCGTCTTGAAGACTCTTTGAACGAAATCATACCGGATTCGCCCAACAAGGCTTACGACATGTATGAAGTGATTGGCGCAATCATCGACAATGGCGAATTCCTCGAAGTGCAACGCGATTTTGCAAAGAACATCATCATCGGATTTGCGCGTTTCAACGGCCAATCGGTCGGCATCGTTGCCAACCAGCCGAAATGTCTTGCCGGCGTGCTCGATTGCAACGCTTCGCGCAAGGCTGCGCGCTTCGTTCGTTTCTGCGATGCGTTCAATATTCCTTTGGTTTCGCTTGTCGACGTGCCGGGATTCCTTCCGGGTACGGGACAAGAATACAACGCTGTCATCCTGCACGGCGCGAAACTGCTTTACGCTTATGGCGAGGCTACGGTGCCTAAGGTGACGGTGACGCTTCGCAAGAGCTATGGCGGCAGCCACATCGTGATGAGTTGCAAGCAATTGCGTGGCGACATGAACTATGCTTGGCCGACAGCCGAAATCGCAGTGATGGGAGCAGCCGGCGCGGCAGAGGTGCTTTATGCGCGTGAAGCGAAAGAACAGCCGGATCCGGCAGCGTTCATTGCAGAAAAAGAGAAAGAATACACAGATTTGTTCTGCAATCCTTACAATGCGGCAAAATATGGCTATATCGACGATGT
>UQKE01000053.1 GCA_900541555.1 uncultured Porphyromonadaceae bacterium | reverse complement strand
CGGAAGTGGAGGCAGATTAGACAGGAAAACTTCAAAAGAGAAATCCGTGAAAAAGGGAAAACGCCAAAAAGGAAAAGGGACATAGCCGGAAGCGTGGAACCGGGTAAACCACCGGCAAGGAAGTATGATTTTATATGTCTGTCCGAGCGTGTCCGGTCTGACGGATAAAATCATTCTTCCCGGTTTGCCTGCCGTGCATGACGGCTTGTTCCATTTATGGATCGGGCGGTCAGACACGGCTTTCCGCTTACGGCTCAAAGGAACAGCGGAAAAAGAAATCATCTGCGAACCCGTAAAAGCACCTCTTTGGCATAAGCACAAAAGAAATGGGCCTTGCATCATCAGTCTAAACTGTTGTTTAGGCGTGAGGCAAAGCCCTTTTCGCCGCTTATGCGGCAGTCGGCATACGTCCGTTCAAAATCCTTTTGGGCGATGGTGTACCGACGGATAAAACCGCTTTTACGGAAAAACTTGTATGAGAAGAAAAAAATTAGGGAGATTCATTTCAAAATCTCCCGTTTTATTGTTACTTTTGCATACGAAGAGTTCTTTGAAGGTTACGCAATGCGCAGAAGGATGATGCAGTAGATAACTAACTAAATCGTAACCTATTACTATCATGAGCAATTAACCTACGCTCATTTCCAATAAATTACACTCTTTTCGTAACTTAGGGGGACAAAAATAATTACTTGAAATCCATTGTAATATTTGGCAAATTATTTGATATGGAAACTTAGAATGCACATCGGCATTGTCGCATGCCGATATCTCGCAACGTCAATCAAACAACAAACAGGTCGCGAAAAATCATGTCAGACACCATGATGCCTTTTCGCGTCAACCGAAGAGTGCATCCTTCTGCTATCACGCAGCCATTATCGACATGGCGAGCGATTTGAGTCACTGCGTATTTTCGCTTTTCGCCTCCGAACCGTCGTTCCAGCTCTGCCAAGTCCATGCCCCACTTCGTGCGAAGCCGAGTCATCACCCATTCATTATACAATTGGTCCGGCGTTTCCCGTTCTGCAATTGCCGAAACATTCCCCATTGAAATATCATTCAGATATTGGCGGATATTCGCAGGATTGCTTCGCCGCACCGTCCCGTCGAAACTATGCGCCGATGCGCCCAATCCCAAATAGGGCGTAAAATCCCAATATGCCGAATTATGAACAGATTCTCTACCTCGCTTGGCAAAATTGGATATTTCATATTGCTCATAACCGTTTTGCGACAACACTTCGGCTAGCAATTCAAATTGAGCGACGCACAAGTCATCATCGCACACGACAAATTCGCCCCGATCTCTCATCCGCGTCAGCCTTGTTCCCTCTTCATACGTCAAACAATAGGAAGACAAATGCGGCGGCGCAATATCAACTGCCACATCCAACGTTCGCCGCCAACTTTCCAGCGATTGGCACGGAATGCCATAAATCAAATCAATGCTGATATTTTCAAGTCCGGCTTTTCGCAACACATTCACGGCATGAATGGCTTGTTTCGCATCGTGGCGGCGATTGAGGAAAGCCAATTCCGAATCGGAAAAACTTTGTACGCCAATGCTCACGCGGTTTATGCCAACCGCTCGAAGCGACTCTGCATAAAGCGTATCGACATCGTCGGGATTCACCTCTACCGTTATTTCTGCATCGTCAGCAATATTGTCCATGCCCGACAACACATCCCGAAGCATGGCGGCCGGAAGCACCGACGGCGTGCCACCTCCGAAATACACGCTTCTCACCGCCGCCCCCGACAATTCGCATTTCCGCATCGCATACTCCTTTTTCAATGCTTGCGCATACTCTTCCACCAACGAGGGGACATCTTTCACCGAATAGAAATCGCAATAAATGCATTTCTTTTTGCAAAACGGAATATGAACATAAATACCGGCCATTACGAGCTATATCTCAAAAAAGATTCTACAAATATGTTTTCAAACATACGAATTTTTCTTTGCATTTCCCAAATTCCTTCCTACTTTGCGTAACATTTTTTACAAGCCTAATTTATTAACTTCTCTAATATTTCGATACATGAAAATTTACGAGACTAACGAAATCAAAAACATTGCCTTGATAGGCAGTAAAGGATCCGGAAAAACCACACTTGCAGAAGCGATGCTTTTCGAGTGTGGAGTTATAAAACGCAGAGGAAACATCGAAGCGAAAAACACCGTATGCGACTATTTCCCTGTTGAAAAAGGATACGGATACAGCGTATTCTCCACTGTTTGCTATGCAGAATTTTTGAACAAGAAGCTAAACGTGATCGATTGCCCGGGCGGCGACGACTTTGTAGGAAATGCCATCACAGCCCTCAACGTGACCGATACCGGCGTTTTGCTTGTCGATGCCCAATACGGCGTGGAAGTAGGAACGCAAAACATATTCCGCACGACAGAAAAGGTACAAAAGCCTGTCATTTTCGCGCTCAACCAGCTCGATGGCGACAAAGTGGATTTCGACAATGTCGTTCAACAAATGAAAGAGGTATTTGGCAACAAAATCGTGCTCATCCAATATCCCATCAATCCGGGTGCCGGATATAATGCAATGATCGACGTTCTGTTGATGAAAATGTACAGTTGGGGACCGGACGGCGGAGTACCGACAATATCGGAAATACCGGCCGACCAAATGGAGAAAGCACAAGAATTAAACAAAATCCTCATCGAAGCCGCTGCTGAAAACGACGAGACGCTAATGGAAAAATTCTTCGACAAAGGCGTGCTCACAGAAGATGAAATGCGCGAAGGCATTCGCAAAGGATTGGTGACACGGAGCATTTTGCCGGTGTTCTGCGTCAGCGCATTGAAAGACATGGGCGTGCGCCGCATGATGGAATTCCTCGGCAACGTCGTGCCTTTCGTCAGCGACATGCCGCAACCGGTCGACACCAAAGGCGAAGAAATAGCTGCCGACACCAACGGGCCGACAAGCCTCTACGTGTTCAAGACTTCGGTAGAGCCGCATATCGGCGAAGTTTCCTATTTCAAAGTAATGTCAGGCAAACTGAAAGTGGGCGACGACTTGACAAACATGCGCACCGGAAACAAAGAAAGAATCGCGCAAATTTTCTGCACTTGCGGACAATTGCGCACACCGGTCGACGAACTGCATGCCGGAGACATCGGCGCGACAGTGAAAATGAAAGACGTAAGCACCGGCGACACGCTCAATGCGAAGGGCTGCGAATACATGTTTGACTTTATCAAATATCCGGCTCCTAAATACCAAAGAGCCATCAAGCCGGTCAACGAAGCAGAAGCCGAAAAGCTCAACGAAGTGCTCAACCGCATGCATCAAGAAGACCCGACTTGGATTGTGGAACAATCGAAAGAATTGAAGCAAACAATCGTTTCCGGACAAGGCGAATTCCACTTGCGCACGCTCAAATGGCGCATTGAAAACAACGACAAGATTCAAGTGAATTTCATCGAACCGAGGATTCCTTATCGCGAAACAATCACCAAAGCAGCCCGTGCCGACTATCGCCACAAAAAGCAATCCGGAGGCGCAGGCCAATTTGGCGAAGTGCACCTCGTCATCGAGCCATACACCGAAGGAATGCCGGAACCGACTGTCTACCGTTTCAACAACCAAGAATATCGCATGAGCATCCGCGACAAACAAGAAATTCCATTGGAATGGGGTGGCAAGCTGGTGGTTTACAACTGCATTGTCGGCGGTGCAATCGACGCGCGGTTTATCCCTGCCATTGTGAAGGGACTGATGGACCGCATGGAACAAGGTCCGCTCACAGGCTCTTACGCTCGCGACGTGCGTGTCTGCATCTATGATGGTAAAATGCACCCCGTAGATTCCAACGAAATTTCATTCCGCTTGGCCGGACGAAACGCTTTCAGCGAAGCATTCCGCAATGCGAACCCCAAAATTCTCGAACCGGTCTACGATGTGGAAGTACTTGTGCCGAGCGATAAAATGGGCGACGTCATGAGCGACTTGCAAGGACGACGCGCCATCATCATGGGCATGGAGAGCGAAAAAGGTTTCGAAAAAATCACAGCTCGCGTGCCGCTCAAAGAAATGGCATCCTACTCAACTGCTTTAAGTTCCATCACGGGCGGACGCTCGTCGTTCACAATGAAATTCGCATCCTACGAATTAGTGCCGAGCGACATCCAAGAAAAATTGCTTAAAGCATACGCAGAAGAAAATCATGACGACTAAAATTTCTTCATTCTTAAAAACAACAAAGGTCGCGAAATGCGACCTTTGTTGTTTAATATCGATAATCAAATTAAATTCTTTCAGTTGAATTTTCTTTCCACTGCGTCGACCAATGCCCGATAGTCCTTGTCGACAGATATGCGCTCTTCTATTGTCTTGCAAGCGTAAAGCACCGTGGCATGGTTGCGATTCAATTTCATTCCAATATTGGTCGACGACATTTTCGTATGCTTTTTCGCCAACATCATCACCAATTGCCGCGCATCGGCCACTTCCCTTTTGCGCGATTTGCCATAGAGAGAAGCCATGTCGACATGATATTGCGAGCATACCGTTTCGGCTATCAGATCGAATGTGATTTGACGTTTCGTCATTTTGACGGCATTCATTAAGACATTTCTCGCCAAATCGATAGTCAATGATTGATTCAATGCCGTGGAATATGCCATCAGCGACACAAACACGCCTTCGATTTCACGCACATTGTCTTTCACATTTTCCGCTACAAAATTCACAATCTCATCCGACACTTCCACGCCGGCTTGTTGCGCTTTTTTGCGGAATACGCGGCAACGCAATTCAAAATCGGGCTTCGACAATTCCACAGTCATTCCCCATTTGAAGCGCGACAACAACCGCGGCTCCATACCGTCCAAATCGGCAGGCGGACAATCGCACGACAAAATCAAATGCCTTTGATTATTATGCAAATGATTGAAAATATGAAAGAATGTGTTTTGCGTAGCTGTCTTGCCGGCAAATTCCTGCACATCGTCCATGATCAGCATGTCGATGCTTTGATAGAAATTGATGAAATCGTTCACCGTATTCCGTCTCACAGCAGTCGTATATTGCGATTCAAACGTTCTTGCGCTCAAATACAACACGCGCGCACGCGGATTCCGTTCTTTCATTCTAATGCCAATCGCTTGTATCAAATGCGTTTTTCCCACGCCCGTGGCCCCAAATATAAACATGGGGTTAAACGTTTGGCATTTCGGATTGTCGGCAATGGCATTAGCAATGGCAAACGCCAATTTGTTGCTCTTGCTTTCGCAATAATTCTCAAACGTATAAATTGGATTCAATTGCGGATCCAAATCGGCGTACTCTTGTCGAGTAAAAGGATTGTTTGGAGAGACCGCCATGCTCCGATGCGGCTCTTCTGCCACAACATGCGATTGCGGATCGTCCTTTATGACATTGTAGGAATATTTCAACCGTATGCCTTCGCCATAGACACGTATCAATGTCTTTTCAAGCAAGTTGTAGAAACGACCTTCCAATTGCTCTGCGTAATAGGAAGTGGGCACCCGCAATGTCAACACATTATGATCGCCGTCGTAATTCTCCACCTGAATAGGCGCAAACCACGACTCATAATGCGCGTCCGAGAGATTATCTTTTATAATCTCCAAGCATTTTGCCCATTTGTCGTTATTCCGTACAGTCATTACAATAAAGTATTGGAATGCAAAATTTGACTTTTTTTTCTCAAAAAACAAGTCGCATTTTTTTTGGATTTTATAAGCCCACAGTAAGAAGTATATTATCAAGCAGTTACAGAAATGTTACATCTTAACGACGAAATACTTCTTAACATTCTAATGATGAACACTTTGCGCATATTATGCATATTCATTCATCCATATAAAAAACGTAGCTAATTCCCCCTATTCAAAGAGATTTTATTATTGCAATTTTGAATATTTCCGCTTTGCCATTATTCGGAATCATTCCAAATAAGATTTCCCCGATGCCCTATCAGAATAACTTAAACTGAACATATTTTTTGGGGTTCGCCTTCAAATCAATCAAAATCGAATCCAAGCTGCAAACAGTCGAATCAATGTGGTTATACAACCCCTTATCGTTCAGCAACATTCCAAGCGAAGAATCTTTTCCGTTGATTTTTGCGGTGATTTGATTTAAATTGTCGGTTGTAGCTTTCACATTGTCCATCGTTTCCGTCAGAGGCAGAGCCTTCAATTCCGCGCTCAACGCTTTCAAATCGGCCGATATGCCGGACAAATCTTCCGTCAAGCCGCCAACATTCGCCACGATCGGGTCAATCTCTTTCGATGTTGCAGCCAAACGCTGCGTCAACAACTCGATATTCCGCGAGATGGCATCCATCCGAGTCACTGCCGAAGCCAAAGCCGGATTGGAAACCAACGTGTCGACGTGGGCAAGAATACTGTTCACCTTAGGCAATATTTCAACGATTTGCGGCACCACGTCGTTGGCTATCCCCGACATCATGTCGTCGGCCGTTTTGCCTTCCAAACGGGCGCCATCCTCATAATAAGAATTGCCCGGGGCCATTTCAATTATTATGGAAGCTGTTCCAAGCAAGCTCGAAGCTTTCAGCATGGTAGTGCCTTTTGTCAGATTGACGTCAGATTCCAAATTTATTTCCACCAAAATATGGCCCGGATTTTCATAGTCGTACTCCATACCGGTCACCTGCCCCACTTTCATTCCGTTCAATGTCACCGGAGCTGCTTCGGCCAACCCTGAAACGTCGGCAAACGACACATAATATATATTCGCAGGCTTAAACACATTGATTCCTTTCAAGAAATCAATCCCTACAAACAGGATAGAAAGGCTTATCACCAAAATCAAGCCTATCAATATTTCTCTTGTAAAAAGCTTTTTCATATCTATTTAATTCTTTTTCCATTTTTAAATTGCACCAAAAAGGCATCGGCAAACAATTTCCGCACTTTCTTCAATTGTTTTTGCGCATCTGCCTTATTGGTGGTAGAACCGGTGGTGTATTTATAAACTCCATCTTCATAATAGCAATCCACGTCTTTCAAACCGCGGAAGAATCGGGATTTTTTGTCCAACCGCTCCCCGCTCGACAAAAACTGCACGCGATATTCCACCTCTTCTGCAGAAATGCCCTCACGTTCGCGCCTGTTTTCGTTCGATTCGGGAGATCCTACAACAACAGCCGAATCTTCGGTTCCGGAACTATAATAGTCATATTCTTCTTTATATTGCCTGAACGCTTTGAAAATCGCTCCGGCCATCTTTTTCTGCCCGCTTTCTGAAGCCAAAAAATCTTCCTGTGTGGGATTGCAAATAAAATCCAATTCCACCAACACGGCCGGCATTATAGTTGCCGCCAATACCCAAAAACCGGCTTGCCGCACACCTTTGTCGACACGACCGATTGCCGAAAATTCTTGTTGCACCAATGAAGCAAAGTTCACGCTTTGTTCCATGTGCTTGCTCTGATTCAATTCAAAAATAATATACGACTCTACCGAATTTGGATCAAAGCCCTGATATGTTGCCGAATAGTCATCCTCCAATTCAATAACTGAATTTTCACGCATCGCCACATCGAGATTTTCTTTCGTGCGATGCAAGCCCAATGTATAGGTTTCCGCACCCGATACTGTCAGCCGATTTCTCGAACGTTTGTCCAACGAATTGGTATGAATGGAGATGAACAAATCGCCTTTTTCCCGATTTGCAATATTTGCCCTGCCTTGGAGAGAAACGAATGTATCATCGTCGCGAGTGTACACTACCCTCACATCATCGTATGTACTTTTGATTTCTTCTCCCAATTTCAAGGCAACGCCCAAATTTATATCTTTTTCCAAAGCATAAGCGCCGACTGCCCCGACATCTTTGCCACCATGTCCGGCATCTATAACAACTACAAAATCCTTTGCAGGCGCATTCATTGCCATGGCAATCAACAGCACAAGGGAAAGAACATAACGCTTAATATTTGACTTCATTGCCTTAGATTCGTGCCACAAAAATACGATAAAATATCGAATAGCGTGACTCGCGCACTTTCGAAAATCTGCATGCACTATTTTATGAATGAATTTTTAATCCTATTTTTATGCCATAAAAACTCCCTATCATTGCAATTATGAAAGTTCTTCATTTCCCGATATGGTTGGTCGCAGCATTGATATGCATAGGAGCATATCATGCTCAATGCAAACCTATTACGCTGCATAGATTTGATTCCGACATACAACAGCTCGACTTCAAGGATCAAACAAAAATTGATGGATTCATCACATCCTACAAACCGGTATTGACCAATTTTGTTTCTCCACTTTTGCAAGACTCGACACTGTCGCTAACAGACAAATTGGAAACTTTTGCAAACTTAGACAACATTAAATTTTTCTATGCCGATGTCGCCAATGCCTTTCCCGACGTAGCCGGCATTGCGCAAGAATTAACTGCCATCGACAGTTTGTTGTCCCAAAAATTCGCCCTCAAACTTCCTCCCATATATACCATAATATCGCCCTTCAACCAATCAATCGTATTGCTCAACGATTCTGCAATAGGGATTGCCCTAAACCATTATCTTGGCGCAAGCTACAAGCCTTATTCCTACTATCCAACCTATATACGGCGTTTCAAGACCAAAGAAAAAATCCCTTACCACGTGGCAGAAGTGTGGCTGAAAACGCAATTTCCTTACGTTCCGTCCGACAGCAGCCTTATCGAGCAAATGCTTTACGAAGGAGCCATCGCTTATGCTGCAAAATCTGTAATTCCCGACTTCTCCGACGCCATGTACTTTTCATTTGCGCCCGAACAACAAGAATGGATCGTGCAAAACGAAAATGTTGCTTGGCAAAAAATATCCGGCGACGGCATGTTGCCGTCTACCGAACCGGCCATACGCAGAAGCCTCCTAAATCCGGCCCCGTTTGCTTCCGCAATTTCGCCGTCGGCGCCGGGAGGAACGGGCAAATGGATTGGCTTGCGTATCGTAGAAGCATACCTCACACGGAAAAAATCGTCCATTGCCGATTTTCTTCGCAACCGAACATATCAAAATGCAAAAACTGTCTTAACCGAATCGCAATATGGAAAACAATAAAAACATATTCGGATTAGTCGGCTTCCCATTGGGACACTCGTTTTCCAAAAAATTTTTCACTGAAAAATTCGACAAAGAAAACATTCAAGCCGAATACCGGAATTTTGAATTGGGCGACATATCCGAAATCCGAAACGTGCTCTCGTCCGGCGTAAAGGGACTAAACGTCACCATCCCCTACAAACAGAGCGTCATCCCGTATTTATCCGATTTAAACCCGATTGCAAAAGAAGTCGGCTCTGTAAATACGATCAAAATCGCGAACGAAAATGGCAACATCATTGCAACAGGATACAACACCGATATTATCGGATTTGAAAATTCCATCGCGCCTCATCTGACTTCGGCGCATCAGTCCGGATTAGTGCTGGGAACCGGTGGCGCATCGAAAGCCGTGGCATACGTATTAAAAAAGTTAGGCATCCGCGTCACGTTCGTATCACGAAGCCATGCAAACAGCATCATCACTTATGGCGACCTGACAGCCGACATGATCCGCTCGCACCTCATCATCGTCAACACGACGCCGGTCGGCATGTATCCCCATGTCGATGCTTGTCCCGACATCCCATACGATGCCATTGGAGAAAAGCACATCTGCTTCGATTTGATTTATAATCCGGCAGAAACTTTGTTTCTCAAAAAAGCAAAAAGACAAAACGCCATCACCGTCAACGGCGAAGCCATGCTCATAGGGCAAGCGATCGCTTCTTGGAAAATTTGGAATGAATAATCATTTTAGCACTTCCTCATTCCCATTCGTCAGAATTGTCGTGCCATTCACGCTTGGAATCATTGCCTATGGAATTTTTCCGGCAATAACTATTTCCGTTGTGGCAGCCGGCATAGGATTGACTTGCGGAATTGCCTACTTCTTTTCTCCAAAATCCTTGTCCGGCTATCTTCGTCCATTTTTGGCGAACGCATCTCTGTTTTCATTGCTCGCATGCCTCGGATGGCTTTGCGCATTGGTTCATGCTCCGAACAAATTAACCCAAGCCGAATTAAACAAAGAAGAACATTATCTTTCCTTTGAAATAAAAGAAATCAGGCAGCAAAACATTACCACCGAATTAACCGGAAGTGCCAAAATTGGAGAAAAAAACATTAATTTGATTCTGGTCCTTAAAGGCAATAACTACACATTGCAGCATGGCGACATCATCGCATGCCGCACAAAAATCAGAGAATTAAAATCTCCCGCCCTGCCGGATGTATTC
The DNA here is from genome assembly GCA_900541555.1 of uncultured Porphyromonadaceae bacterium. Classification (GTDB taxonomy): domain Bacteria; phylum Bacteroidota; class Bacteroidia; order Bacteroidales; family Muribaculaceae; genus Limisoma; species Limisoma intestinavium. Next base: position 4,386 of record UQKE01000053.1, on the reverse strand, counting down.
GACTATGCTTCCTATATGAGGAACAAAGGCATATTATATCGCGCCTACATCACGCCTGCCGATTTCACCTTTGTCGAACACGCCTCAACCCTGCCGGCAAAAGCAGCACAATTCAGAGATGATGTCATCCGGCTGATACGCGATATTGACATAAACAATGATGCAAAAAACTTTGCCGTGGCTGTATTTACGGGGAATCGGGAATATATCAGCGAAGAAACACAACAATTATTTTCAGAATCCGGATTGGCGCACATACTTGCCGTCAGCGGATTGCACACAGGAATCGTTATTTTTATAGTTTCTGCCGTTATTTCATCGCTAATACGCGATTCACGCAACCGCAAAGCACGCTTTTTCATCATACTTTCGGCTGTTTGGATTTATGTCCTTTTCACAGGCCTTGCGCCTTCCGCCATACGTGCAGCTATTATGGCAACATTTGTTTTCGCCGCCAAAAATCTGTTACAAAAACATTCTTCTTTGAACGCTTTGTTCGCGTCTGCATTTCTGATATTGCTTTTCTCGCCTCAGTCGCTCTATGACATTGGTTTCCAACTTAGCTTCCTGTCTGTGGCCGGCATCCTCTTGTTTTCTGACTTTTTAACTTTCCGCACAAGCTACGCCGTTGCCAACTACATGCTATCGTCCATGGCAATGACAATTTCTGCTCAAATCGGCACATTCGTGCTCACAATCTTCTACTTCCATTCTTTTCCCTCTTGTTTTCTCATTGCCAACATCCTCGTTGTTCCTTTGCTCCCGGTATTCATGTTGTTGGTCCTTCCAGCCATACTTTTAGCGGCAATCGGATTAAATTTCATTCCGCTAAATTTCATTATCGACTTTCTTTATGCTTGCATCCATTTCTTCCCCGATATTTTCCGGCAAATTCTGCCGCCGATCAACGAGATTCGGCTCGATTCATTGTCGGCTGCATTTTTCTCTCTTGCCATTTTTTCATTTGGATTTGCCATAAAATTACGTTTAAACAAAAAAATACTCTCTCTGCCTGCCATGCTTGCCGTTGCGGGAGGCATTTCCATGGCCGCATCAGTCCGTGCGATCCCCGAAAAATCTATTTTCGTCACCGACGGCTACTCTTCTACAAACATTATTTACTGTGAAAACAGAACTGCCTATATCTTAAACTCACGAAACGACACTGCGGAAATTAGCCAATTCGTGGAGCACAACCGCGCTTTCTTTTTCAACCGAAAAATCGACAAAATTCACAAAATAACACATGAAAACATCCGAAAAAAGGATTTATATATCTCCTATCCGATTGTATACGCCCTTGGAAAAAGCTATATGTTTGTCGAAGGCAATTATAAAAAAAATCGCCTCAAAAATTCATTTCCTATAAACTATGCAATTATTACCAACAACTACTACAACCAACTCCCTGATTTGTTTCAATATGTCAATCCTGACACCATTGTCATAGCCAACGAAATTTACGACACTCGAAGAGACACGCTAATCGAATTTGCCAAGCGCAACAAAATCCCGCTCATCGCCTATTAACCTGCCCCGAACAAACATAAGTGCGTTGATAATAAGACTCATCTAAATCGCTCACAATAACGCCTCGGCTGGACGATGCGTGAATAAACTTATTGTCTTTCAGATAAATGCCCACATGATTTATTCTTTTGCGATTGCCGGATGTGGCAAAAAACACCAAGTCGCCTGTATTCAATTGATTGCGTCTGATTTCCCTGCAATTTTTCTCTTTCATCATAGCTGAATTTCTTTCCAAATTCAGCTGATATACCGATTTATAAATTTGCATGACCATCCCCGAACAATCACATCCCGACTGAGAGGTCCCTCCATATCGATAAGGCGTTCCCAACCACTCTGCCGCTTCCTTATATAAAGCCAAATGCTGTTCGTCCTTGCTTGTCACGTCAATTCCCAATCGTTCCGACAAATATCGATAATCAGCGACTGTTTGCCGTTCTGACGCCGTTTCCGTTTTTTCCGAAACAACCGTGCGATGCACGCCGCATCCTGCGCAAATGAACAATAATGCCACCGCCGACAACAATGAATACGCTTTCATCATGATAAATTAAAAAACAAAAGCCGGAGCATGAGTGCGCTATGCTCCGGCCTTATCTGTATTTAATCCTTTTTTGGGTCTTCCGCCGACTTTTCCTCTGAATTTTCTTCTGTTTTTTCTTCCTCGAAAGAAGTAATGCCGGCCTCTAACAAAAGATTATACCAAGAAATGATTTTCTTTATATCTGTCAGATAGACGCGATCTTGATCGAAATTTGGCAATACGTCTAAGAAAAAATCCCGAATTTCATCATTCGTCTTATAAGAATTCGGATCGAGCGCTTTACCATTTTTTTCATAAATAGTCGTCATGACCTTGCTCAATGGCACCTCTTCGCCATCCGTATAAATGGCAATGTCGCCCAACGATACGACTTTGTCGCGTGCATAAGCTGGCATTCTCTTTTTCGTCGTCAAGGATTCTACAATCAACATGTTTTTTCCTTGCGACACCAATTTGAACAAACCCGGTCGTCCGGATATCGATAAAATCGTTTTAAGCATAGTTGTAAATTATTTTAATTGATATCTTGATTCAATCTTTGAAATTCAACTTGCAATAGCGCTACTATTTGTTGCAATATCGAATGCTGCCCATCATTCAGCACCGTAGCCAGCGGAAGTTTTTCCTCTAACTCCAACGTCTGATTGCGCATACGCATCTCCACGGCTTCCCTCGAAAGGTTGTTGCGTTTCATCACCCGCTCCACCCGTAATTTTTCAGGAGCGACAACTTGCCATACAGAATCCACCATTTTGTCCATCCCGCTTTCCGAAAGGATTGCCGTTTCCACGAAAACGACATTGGCAGATTGGCTGCAACGCCAATCTTCAAAATCTGATTTTACGCATGGATGCACAATGGCATTCAACCGTGCCAATTTCTCGACATCGCCGAATACAAGACGCGACAAATAAGACCGGTTCAACACGCCTTCCTCAAAAACCGCCTCGCCAAAATTCTCGATGAGCCTGCGCCGAAGCATTCCATCGGATGCCATCAGTTTCTTCGCGCGGCTATCGCAATCATAAACAGGATAGTCCATCATTCGAAGCACTGCGGAAACCATGCTCTTGCCGCTTCCGATGCCGCCGGCTATTGCAATCGTTCTTTTTGTCATTTCCGGCTTTCAATAAGATATTCGACACTGTCGGAATGCAATACGACATTATGCAAGACCTCCGGACCGTCGCCAATGCGCAAAGGCAGATAATTTGTTCCCCCCTTTATGTCATTATAGTCGACATAAACAACGGGCTGCATCTCCTGCGATGAAACATTATACATGCTCAGCGGCAACAAATAGCCGACATCGACAGTTGCAGGGAAACAGACAAGGCGCTCATCAGCAGGACAATTTCTCGCCACGATTTGTATTTCCTGTCTTTTGCTTACCAATGGCTCTACCGGCACTGTCACATTTACGGAATCCGGCATCATTTTCACATCCGTCATATTCTTCAAGGCAACTCGCAGATGCAATGTGTCTTTCAGATTATGATAAGAAATTTTTTCTGTGCGCACATCTTGGATAAGACTCATGTTTTCTGCCGTGGAATAAACGGATATTGAGTCAGGACTCACTGAAATAGCCCCATTTATGACATATTGAATATCTGCCACGAAGTCTCCGTCGATTTTAACGGGCACGCGCCGCCCCGGCAAATTCGTATACCGAAGTTGCAATTGCTCCGGCGTAAAAGTCTCTATGCTCGCATCATTCCCAAAAACGCCCCGAAGCAATTCGTCAAGCGCTTGTTTCGACACGATCAAACGGCCTTGCCCGTCTGCATAGTCCATAAAATTAATCGACACCGTAGGAGCGTCGCCGATCATATACTTCACGAAAGCATATCCGCTGTTCTTTACAGATACATCCATAGTTTCAGGATAATCGGATATGATTGTCGTGTTTTCCGGCAATCCGACAATTTGAATCTTCACCTTGTAATGATTCTGAATTGAATTGCCTAATGTCAGCACTATCCAAAAAGCGAACGAAACGACAACAAATAGCAGATATATCAAAACGTCCCGCCCGCGTGCAGACGAGAAAAATTGTTTGATTCTATTGTAATATTCCATGCTCTGCTATTGTTTCGCACGATAAAGCCATTCGCCAAACATCAATGTTTAGTGAATGGCTCTAACCAATTTATGACGTTTTATTCTTTTTCCTTTGTATTTGCCTGTCCTGCTTCTGCTGCCGACGGATATATAGAGCCTTTGTCAACCCTGATTCTTACATTATCGGCAATTTCAAGAAGGATGTAGGTGTCTTTCACTTCTTTGATTTTTCCAAAAATTCCACCGGC
>UQKE01000052.1 GCA_900541555.1 uncultured Porphyromonadaceae bacterium | reverse complement strand
CAGGCTGCGTTTCGGCAATGCAAATCGAGCAAGCTCTTTGCATTGCGCTCAGCCTGAATGCTACCTTTTCATAAGGCAGGCTGCGTTTCGGCAATGCAAATCGAGCAAGCTCTTTGCATTGCGCTCAACTTGCACTACCTTTGCACTATCGTGCCTTATCGCGCAAAAAGCAAAATGGGAAAAATCGACCACATAGCAGCCATGCTGGCTTCCACAGGGCAAACCCTTGGAGGAATGATGAAAATTTTATTGATGTCGCGCCGCTCTACCGTCAAACCGACGGCAAAAAGCGGAGAAGAAATCGTCGTGCTTGGCAACGGGCCGTCGCTCAACGACACAATCGCGCACCATGCCGACTTCCTTGCTTGCCGAAGAAAAATAGCCGTGAATTTTGCCGCAAACACCCCGGTGTTCCGCGAACTGCGGCCGGACTATTACGTGCTTGCCGATCCTCACTTCTTTTCGGCCAGCGACCCGAATGTCGACAAGCTATGGAACGCCTTCAACGCCATCGACTGGCCAATGACCCTTTTCGTGCCGGCCACGACACGGACAAACAGCCGCATACGCAACATCAAAGCTGCCAACAGCATGGTAGCCGTGGCATACTACAACATGACTCCCATCGAAGGCTTCAAATGGTTTCGCCATGCCGTTTACCGTGCAGGATTGGGAATGCCGCGCCCCCGCAACGTGTTGATCCCATCGCTTATGCTCGCAATTGCGTCCGGCTTTAAGTCAATCTATGTCGCAGGCGCCGACCATTCATGGATGCAGACACTTTCAGTCGACGACGAAAACCGCGTCATTTCCATACAACCCCACTTCTACAAAGAGGCAGAAACCGAACGCAAACGAATAGACACAGAATACATGCGCTATCCGCTGCACCAGATTGTTTACAGCTTTTATGTCGCCTTCAAAGCCTACCACACGATACGCGAATATGCCGACTCCGTCCAAGCCCGAATATGGAACATCACGCCCAAAAGCTTCATCGACGCTTTCCCGCGCAAAAAACTCTGATGCTCACGGAAAAATTCCTACCTTTGCACTCGAAAACACAGCCGCCCGCAAACGGGAACCGGCTGTTGCAACTTAAAAACGAAACAAATCATGTCTTTACAATGCGGCATAGTCGGACTGCCTAACGTCGGCAAGTCCACCCTATTCAACTGTTTGTCGAACGCCAAGGCGCAATCCGCCAATTTCCCGTTTTGCACCATTGAGCCAAACGTAGGCGTCATCACCGTCCCCGACGAGCGGCTCAACAAACTTGCGGCCATCGTCAGCCCGCAACGCATCGTGCCGGCCACGGTGGAAATTGTCGACATCGCAGGATTGGTGAAAGGCGCATCGAAGGGCGAAGGCTTAGGCAACAAATTTCTTGCAAACATTCGGGAAACAGATGCCATCATTCATGTGTTGCGCTGTTTCGACGATCCGAACGTGGTACACGTCGACGGCTCGGTCGATCCCGTTCGCGACAAAGAAATCATCGATTGCGAACTGATGCTGAAAGACCTTGAAACAATCGAAAGCCGGATCACACGCGTGCAAAAGCAAGCGCAAACAGGAGGCGACAAGCAAGCAAAGATACAATACGAAGTGTTGCGTCGCTACAAGGAAGCCCTCGAACAAGGGCAACCCGCCCGCACCGTGCAATTTGAAACAAAAGACGAGCAACATTGCGCCCATGATTTGTTTTTGCTGACCAACAAGCCGATACTCTACGTATGCAACGTCGACGACCAATCGGCCGTCGCCGGAAACAAATACGTCGACATGGTGCGGGAAGCCGTCAAAAACGAAAATGCCGAAATCCTGATTGTCGCCGCGCAAACGGAATCTGAAATTGCAGAATTCGAAAGCTACGAAGAGCGACAAATGTTTCTCGACGAAATCGGCTTGAAAGAATCGGGCGTGTCCCGCCTCATTCGGGCTGCATTCCACCTGCTCAATCTCGAAACATATTTCACGGCCGGCCCGCTTGAAGTGAAAGCATGGACATACATGAAAGGCAGCAAAGCGCCGCAATGCGCCGGAATCATCCATTCCGATTTTGAAAAAGGATTTATTCGGGCCGAAGTGATCAAATACGACGACTATGTGCGGCTTGGCGGCGAAGCGCAATGCCGCGAAGCCGGAAAAATCGGCATTGAAGGAAAGGACTACGTGGTACAAGACGGCGACATCATGCACTTCCGCTTCAATGTCTGACCACGCTTCCACGCAACAAGTTTCAATCCGAACAATTGAAACGCCACGGGGCATTAGCTCATCTGGTAGAGCGCAACACTGGCAGTGTTGAGGTAAGCGGTTCGAGTCCGCTATGCTCCACGAAAAAGCACTACTCAATTAACGAGAGCGTTTGCAACAAGCACCTAAACCATTAATCCTAAACCTCTTCCGGCAATGCTTCTTGTCGCCGTACCAACGGCGAACAAGGCGTAGCGTTCTACGGAGACTGCTGTGTTTTTATAATTGAAATTGAAAGGTCGAAAACGTAGCAATGTCTTCCTCTGTTTGCGAAGCAAATAGGGGAACCCCGTTGTCTTTTCCTGACAAAAAAATCTTTCTCCTCTATTAACACGCTATCACGCAACAGAGGTAGACTTTGCTATGTATCCGCCTTTAACAGCGCGCACCCGCAAAGCGCGAAATAGAAAAGTGCAATTCCAAAACTATCCCATAAAAAAAGGAGGATACAAAAAACATCCTCCTCGTCATTGCTTCTGCTTCATGCTACCACAACGCGACCTTTCCGCCTATACCCAAATCGAGCGTAGCCGTTGCAATGCCCAAAGCTTGAAACACCCTGCTCATCGTGGAAAGGGTAATAGAACTTTTTCCGCTTTCCAACTTGCAAATTTGAGAGCGCTTCACGCCTAACCTTTTGCCTAATTCCTCCTGCGTGAGGTTTTGTTTGAGACGTGCCTTTTTGATCGCTTCACCGACAAAGTAGGCTTGCATATCCTCTTTGAGCTGCGCTTCCATTGCATCACGCTCCGGGGTGCCAACCTTACCCCACACGTCGTCTATCAACTCGTCTGCCGGTGTGAATTTCATATTTGCCATAGCCTTTATTTTTTATTGTTAAAATACTCTTTTCTTATTCTCTCCGCCTTTTCTATTTCCTTTTTAGGCGTTTTCTGCGTTTTTTTCACTATCCCATGAGTAGCTACTACCAAAGCCTTTGTTTCTGTGTCCCAAAAAGCAAACAAACGGTAACAAATTCCATTGAAGAGCGTCCGCAACTCCCATATCTCAGAGTTATCCAACTTTTTGAAAAGTTCCTTTTCCATCAGACCACTTTGCAACTTTCTGATATTGTACGCTATCTTCTGTTGTGCCTTGAAAGGCTGTTGCCTTACAAAAGAATTTGCTTCCTCGCTTAATATTACTGTTATTGTCCGCTCATTCATTACGATCCTTGTTACGTTCGCAAAGATAATACTTTGTTTCCAAATTAGCAAACAATCCTCTACGGATTGGAAAAGTCAATAATATCAAGGCAGGAAAGTTGCAACCTCGAATAAAGCCTCTTCCGGCAATGCTTCTTGTCGCCGTACCAACGGCGATATAGGCACGGATGAACCAAAAAGTTTTATGTGGTGCAAAAAAGAAGGTGCGCTTTTCGGCACACCTTCATCATATTCAATACCCCAATCGATAACTAAGCATCGATATTGGCGTATGTCGCATTCGTTTCAATAAACTCGCGGCGCGGCGCAACGTCTTCGCCCATCAGCATGGAGAAAATACGGTCGCTTTCTGCCGCATCGGAAATTTGCACTTGTTTCAGCCAGCGGTTTTCCGGATCCATTGTCGTTTCCCACAATTGCTCCGGATTCATCTCGCCAAGACCTTTGTAGCGCTGCACTTTCACGGCTTTCTCATCGCCTTTGCCAAATTCCTCGATAAACGCGCGCAACTGGTCGTCGTTCCAGCAATAACGCTCCACATTGCCTTTCGAGCACTTATAAAGCGGAGGCGTGGCAATATAGAGATATCCATTTTCTATGACAGGACGCATCCGACGGAAGAACAACGTCATCAACAAGGTGGCGATATGGCTGCCATCGACATCGGCATCGGTCATGATAATGATTTTATGATAGCGCAACTTGCTAATATTCGGAGCTTTGCTATCTTCCTCCGTTCCGATCGTGACGCCCAACGCCTTGAAAATATTCGTGATTTCCTGATTGTCGAACACCTTGTGTTCCATCGCTTTCTCCACATTCAAAATCTTTCCGCGCAATGGCAGAATCGCTTGGAATTGGCGATCGCGCCCCTGCTTTGCAGAGCCGCCGGCCGAGTCGCCCTCCACGATGAAAAGCTCGCAATCTTCCGCTGTCCGCGAAGAGCAATCCGCCAATTTCCCCGGCAACCCGCCTCCGGAAAGCGGCGATTTGCGTTGCACTTTCATGCGGGCATTGTAAGCGGCATGACGCGCTTGCGCGGCAAGCACCACCTTTTCCACAATCGTGCGCGCCTGCTTGGGATGCTCTTCAAGGTAGTTGCGCAATGCTTCGCTGACGGCCGTTTGCACGGCTCCTATCACCTCATTGTTGCCCAACTTCGTCTTTGTCTGTCCTTCAAATTGAGGCTCCAAGACCTTCACGGAAATCACAGCCGTCAAACCTTCACGGAAATCGTCGCTCGAAATGTCGATTTTCACTTTTTCGAGCATTTTCGAGTCTTCCGCATATTTTTTCAACGTCGAAGTCAATCCGCGACGGAATCCCGTGAGATGCGTTCCGCCTTCAATCGTGTCTATGTTATTGACAAAAGAGTAGATATTTTCGTTGTACGAAGTATTGTAGGTGATTGCCACTTCCACCGGTATGCCCTGCCGCTCGGTATTGATATAAATGATGTCGTCGATCAAATGTTCCTTGCTGGCATCGATATAACGCACAAATTCCTTCAACCCTTCGGTGGAATAGAACACTTCTTGTTTCGGAGCGCCATTATCGTCGCGCACGCGCAAATCGGTCAACGTCAAATGAATGCCTTTGTTGAGAAAAGCAAGGTCGCGCAAACGGTTGGCAAGCGTGTCGTAGTTGTAGACAATCGTTTCTTGGAAAATTGTCGGATCCGGCTTGAAAAACACTTTCGTGCCCGTTTCCGTCGTGTCGCCGACAATCGCAACCGGCGCTTTCGGATGCCCGTAGGCATATTCTTGCATATAGACATGCCCGTCGCGACGCACCTCGGCACGCAAATAAGACGACAACGCGTTGACACACGAAACGCCTACGCCGTGCAAACCGCCGGAAACTTTATAAGAACCCTTGTCGAACTTGCCACCGGCATGAAGCACCGTCAACACCACTTCGAGAGCCGACTTGTGGAGCTTCTCGTGTTTGTCGACGGGAATACCGCGTCCGTTGTCGACAACCGTAATGGAATTGTCTTCCCCGATTGTCACCTCTATATGAGTTGCAAAGCCCGCCAATGCCTCGTCTATGGAATTGTCGACAACTTCATAGACAAGATGATGCAATCCTTTCGGACCGGTATCGCCAATGTACATGGCCGGACGTTTCCGCACAGCCTCCAAACCTTCAAGCACTTGAATATTGCTTGCGCTATAATTTTCGTTGTGTTCTGCCATATTAAATTTGTTAGCCATAATAGCGTACAAAATTACAAAAAAAATTGCATTTTTTGGAGTTTTCCGGCCATGGGATTCTTAAAAAATATGGAAGGAGACACCCCGAAACCATCGGAATGCCTCCTTGCGCTAAGAGAAAACTGTTGGCTATTTGCTTATTTATCTCACAATCACCTTTTCGCCGTTCACGACATAGAATCCCGCAGGCATGGCGATTGCCGCTTCGCCTTCGACCACCACGGATTTGACAAGCCGGCCGGCAATGTCGTACACGCTGAACGTTTCCGCTTTTTCCGACACAATGCGGATGGCTCCGTCCATTCCGCAGACAGTAGCGCCATTGACATCGGGCAACGCGACAATTCCGGATTCAATATCGGCAACATTGAATGAAGCCACTACGCCGCTCCAATCGTCGGTGGCCGGTATGACAAAGTCGCTCCCGATAAAATTGAAATCGGCGTTGCGATTGCGATAAGAGGCATAAAGCGTTTTTCCCGAGAAAGAACTTGAGAAACCCGTCATCATGCCCGACGACGTCACAAGATTCCACGAAGATTGCTTGTTGCCGTTTTCGTCAAATTTCACAAGCACGCCGCCTTCGCCCGAGGCGTAGGAATAGCCGCATGCATAAATATCGTTGTCGCTGACAGTCGCGGCAAAATAGCCGGAAATGCCCGTTCCATGTATCAATGCCTTGTCAAACGAGCCGTCGGTTGCAGAAAATTCGAGCACATACCCTTCAAGGGAAGCAGAAGAGGTGTGGATCAGCTCGCTCGCGCTCACGCCGTCGGCATCAGTGTCGTTGGCCGTGGAAAATCCGCCTTTGACAAGTCCCGACACCAACACGCGCCCGTCTGAGACGTCGATACCCTTTATTTGAGTGGTATGCGTTTTTTTGCCATCAGACGGTGCCACCCATGGCGTTGCATAAACCACGCTCGCCCATTTTGGTTCGAGGTCGGTTGTAAACGCAGCCACATACACATCGTCGTAGGTAGTCGGTGTAATCTCGAAATTGCCAAAATATGCGGAATTTGTCCCGTCGCCTTTGATGCGACCTGTTGCATATACAGTCTCGTCGGCAATCGTAAGCGCATCAAGATAGTCGGTGACGGTAGTTCCGGTAATGGCAAATTGCTTGACAAAATCGCCCGTCGAAGTCAATTTTACGAGATATAGCGAATTGTCGTCTTTCGGAGATGCAATTTCAACCCCATCGACGCTGAACGGAAGCACATGGCATCCACCTATATAAACATTATCCGAAGCGTCGATTGCTGTCCATGCTTTCAAGTCGTTAGCACCGTCGCCGACAGGAATCAACTTGTTCCATTCCAACGCGCCATCGGAAGCGAATTTCAACACTGCGATATGATAAGTCCATGCCGTATACGTCAATTCCATCGCAGTAGTTGTGCCTTTCGCGTCCACCACAGAAAGCACGCGATTGGAACCATCTTCATTTTTATTCGTATGACGCACCATCAGCGTTGCAACAATGCCGCCATCGGATGTCGCGCCCAACGATGCGGAATAGACATCGCCATAATTGGTATAAGCATACCATTGCGGAGCACCGGCACGATCCGTTTGCGCAAGCAATAGGTTGTAGTTTCCCGACTTGCCATTGTTTTGCGCGCCGATCGCCACGTCCAAAGCATCGCCGAAGCACACGCCAAGCAAGTCTGCGTTGCTTTTCGATTGGAATCGTGCGGCAGTATAAACTTTATCGCCCGATTCAATCATGTCTTCCGGCGTCACCTGCCCGCTTTCCGACTCAATCAATTTTGCCCAATTCATCGTTGGCTCGGCTGCATTTGCACCGAACACCGCCAATACAGCAAATCCCAAACAGAGGAGTAAGTTTTTTTTCATAACGTTTTGTTTTTATTTTGGTTAATAAATTGTGTTTGCGTCAAAATAGCAATCCGACTGCCGTTTCCGCATGATTCGCCCGTCCGCCGCCGGCATACAGTTCGCCGGCCCAACGCAACCTGAGGAACACTGCAAAACGCTTGCCCGCCGCATAATCGGCTCGCAATGCCGCCGACATGGATGTTTGCGTTTCCGATATCACCTCATAAACGCGTTTTGCTGCCTCGTCAAGCACTGAATTTCTTTCCGATGGCATTGCAAAACTTCCATTCGGGCCAATCATCATTTCCACTTGCGCCTCGCCCCGCAACAGCCAGCGTTTTTTCCGATAAGTCGTCGAAGCCTGAATGCCTGCATAAGGGGCTTGTACTGCCAACAACCGTTCGGGAGAGACATAGCGAACATTTTCATCATGATAGCCGGCAACGGCAGAAAGCCGGAATCCGACCGGATTCAGCCGATTGTCGTAGCTTAATTTCACGTGCGCGTCGTGAGCGCTCCGCCGATACATCGGCAGCGAAGCTATTTCAGGATAAATATTGTTTTGAGCATCTCCAAAAATATTTTCCGTCCCATTGCGCCGCACGTATTCATATCCTGCCTCGACGAAAATGTCGCGGTTCTGTTTTTGGCGGAAAAGACCCGTCAAGGCAGCGGAAAAGCGATGTTCGCCCACGGAAGCCATCGGCAACTCGTTGAGAGAAGATATGATTTTGTCGAATCCGAAATAATCATAAACCGCATTGAATGATACAGCCGTCGCGCCACGCACGCATACATGATTGACCACGCCGCCGAAGCCACGGCCATTGTAGTATGTATCGGTGTTAGAACCTCTGAAACGATAATAATCGGTGCCCAACCCCGTCGCATGATAGACTGTGGGATGACCCGTTTCGCTATAAAATTCCACATCGTTGGTTTGCTTATACTTCGACACTTTCAAAGCAGCCCCGAAAGTATGCTCGTTTTTCGTCCAAGATATTCCGGCTGCGAAATCGAGATCGCCTGTCAAATTTCTCGGTCGCGGATCGACACTGCGATAAGCCAGCAATGCCCGATACCCTGCCTGCGCGCCTAACACCACTGACGAAGAAACACGATGAGCGAATCCGCCTTCGAAACGATAAATCTCTTCGTGCAGATCGCCACCGACCAAATCGGCCGTCACATAAGGGTAAAGCATCCGATAGTCGGACGTTTCGTTGAACGCCACGTTCCGCCGTTGCCCGATACTGTAACCGGCATTTCCCCAAATATCATTTTTTCCATTCTTCACAAAAGCGTCCACAACGGCGCTCATGCGATTCTCCCCATCGCCTTCTTGCATGATTTTTGGTTGATTTTCATCGCCAAACACCCATCCGGCCTCAATCTCCGTAAGCGTTTTCGCATAACGGTCTTTCATCATTGCCGGATTTTCGGCTCCGAGTTCGGGGACGACATTCATCCGCTCGTTTTCAACGACACGGGAAAGCGCGTCGTCCGAATCGACAGCGAAAATCGATTCCGATAGCGAAAGCAACAATGCGATATGCAAACCTCTTTTCCCCATGCTTGCATTTTTCTATGATTCCACCGGCTGAACCCCGTCGTAAGTGACGCGCTCCGCTTTCGTTCCGGAAGCATCGATCGCGGCATGTTGCATCTCGACAAGCGACGGGACGCAATCAGGATTGAAATCGGCAGTAGAATTGTTCGTATCTTTCAGCACCCTGATCCCGTCGTCCGTCAAATAAAGCATCTTGCGGCGAATGCTCTTGAAAAAGCGATTTTCGTCGGAGTCCATCGCCCCGCAATGCGTCCATCCGGCATCAATCGACGGAGGCAGCACGTTCCATTGGCGATCGGTCTCCACGCTGCAATTCACGCCGTCGACAATCCATTCGTTGGGAAGGCGATACGCGCTGCCACTCATCGGGAATGTGCCGGCGGGGACATATATCGTGTATTCATAGTCATAGTAATAATCGCTCAAATACGCCTCTTTGCCGATGGGTATGCGCGCAAGGGCAAACGAGGAAAACCCGCGATTGTGAGGAACGAAAACAGTCAGCGTATAGCAATACCATTTGTCGAGATTTGGCACTGTCGGGCTGTCGATGTCGGTATGGCTCGGATTGGTCGATTCGTCGTACCACTCGAAATCAGCGTCGCTCAAATCGAAAGAATTGGGATTGGATATGCGATGGTCGATTCCCGTGTCGCAAATGACCAACGACTCGCCCGGAGCCACGGGATGTTCCGTCCCATTGCCGGGAATCACGTAGATGGCATGCACCGTCATTTCGTCTTGGCGAATGTCGGGAGTGTAAGTGTAAAATTGCGTCGATTTGAATTTCGATTCGCATATTGCCAGCCCGTCGGCATAAAGCACATGGTCGGTATTATTGTAGATTTTAAAATACGTATCGCCAATATAGCTCGACCCCGAAGCTCGGCGCGTGCCGGTGAAAAAAATCTCCTCGAAAATGAAATCGTCCTTATCCACCGAAAGATAAACCGGCAAAACGAGCTTAAAGCCTGCGGCAGTCACCTGAACGGATTCTGCGTTGCCAATCAATCGGCCTTCGACAACGGCGCTTTCTTCATCCCCTGCATTGACATACGTCGCTTCCGCCTCATACGAACATTCATATATGCCTACGGGAATCGCCAATCCTTCGGTCGAATCGAATCGCATTTCTTCTCCGGAGGAAAGATTGCGAAAAACGACTGTTTCTTTTAGTATCTGCAAATCGTCGATGCCCTCCGGACGGACAATTTCAATCGACGCTTCGACCGTCGGGACAACCGGCTCGTCGCTGCAAGAAAAAAACGGCAAAGCAAGCGATGCAGCAACGCAAATTGAAAAGATTGATGATTTTTTCATATTGCTAAAACATAAAATTTGCCTCTACGCCGAAATAGGGGCTGACATTTCTTCTTATTTTATAACCGTTGGAATAATAGTCCGGCGTGTAGTCTATTATTTTATTGGCAAACATCGACAACTTCATGAATTTGCCGATGCTCTTCGTTGCTTTCAAATTGACATTCATGGCAAACGGGACGGTGAACTGCCGAAACGAATCGGCATTGTAGGTTTTAATCAAATGAGACAGCAATGGATCGTTTGCCGATTCTTCCGTGTAAGGATGCAATTCGCCGTCGGCAACATCCATGTAGGCTGTCGGAATGCCGTTCTTGGCCATGTTTTGAGTTTTGACAAACCACATGCATTGCACCGAGGTGGCAAAAATCAAACCCCATTCCGGTATTTGCGTGTCGAGCATCAAATTGGTGTTGAGCGTCTGATTCGTCCTTCCGTCGTTCCAATCATACAAGCCCACATAGCGATCGCCGACGACAACATTGTCGACAACGTCGCTCACCGATTCAAACATGGGCAGGCTGTTGCTGTAAGCGGAGCGAAACCATGCGCCGTTGAACGTAATTCGCGTGCGCAACGGCCGGATACGAGCCGATGAGAATTGAAATTCCACGCCCTCCTTGTCGATTCGGCTGCCATTGTCGGCTTTCGTATAGCCGTCGAGTTTCCGGCGCTCCTCATAAGGAAGTCCGTCAAGCGAAGGCTGCCCCGCCAGAGAAGCGGCATCGATGGCCGTTTCGTCGTAGTCGCGATAAGCATAAGGCGCATATACCGACATATAGCGGAATCCCGACGACATGTTCTCGCGGAAATAGACGACCGACAAAGAATTGCCGCCAAACGACAATTCCACCCGTATCTCTTTTTTCAGATTGACGGCAGGCTGCAAATCGTAGTTGGTGGGGTCCTGAACATAACTTCTCACGACAAAGCGGCTGTACTCCGTGGGATGATTAATGTCATAATATCCCAATTCGGTGATATCATTGTAGTGCTTGTCGGGATAAAGGTAGTTGAGCGTTGGCATTTTGGTTGTTTTCCCGATGCCTCCGGCTATTCCCAGCGAAACGCGTCGGCCTGCAACCGTCCATGACGGCAATGTCCATTTCAAATTGAAACGCGGATCGAAATAGACGCGCCCTTTCATCGCGTAGCGGCTATCCAATCCCGTCAGGCTGTTGGTTCGCAATCCCGCTTGCAACTCCACGCTGTGGCGGCCGGCATACAAAACGCCGTGGTATTCGGCAAATGCCGAAATTTGAGAAAGAGCCGGAATGTCGCGGTAGGCACGCGGGCGCGAACCCCAACCGGACACCGACAACGGCCTGTCGAGATCGTACACTTGCCCGCGCCCGAAATTTTTTGAAAAATTCCAATCTACACCGCCCAACAGCCGATTGTCGACCACGCCGGTCCGCTCGGAAAAAACGGCTTTCGCTTTGGCATACGCCGTAAACGGCTTTCCATCGCTCAAATAATTGGCAATATATTCCGAAAAAATAATTTTGGCATCGTGCACGCCTTCTTCGTCGGTCGTCGGCACAAGCCCATAACGTTGCGGAGCGACAAGACGGCGCTGCGTCAGCCTGTCGAATTGCTGCGCAATGGAGGTATTTATTTCTAATTGCTTGAAAAACCAGTCCCGCTTCGACTTGAAAACAAAATTATTGGCAAGTGCGATCCGGTTGTACGTCGACTTGTATTCGTCTATCCGCCCATAGTTGAGGTCGGGATCGGCTTTGCTGTTGTCAAACGAGCCGGTATAGTCGACCGATGCCGCATACCGCACATTTCGACGATCGAAAGTGAAACGCGCCGAAGCGTTTCCGCGGCGATATTGCTGCAAATTGTCGGTCGGATCGGGTTTTGCATCGAGAATGCCTGCATCGACGTTGAGCAAAAGCCATTCGCCGAGCCGCATGCCTTTCCCGACAGATAAAAGTTTGCTGTATCCATCGGCCTTAAAACGCGCCGTGAATGGAGTCTCACGTCTTATTTTATTGATCTTCACCATTCCGCTCGTCAGATTGCCGTATTCGGCAGAAGGGATTCCGCGCACCACCTCCACGCTCTCGATGTCGTCGGTGGAAATGCTGCGCATGTCGACGCCCCGATTCGTGGTATTGCGTTTTTGTTCGGCGGAAGATGACGTAGAAACCGATTGCGTGGACGACAATGGAGAATATTGCAAATTCGCGTCGGCGCCAATGGGATTGCCATCGACAATAAAAAGCGTCCCCAACGACGATATGGCGTAATTGTTGTCGGTGATGGCGTTGCCTTGCGCATCGAAAGTGCCCGTCTCGCGAAGGCCGAGCGTGTTGGCACTGCTCAAATCGGGGTCTTTCGATATGCCGCCGGGGAGCAACTCCATTAAGTCCGCAAGACTCGTCGGTTGCAAAAAGTCCATCGCGGCACGGTTGATCTTCGATGTCGTAACGACACCCTTCGATTCCTGCGCGGTAACGACCACTTCGCTCAAATTCAACCAAATCGAATCGAGCGTTTCCTCGCTTGGCGCATCTTCGACGGCATCCGACGTTCCGGAAAAGACAATCGCCGGAAATAGAAAAAGCAATATACAGATACTCAATAACTTGTACATCAATCGACTTTTTAGTCTTTTGCTGTACAAAAGTACCTGCATAAAAAAAAGCGTTCAATCGCAATAAATAGGTAAATCCGAGCGGCAGATTCACCATTTATCATGACCAAACGCAAGCACGCACACTTTATTGCCGAGACTTGATAGCCACAGACACAATTTGCTGGATGATAAAAACAGTAACAATAAGCAACGCGCAATAATACATCACGGCATTGTCGACTTTCAACGTGTCGAAAAGCGTAATGGTGGTCGTGTCGTCGACAACTTGTTCTGAAAAAAGCCGCCATCCTACCATGCAGCCGGCAAGCGCCACCACACACACGACTATCCATATCGCTTTGCCACGACTCGCATGCCTCTCAGGCAAACGGTTGAGCAATCGCTTCGTGAACCACGGATTGTCTGGAGCTTGCCATGCACCTTCTTTCAATAGGTTTTTCAATTTGTCGTCGTCTGAATTTCTCATATCATTAATTGCAATTAAATTCAATATTTGTCTTCAAGAAAGCGGGCAAGTTTTGGCTTGGCCCGCGCTATGTGCGATTTCACCGTTCCTTCCGGCATTCCCATGATGGCAGCAATCTCTTTCACGGGACGATCTTCGACAAAGAAAAGCGTCACGGCCGTCCGTTCGGCCACCGTCAGCAATTTCAACGCTTCCGCCACGTCGATTCGGATATTGCTCGCCGTTGCCGGTTCGCTCCCGATTCGCTCGGGCAACGATTCTGCCAATTCCTCTTTCCGCTCCCTCGCCCATGAATAAAATTCATTGTAGGCGATGCGGTAAAGCCACGTTCGGAATTTCGACAACCCGCGAAAACTTCGAATGTTCAGGTAGGCTTTCAGAAACGTTTCCTGGGCAAGGTCGTCGCTCAAAGCGATATCGCCGCCGGTAAGGTTGAGAAAAAACCGCCGCATGTCGCTTTGATACGCCTCGACGATTTGCCCGAAAGCATCCCGATCGTCCGACAGCGCGCACCGCGCAAGCAACCGAAGTTCGTCAAATTTATTTCGCATCGCTTTCGGCATCAGTGCCGTTGGTTTCCGACCCTTTTGATTTTTTCGATTCACGGATTGCATATAAAGCAATGGCGATTCGGCCTACGCCTATCAGTACGACCAACAAGCAAAGAGACGCCACTTCCCCGCTGCCGGCAAAAAGGAAAAACAACATGAAAGAAATTCCAACGGAGAAAATCAGCCAGCCGTTTTTCAAAGACTGCATGGCGTCTGCGGGCTTCTCCTTTTTCTCTTCGAACATATCATTCGGAAGCTTGTAATTGGCGGAAATCGCTTTTTCCATGACCTCGTACTTGATCCGTTGCCGCTTGGTCGAATGGATGATCAGAAAAGCTGCAATGAAAATTATTGCAATAAACGGCATGACTATCGCCACTATCGCTACCAATCTTTCAACAATCCGCACAGGCATGTCGGTATTGTAAAACGACCTGTTGCTGTTCATTTCTTCACGCACCACATTGGCAA
This sequence comes from uncultured Porphyromonadaceae bacterium, assembly GCA_900541555.1. Taxonomy (GTDB): domain Bacteria; phylum Bacteroidota; class Bacteroidia; order Bacteroidales; family Muribaculaceae; genus Limisoma; species Limisoma intestinavium. The sequence continues at coordinate 966 of UQKE01000052.1, read as the reverse complement.
TCGCCTCACGTTCCTCGAATGAAAGCGTTGCGGCAACTGCCGCCGTATCGGGAAGATTCACAATTCTACTTGTATCGGCAACAGTCATCTCGTTCGGAGCAGATGCCGACTGTGTTTCAACTGCAAACGCGGAAATCGCGCCGGTCAAAACGATAATCAAAACTAAAAATGTTCTTTTCATTATAATATTGTTTTTTTGTTTTCTATGCATTAGACGTTGCTACCGGCCATTCCGGTTGCACGAAAATACAATTTTTTCCACATACGACACTCTACAAATTTATTTTCACCACACAACAAACTACAAATCAAAGATATACATTAAAACACAAAGGAAATGTCGAATAAAAATTTGCACAATCGCAAAAAACGCTCTATCTTTGCGTCGCTTTTAGGACGAGGAGTCCTTTTAGTTAGGATTGTCTTATGGTGTAATGGTAGCACTGCAGTTTTTGGTTCTGCCTGTCCTGGTTCGAATCCGGGTAAGACAACAAGATTGCTTCCGGCCGCGTAATGCGGCCGGATTTGTTTTACCCGCAAGCCGCCAAAATCCAACGCATTACACTACCCCGACCATTACATGGCATCGCATAAAATCACCACCATGTCGTGCAAGTGTTGCGCAACCGCATCCTTCGATAATGACATGAAAAGCGGGGTTGCGGCAAAGTTGCAAATCTGTTTCTTGATCAAAAAAGATGGGAATCAATTTGATTGGACAAAAGGATTCCATTCTCACATCCGAAGGAGAACAGCGCGCATTTGACCCAACCTCTCAACCATAGACCGTTACCAGCGAATGTCTTCCTCTGTGTCGCCGCGTCAGCGCGATATAGGCTATTGCTCTATGCAATGTAACTGTGCATCATAATTAAAAGCCGGAAACGCTGCAATGTCTTCCTCTGTGTCGCCGCGTCAGCGCGATATAGGGGAAGTGGCGAGCTTGCGAGCCGAAGGGGTTGACCG
>UQKE01000051.1 GCA_900541555.1 uncultured Porphyromonadaceae bacterium | reverse complement strand
GATGCAGCTTATCTTATCGAAAGATACCGCAAATCGAGTGCAGAAGCGCCAAACTCGTTTGAGCGATTATGCCAAGGTGCCGCTTATTTTCTATAAAGATAACGAATTTTATTGCCAACGCCTGCCTTATCGGGGCGAAATTCGTACTTTTGTCAAACAACAAAAACCGAGCAATGCTGTTAAGCGTCATCATACCGGTCTATAAGGTAGAAAAATATCTGCAACGATGCGTGCAGAGCGTCGCGTCGCAATCATTCTCCGAGCTTGAAATCATTCTTGTCGACGACTGCTCTCCGGATTCTTGCGGATCGATCTGCGACCGGCTCGCACAAGCAGATAAAAGAATCCGCGTGATCCACCGCGCTCAAAATGGAGGGCTAAGCGCTGCTCGAAATTCAGGAATCGAAATCGCAAGCGGCGATTATATCACATTTCTCGACTCTGACGATTTTATTGCCCCCGACACATACGCAGCCAATTTGAAAATCTTGGAAGCGACGAATGCCGATTGTGTCGAATTTCCGGTAAAGAAACTCGAAGGAAACGCTGAAAAATACTATGCCCCCGTTTCCGACAGCTACAATACAGAATCGTTCGAAGATTGGATCGCACGCCAAGGCTACGTGCATGGCTATGCATGGAACAAAATCTTCCGCCGCGATCTATGGGAGGCGACGCGATTCCCTGTCGGGAAATTTTTCGAAGACCTGCATACCGTCCCATACGTTCTCCATCAAGCAGGGACGATAGCCGTGTCATCGTCGGGCTGCTACTATTATTGCACTGAGAATGCGAATGCCATCACGCAAACATCAACATTGCAGAAACATAATGATTTGCTCGATGCCAACATCAAATTGTTCCTTTTTTTGCGCAACGATTGCCGCTTCGCCGAAGACCGTCTTTACAATCTGTTCATGGAAATGCTCGATCGGCAAATAGAAGTGGCACGTGCCGGCGGAGAAATCCAAATCCCATGCTACAAATTGCGATTTAAATACCTCAAACGCCGGCAATCGGCACGACGGCGAATCAAAGCCGCCTTATGGCTTACGTTTGGCAAATCTGCATTTTTCAAATTACTTTCTTAAATGGCAATGCGATCCTCCATCAGTTTCATCATACCCTATTACGACCTTCCAAAAGAATTGCTGCTTCGGGCCGTCGGCAGCATACTCGATGCTCGCCTCGACGCCGACATGGAAATCATCGTCATCGACGACGGCACGCCGCAAAGCCATGCGCAAAAATGGTTGGCTGAATTTGACGACAACCGCATTCTGTACTGCTACCAAGAAAATGCAGGACTTAGCGAAGCTCGCAACGCCGGCATTCGCCTTGCGTCAAAAGAATACATCCAATTTATCGATGCCGACGACTACTTTTTTCCTTGCACATACCGACTGGTTGTCGATATTCTAAATGAAAAAACACCGGACATCGCTATTTCAAACTTCAAAAAAGTTGCGTCAAGCGGCATTGAACATATCCGCCCACAGAAACTCCGCTGCGAATCATTTGAATCGGGGGCGGCATTCATGGCGGCTCACAGCTTTTTCGGAGGAGCATGGAGCTACGTATTTAAACGTCGAATCCTTGCCGGACTACAATTCCACCCCGGAATTTATCACGAAGACGAAGATTTCACACCGCGATTGTTGGCAAATGCAAAAACGACGATTACGACCGGCATCACAACCTATGCCTATTACCAGCGTCCCCATTCCATTATCAACACAAGCAATCCTGCCACTATCGCAAAACGATTTGCCGATTTGCGCTACATCCTGAAAAGGCTCAAAAACTCCGGCAAAACAGCCAAAGACGCATTGACGCAAACCGCATTGCTTCGCCGTTATGAGCAATTGGCCCTCAGCGTGATCTACTCCGTGCTGAAAAACGCTCCGAACTTCGATTTCATTTGCGCGGAGCTGAAAGAGCTGCACGCGCTTGGTTGCTATCCGCTTCCTCGCAGGCATTACTCTTGGAAATACAATTTGTTCCGCCTGCTGACAAACAAACGTTGGAAACTGCGAATTATGAGATTTTTACTGAAACAACGATGAAAATACTGCTTTTAGGTGAATATAGCAATGTGCATTGGACGCTTGCCGAAGGGCTGAGAGCATTGGGCCACAAAGTATGCGTGGCATCCAACGGCGATTTTTGGAAAAACTATCGCCGCGATGTGTCGCTTGTCAGAAAGTCCAACAAATTGCTCGATTCCGTGAGCTATCTCTTGCAAGTGAAAGCCGCGCTTCGGAAAATGAAAGGCTACGACATCGTGCAAATCATAAACCCCCTGTTTTTCGAACTCAAAGCCGAACGCATCCGCCCCATATACCAATATCTGCGGCAAAACAATAAAAAAATGTTTTTAGGCGCATACGGAATGGATTACTATTGGATTAACACATGCCGGACAACATCGACATTCCGATATTCCGATTTCAACATCGGCTCGCAGCTCCGCACCGACAATGCCGCGCTCACAGAAATTGAAGATTGGATCGGAACGGAAAAAGGAAAGTTGAATCAAGAAATTGCCAACGACTGCGACGGCATTATCGCCGGACTGTACGAATACTATGCTTGTTATCATCCCGTTTTCCCTGAAAAAACGACGTTTATCCCATTCCCGATAGAAGTCGGGGAAATAAAATTCGAAATAAAAAATCCGTCAGGCATCGTGCGGTTTTTCATAGGCATACAGAAAACTCGACATCAATACAAAGGCACCGACATCATGCTCCGCGCCTTGGAAAGAATCAAAGAAAAATATCCCAACCGTTGCGAAATTGTCAAAGCCGAATCTGTGCCTTTCGCCGAATATCAAAAATTAATGGACGGCAGCGATGTGCTGCTCGACCAACTCTATTCGTACACGCCGGCCATGAACGGATTGCTCGCCATGGCAAAAGGTTTGGTGCTTGTCGGCGGCGGAGAACCGGAAAATTATGACATCATCGGAGAAAAAGAACTCCGCCCCATAGTCAACGTGCTACCCGACGAAACCGACGTGTTCCACCGGCTCGAACAGCTCGTCTTGCATCCCGAACAAATCACAAAACTTTCCCAAGAAAGCCGCCTCTACGTCGAACGCCATCACGACTATCGCCAAATCGCACGCCGTTATCTCGATTTTTGGACAAAATGCCCATCGCTAAAAAAATAGAAAAATGATCACATTCCCGAATGCCAAAATCAACTTAGGCCTTTTCATCGAGCGGAAACGCCCCGACGGTTATCACGACATTTCAACCATATTCTACCCCATTCCGCTTGTCGACGCGGTTGAAATCATACCTGCTCCGGAAACGGAACTTTTCCTTTATGGCAATCCTGTCGATTGCCCGCCTGAAAAGAATCTGGTAGTGAAAGCCTATCGCTTGATGGCGGAAGAATTCCACCTTCCGAATGCCGCCATCCACCTATACAAGCATATTCCCGACGGGGCCGGACTTGGCGGTGGCTCGGCCGATGCTGCGTTCTTGTTAAAGATGTTGAACGAAATGCACGCACTCGGATTGGATGAAGAAGAATTGGCAAAAAGAGCAGTCGCGCTTGGTGCCGACTGCCCGTTTTTCATCTACAATCGTCCCATGATTGCGCGAGGCATCGGAAATATTTTCTCACTGGCACAAGTATCCCTGAAAGGGAGCATGATAGTTGTCATAAAACCGGAAATTTCAATCCCGACCGCACTCGCCTATGCCGGCACAACGCCAAAAATTCCCGAAAACGACATTGCAGACATCGTCGCGCTCGATCCCCACGAGTGGAAACATGCACTATCCAACGACTTCGAAGCAAGCATATTCCCAAAATTTCCTGAATTGGAAGAAATAAAAAAATCTCTCTATGCATCAGGTGCCTACTATGCATCCATGTCGGGGTCGGGGTCTGCCATTTTCGGTCTTTACGATAATGACAATATGGCAGACCAATTCGCTGCCCGCTGTGCACACAAACGTCTATTCAAACTCAAATTGTAGCATCCGAGGCTTCTGCAAGTTTGGCAGACTTTTTGATAAAAGAGGAATAATAGTCAGAAAATAATAAAACGATATAATCATGTCAGAGAAATCAAAAAACGAAGACAACGAATTGAAAAATAAAAAGGCAAATGCCGAAGAAGCGACTGCCGAAACAGCTCAGGAGCAAAGCGATGCGCCGGAAAAGGAAGAAATGACCGATGAGGAAAAACTGCAAAATGAGTTGGAAACGACAAAAGAATCTCTTGAAAAAGAGAAAAAAGAGTACATGTTTCTCCTCGCGGAATTCGACAATTTCCGTAAGCGCACATTAAAAGAAAAAGCCGAATTAATAAAAAATGCAGGCGAAAATGCCATGAAAGAGTTGTTGCCGGTCGTCGACGATTTCGAGCGCGCCATGCAAGCTGCCGAAGAAAGTTCCGACATCGACAGCATCAAAGAAGGAATCATCTTGATTTACAACAAATTCATGAAATATTTGGAGAAAAACGGCGTCACGCCAATCAACTCAACAGATGCCGATTTCAACACGGAATTTCATGAAGCGGTCACAACTTTCCCCACCGACGACGAGAGCAAAAAAGGGAAAGTCATCGACACCGTTCAGAAAGGCTATATGATGCACGACAAAGTATTGCGCCACAGCAAAGTGGTTGTCGGTCAATAAACATGGAGGATTAACGCAATGAGCGAAAAAAGAGACTACTATGAAGTGTTGGGCGTCGACAAAAAAGCGACAGCCGAAGAGATAAAGAAAGCTTACCGCAAAAAAGCCATCCAATACCATCCGGACAGAAATCCGGGCAACAAAGAAGCCGAAGAAAAATTCAAAGAAGCGGCCGAGGCCTACGACGTGTTGAGCAATCCCGACAAACGCGCCCGTTACGACCAATACGGTCCAAGCATGGGCCCACAAGGGTTTGGAGGTTATAGCGGCGGAGGCATGTCGATGGAAGACATATTCTCGCAATTTGGCGACATCTTCGGCGGTTTTGGCGGATTTGGGGGCTTTGGCGGCTCGCGAGCGGGAGGACGCCCTGTCAATCGCGGAAGCGATTTGAGAATCAATGTCAAAGTCTCGCTAAAAGACATCGTGCACGGCGTGACAAAAAAATTCAAAATCAACCGCTATGTCGCATGCGACCATTGCCACGGCACGGGAGCGAAAGACGGAAATGCATTCAAAACATGCTCCACATGCCACGGGACAGGCATGGTTACTCGGGTGCAACGCACAATTCTCGGCTCCGTGCAAACCACGTCGCCATGCCCCGATTGCCATGGAGAAGGAAAAATCATATCCGAACAATGCCCGCATTGCCATGGAGAAGGCGTGGAGCGCAAAGAAGAAATCGTGACAGTCAACATACCGGCAGGCGTGGCCGACGGCATGACGCTCCGCATGGAAGGAAAGGGCAACGCGGCACGGCGCGGCGGCGTCACGGGCAATTTGCTCATTCAAATCAGCGAAGAACGCGACCCGCAACTGATGCGCGACGAAAACGACATCACCTACAATCTCGTTCTCGACTTCCCGACAGCCGTGTTAGGCGGAAAAGTGGAAGTGCCGACTGTCGACGGGCGAGCCCGCGTCACAATCGAGCCCGGCACGCAATCAGGAAAAATTCTCCGTTTGAGAGGGAAAGGCATTCCGTCGATGCACGGACGCGAAGTCGGCGACGAATTAATCAACGTGATGATTTATACGCCCGAACATTTATCGTCGGAAGAAAAAAGAATGATTGAGTCGCTGCGCGAATCGCAAAATTTCAAACCGTCTGAAAACGACAAACACCGGATATTCAGCCGGCTCAAACACATATTTGAATAAAAAGCGCGCCTCGTACACAATGCGACAATTTCTTTTAATCTGCATGTTCTGTTTGTTGCCCATGCTCGCATCGGCAACAGAACCGGCCGACAGTGTTGCATGTATCCAACAGGAAATCGAAGGCGAAAAAGTGTTTCCGTTCATACATGTCGTCAGCGATCCTGTGCAGCCCGACAGCGCCGACGTGGCAAGATTTGAGAAAAAATCATTTTGGAGGGCGGCAGGCGAAACTGTCGGATTCAACATCGGGCTTTGGGCGTTCGACAGATATGCCCTTAAAGGGCATTATGCCTATATTAATTGGAACACGATAAAAGAAAATTTCAAACATGGGTTCGATTGGGACGACGACCATCTGAACACAAACATGTTCGCCCATCCCTACAACGGTTCGCTATTCTACAACGCAGGACGCTCCAACGGCTATAACTTTTGGCAGTCGGAACTTTTTGCCATTGGAGGAAGCGCCATGTGGGAGCTTTTCATGGAAAGCGAATATCCATCCACAAACGACATTATCGCCACTCCAATCGGCGGAGCCGCACTTGGAGAAGTGTTTTATCGGACATCCGATTTGGTATTGGACGACCGCACGAAAGGATGGGAACGGTTTGGACGCGAAACTGCCGCATTTCTGATTTCCCCGATGCGCGGCTTCACGCGAATAGTCACAGGGCAAGCATGGGAAAAGCGCCCTACTTCCGGCCGCCGCTTCGGGATGCCTCCAATCAGCATCAATTTTTCAGCCGGAACGCGTTTGTTGGCATTCCACAACGAGGACAGGCTTGCGAAATTTGGAGGCATTGCCCAAATCGACATTACATACGGCGACCGCTTTGCTTCATCGAAAACGCCATACGACTATTTTTCCTTCCATGGCGAATTGAATTTAATGCCAACCCAGCCTCTGCTGAGCCGCATCGAGATACAAGGACGGCTGTTGTCGCGCGAATTAGTCGACTCGCGCAAATACAACCTATCGCTCGGAATGTACCAACATTTCGACTTTTTTGATTCCGACACAATCAGCCTCCAAACTCCGGAAAATCCGCTCAGACCCTGCAATGTCCCATATAAGTTGGGAAGTCCGGCTTCAATCGGAAGCGGCCTCATGTTCAAGTACGACAATGATCCCCAATGGATGGTCGACGCGTATACGCATCTAAACGGCGTGATTCTCGGAGGGATATTGAGCGACTATTATCGTTTCTACCATCGAAACTATAATTGGGCTTCCGGTTTCTCCCTTAAATTTGGCGCAAATCTGACATTGTTCCAAAAAAAACTGTCAGCATCCATTTCAAGCCAATATTATCGATTGTACACATGGAATTCCTACGATCACACTGTCGATTGGTCTGCCACCCCGTCGGGAAAACCTGTTGATGTGCAAGGCGACAATTCCAAAACATCTTTTATCCATACAGAAGCCCGCATCAACTACAAGCTATGGAAAAATGTCTTCGCTACATTGTGCTTGAATAATTATTTCAGGCGCACTGACTATTACATGTTCATGAACTATGGTAATTGGGGAACAAACCAACCAATCATAAAAAGCCATCAAACCGACATCATGCTCATGCTCTCCTACGTATTCTAAACACCACGCCATCCCCTTACACAGACAAGATAACATTCTTCCATGCGCTCAATGGCCTGCTCTATTCACACGCAAAGTGCGGACCCTCCCTATTTGGTTCGCATAACAAAGGGAGACATTGCTACGTTTTGAATAAGAATAAATTCTTTTCTCTTCTGCACTCGACTTTCAGCTATATTTGGATAATATAGGATGCGTTTCGGCAAAACAATTTCAAACAAGTTTGATTGTTTTGCACTCAACTTTCACTATATTTGCACTATAATAATAAAAATTTCATATTTGATGCTACACATCAATCAAATTATAGAAAACGCCGTCCGCAAATATTGGGAAGAATTGGCGTTGACCGATTTTAATGGAATTTCGCTGCAATACCGCGATATTGCGCGAAAAGTGGCAAAACTTCATTTGCTTTTTGAACAAGCCGGCATCGTAGAAGGCGATAAAATTGCACTTTGCGGGAAAAACAGCACGCAATGGTCAGTTGCATTCATTGCCGCATTGACCTACGGAGCCGTACCCGTTCCGATACTTCACGAATTCAAACCGGATTCTGTCCACCATATCTTAAATCATTCCGATTCACGCATCTTGTTTACCGATGTCCATATCTTCGAACATCTTGACGTGGACAAAACGCCGCAGATTGATGGTGTGTTCGACATCTCCGATTACAGCCTGCTTTTCTCCAAACAAGAAAGCATCAACTACGCACGAGCCCATCTCAACGAACTTTTCGGCAAACGCTATCCCGAACGGTTCACTCGCGAAGACGTGATCTACAAGAAGCCGGACATGGAACAACTCGCCATCATCAACTATACATCCGGCTCCACCGGTCTTTCCAAAGGCGTGATGATCCCCTACCGTGCCATTTCGTCCAATATCGATTTTGCACTAACAAAACTTTCATTCCTCGGACCGGGCGACAAAACAATATGCATGCTGCCCTTGGCTCACATGCTCGGATTGTCGATCGAATTGCTTCATCCGCTGTCCAAAGGATGCCATGTGTTTTTCCTGACACGCATTCCGTCGCCGAAAATCATCATGGATGCTTTCGCTTCCACTCGTCCGCGCCTCATCGTGACAGTGCCGCTGATTCTTGAAAAAATCATCAAGACAAAAGTTTTCCCTTTGCTTGAAAAACCATACATGAAACTCTTGCTGACTGTCCCGTTTGTCAACGACCGGCTACTCGGCAAAATCAAAGAACGGCTGACAGAAACATTTGGAGGCCAACTTTTCGAAATCATCATTGGCGGAGCGGCGCTCAACGCCGATGTCGAACGATTCCTGCGACGCATCGGATTCCCCTACACCGTGGGATACGGCATGACCGAATGTGCACCCCTCATATCCTATGCAGGGCATGAAATCAACAGGCCCGGCGCATGCGGCCTGCCGGTAAGCAACATCGAAATAAAAGTCGATTCGCCCGATCCGGAAAACATCGCCGGCGAATTGCTCGTGCATGGCAGCAATGTCATGCTCGGATACTACAAGAATCCGCAGGAAACGGCCGACGCGCTTCGCGACGGATGGCTCCATACAGGCGACATCTGCAACGTCGACAGCGACGGTTTCATTTATATTCGAGGCAGAAACAAAAACCTCATACTTGGCCCGTCCGGACAAAATATTTATCCGGAAGAAATAGAGCAACAATTGAACAACATGCCTTATGTCAACGAATCTCTCATCGTCGACCGCCAGCAACATCTCGTCGCGCTTATTCATCCCGACTACGAAACCGCTGCGCAACAAGGCATCGAAGCCGACAAGCTGCCGGACATCATGAAAGAAAACATCGTGTTGCTCAACAAAGATTTGCCCGCATATTCGCAAATCGCCGATTTCGAAATAATGGAGCAAGAATTTGAAAAAACACCAAAACGTTCAATACGAAGATTCCTTTATAAATAAAATAAGCAAATGAAAAAAATGATTTCGACCGTATGCGCCATCGTCGCATGTGCTACGACGTTGATCGCGCAAGACACAGTGTGCCGCCTAAGCGGCTCTATTCCGGATGAATCCTTCAATGGCAAAAAAATATATATCGTCAACTTCGACAACAACCAGCCGCTCGACAGCGCCGTAATCAAAAACGGAAAATTCGCATTCTCCACAAAGACGACCGGCACAGCTCTGCCGGCTGCATTGGCAATCGAAGGGCGTAAAGTTGCATCATTCATTTTCGAGCCGGGCAACCTTTCCATCAATGAAAAAGGCCAAGTGCTCGGATCGCCGCTCAACGATAAAAACGAAGCAATCTCAGCCAATCTCGACAGCCTTTACAACAATTACCGAGAAAAAATGCGCCAACTCTCTCGTTCCGGAAAACCGGCAAACGAGATGATGGCCGAAGCCGAAAAATATCAAGCCGAAACTTCTGCCGCAATCGGAGATTATCTGGAAACAAAATTTGCGGAAAACAAAGACAATGCCATCGGCTACGGCTTGTTCATGCAAATTGCCGACGGAATGACTGTGGCTGAAATCGACAGCATGTTGGCCGAATCTCCCGAATGGATGAAAAATTCCAACATCGTCAAGAGTTATAAAAAAATGGCCGAATCGCTCGAAAAAACTGCTGCCGGAAAAATGTTCACAGACTTTGAAATCACGACAAGCAACGGCACAAAAAAGAAATTGTCCGACTACGTAGGCAAAGGCGATTACGTGTTGCTCGATTTCTTTGCAAGCTGGTGCGGTCCCTGCATGCGCGAAATGCCTACGCTGAAAAAAATCTATGAAAAATACAATGGAAAAGGGTTGACAATGGTTGGCGTTGCCGTATGGGACGAACCCGACGATACCCGACGCTGCATTGAAGAGCAGCAAATCCCATGGGCTGTCATCGACAACGCGCAAACCATTCCGACCGACATCTACGGCGTACGCGGCATTCCGCATATTGTAGTTTTTGCCCCCGACGGCACTATCGCATTCCGCGGATTAGTGGGCGAACAACTTGCTGCCGAGATCGACAAATTGCTTGCCAAATAACCAAGCAACCAAACAAGACAAAAACAACGGAGCGCAAGACCTATGCCTAAATAGCCTTGCGCTCCGTTGCTATCTCCACGCGGAAGGGTGCTACTCCTTGATCAAGGCCATTCCCTTGCGTATTGCTTCTTCATTCATCGGGATAAGCTTATGATGCCGTTCCGGCAACGACTTGCGAAGCCCTGCCAATACGCTTTCCATTTTGACCATCGGGCACACTTTCAACAATGCGCCCAACACAATCATATTATAGGTTTTGGCATTCTGCATGTCGAACGAGGCTTCCATGGCCTCCACGTTATACACACGAATGTCCGTGCGTTCCGGAGCACGATGGATTCCATAATTATCGTATATCAAAATGCCACCGGGCTTCACCTTGCTCTCAAATTTGTCAAGGCTCTGTTGGTTCAACACCACTGCCACATCGTATTGATTCAGAATTGGCGAACTAATCGGATCGTCGCTGATGATCACCGTCACATTTGCCGTTCCTCCCCGTTGTTCAGGGCCATAAGCCGGCATCCATGTCACCTCCTTGTCCTCCATCAATCCTGAATAAGCCAATATCTTACCCATTGAGAGCACGCCTTGCCCGCCGAATCCGGCTATAATGATTTCTTCCTTCATAACTTATACATTTTTTAAATCGCCCATCGGGTATTTTTCAAACATATGCTCTTCCATCCACTTGTTGGCTTCCACCGGCGACAATTTCCAACCGGAGTTGCAAGTGCTCACGATTTCAACCACCGAAGTGCCTCGTTTGTCCAACGTGTTTTGGAATGCTTTCTTCAAAGCAGCTTTCGCTTTACGCACTGCGGCAGCCGTATGCACGCTTTGCCGCGTCACATAGCATGTACCGTCCAGCTGCGCAAGCAAATCGCCTATTTTCAACGGATAACCGTTCAAGTCCACACGCCGTCCGTAAGGCGTGGTCGATGTTTTCATGCCAAGCAAGGTGGTCGGAGCCATTTGCCCGCCCGTCATGCCGTAAATGGCATTGTTGATGAAAATGATCGTGATGTTTTCACCACGGTTGGCAGCATGAATCGTTTCGCAAGTTCCGATGGCAGCCAAATCGCCATCGCCTTGATAGGTAAACACCAAATTCTTCGGATACAACCGGCTCACTGCCGTTGCAATTGCCGGAGCGCGCCCATGGGCTGCTTCGATCCAATCGATGTCTATATAGTTGTAGGCAAACACGGCACAACCAACCGGCGCAACACCCACCGAACGGTCTGCCAATCCCATTTCTTCTATCAATTCCGCCACCAATTTATGCACCACTCCATGACTGCATCCGGGGCAATAGTGCATGTGGTTGTCGTTCATCAACGACGGTTTTTTGTAAACCTGATTTTCCGGTTTGATTATATCATTGATATCCATAGGAACGCTTTTTTATTTTTCGTAAATCTTTTCATAGAACGCATTCAAAATCTCATCGGGAGTAGGCACGATGCCGCCAAGCCGGCCGAAATGCTCCGTGCGGACAGCGCCGTCTACGGCAAGACGCACGTCTTCAATCATTTGCCCTGCATTCAATTCCGGCACGAGAATGCCTTTCACACGTTGCGCCAGATTTTTGACTTCTTCATAAGGGAACGGCCACAACGTAATCGGACGCAAAACGCCAATCTTTACGCCGTCTTTTCGCGCCATTTCCACAGCCTTGCGGCTAATGCGCGCAATCGAGCCGAACGCCACGATCAAATAATCGCAATCGTCGGTGGCATAAGTCTCAAACCGCACTTCGTTCGCCTCTATACGGCGATAAGTGGCTTGAAAACGCTCGTTGTTCACTTCCATTTTCGCCGAATCCAGTTCAAGCGAAGTGATGACGTTGCGTTCGCGCCCGGGCGTGCGACCCGTAGCCGCCCACGGACAGCGAGCCCGCACCTCGTCGTCGGTCAATCGCCGACGTTGCGGCGGAAGCGTCACTTTTTCCATCATCTGCCCCACAACGCCGTCGGCAAGGATCATTGCCGGCGTACGATACTTAAACGCCAAATCCCAACCAAGGCCGACGAAATCACACATTTCTTGCACCGACGACGGAGCAAGCACAATAAAATGATAATCGCCGTGTCCGCCACCTTTTGTAGCTTGGAAATAATCTGCTTGCGACGGTTGGATCGTGCCCAATCCCGGCCCGCCGCGCTGCACATTGATCACCAATGCCGGCAATTCGCTCGCTGCAATGTAGGAAAGTCCTTCTGCCATCAAGCTGATGCCGGGACTCGACGAAGAAGTAAGCACCACTTTGCCGGCCGCTGCCGCGCCATAAACCATATTTATCGATGCCACCTCGCTTTCCGCCTGCAAAACGACCATGCCCGTCGTTTCCCATGGCTGCTCCGACATCAACGTTTCCAACACCTCCGACTGGGGTGTAATCGGATAACCGAAATAGGCATCGGCCCCGTAGCGGATGGCTGCCATCGCCAGAGCTTCATTGCCTTTCATCAACCGTATTTCTTTTTCCATAAGAACGCTTCTTTAAATTTCTGATTAATTTTCCCGAGCTCTATATACCTCTATGCAAGCGTCCGGACAAACAAGCGCACAGCTCGAACAGCCAATGCACGCTTCCGGATTCGACATATAGGCAAAATGGTAGCCCCTGTTGTTCACTTCTTTTGGTTGCAGCGACAAAGTTTGCGTCGGACACGCCGCGATACACACGCCGCATCCTTTGCATCGCTCCACGTTCACTGTAACCGCGCCTCTGATTTTCGCCATAGTATTTCGTATTTGTTTGTTAATCGTTATTGCAAATTTATAGCAAATTCTTCTTCATTTTTCGTTTTTACGACTATTTAAAGTTCGGCACACAAGCGCTATTTTTGTGCAAAAAGACGAGTACAACACTGTTATACTGCAACTTGACAAATTCACACCATTCGCCACTCTTCAAAAGCATAGTTCAAGAAGTCGACAAAAGGCTTCATCACACGGACATCGCCTGCCACCTTCTTTTGCCATCCGTCTTGCTCAAAAAGGTTTTCTTTATAACGCTTCATCACTAAAAACTCTTTCATCTTGATGATATCGCCATGCTCGCAATCTTTCGGATAACCTTGCGGAAGGGTTTTCAACGAATCGCCGACAAGAGCAGGATAATTCTTCTTGAACACCGGTTCATTCAGAATCTCCAAAAATTCATCCATATTGTCGTAGATGTTACGTCGCAAAAATTTAAGAACCGGCTGTTCGGGAAACCATACGCCGCCATAAAGCGCGCATTCTTCCGGTTCTATGTGCAAATAATAACCCGCTTCTTTGCTTTTCCGCCCGCCTTTTGCCAAGACGATGCCGAAATGGGTCTTGAATGGCGATTTGTCCGGAGAGAATCGTATGTCGCGATAAATCCTGTAAATGCATTCCTCAGGCGTAACGTTGACAAGATTGGAATCGATGCGCGACAACAAAGTCAACAATGTTTCTATCTCCGCGATACAGGCTTTCCGTATCGCGTCGTATTCGCCTTTATGTGCTGCAAACCACGGTCGATTGTTGTTTATTTTCAACTCATTGATGAATGCAAGCATTCTGCTTATTCCGGTCATAGCAATTAGATTTTTCAAAGGCGAATATACGAATTTTGCACCATTTTTCAAGAGTCAAATGCAATTTATTTTCTGCAAGAATGCATAAGAAAACAGACAACAAAGCAGAAGATTTAAAAATCAAGCGCTAAAAGGTTAATGATTAAGGTTTATTGTGGCATTACACAACCCAGCTCACAACCCTCAACCTCAACCGCTACCGGCAATGTCTTCCCCTGTGTCGCCGCGTCAGCGCGATATAGGGGAAGTGGCGAGCCTGCGAGCCGAAGGGGTTGACCGTCAGCCGCAAAGCGGCTTTTCTGCAAGTTTGACAAAGTTGCAATGTTGATTCTATCCGAACCCCTCCGCCTGCGGCACCTCCCCTATCCGCGCTCCGCGCGGCAGAGGAGGACATTACGCGGTTGCCAACTTCGCCGACCTCTCAACCATAAACTCTCAACCCTCAACCATTTCGAACATTGCTACATTCCAACCTTTGACAAATACATTTCCGCCATTAGCCACATAGCAATATTTCCGCGAGTCGGAGCAAAACAGAAAAGCCGTTCAAAACAAGCCATATTTTGGCAGCCACATTTTTTGCATGTCGCAAGTTTT
The DNA here is from genome assembly GCA_900541555.1 of uncultured Porphyromonadaceae bacterium. Taxonomy (GTDB): domain Bacteria; phylum Bacteroidota; class Bacteroidia; order Bacteroidales; family Muribaculaceae; genus Limisoma; species Limisoma intestinavium. Next base: position 1,859 of record UQKE01000051.1, on the reverse strand, counting down.
TGTTTATTTTTGCAAAACTGACTTAACATCCATCTCAATGAACACTTTATCCAAAGCAATCTCCATTTTATCTATCTCACTGATTATCAGTATGGGGGGGGGTAGAAATCATTGCGCAAACCCGATGCTACACAACGAATTACAATAAAGCCGAGCAACTCTATCGGCAAGGACGCTACGCCGAAGCCCGCCGGCACTATGCGGCAGCATCCGCCTGCCCCGACAAGCCCAAGCAAAACAACATCGCCGCCCGAATCTCCGCTTGCGACAACGCAATCCGAGAACGCGAAGAAGCCGAACGCCACCGGAAATTGGAAAAAGTTCGGCAAGCCGAAGCTGCAAAGCAAGAATTTATGGATAAATATGGTCGGACTTTCACTGCAAACGGCGTATCGTTCACCATGATTTTGGTGGAAGGCGGCACATTCATCATGGGCGACAATTCCGATAGTGATACTGATACAGCCGAGCACCAAGTGACGCTGAGCGATTACTACATCGGGCAAACCGAAGTGACGCAAGCCTTATGGAAAGCCGTCATGGGAAATTTACCATCGATGAGATATGAGAATCGTGGCGACAACAAGCCCATGGATGCCAAATGGGATGAATGGCAAACATTTATCAACCGCCTAAACGAATTGACAGGGCTGAAATTCCGAATGCCCACGGAAGCCGAATGGGAATACGCCGCCATGGGCGGGAATCGAAGCCGAGGCTATATCTATGCCGGAAGCAACGACTTAAACGAAGTGGCATGGTACTACGAAAATAGTGGCGGCCATTATCATCCCGTCGCCACAAAGAAGCCCAACGAACTCTACCTCTACGACATGAGCGGCAATGCAACAGTATGGGTTTCCAATTGGTATGCTCCTTATCCAACCACGCCACAAACGAATCCGACAGGACCGCGCAGCGGTACGGATTACGTGCATAGAGGTGGTGATGCAACCCTTAGCTATAAGGATTTTTTCCGCATTAAGAATAGATGCAGTATTTCTCCTGTGTATTTTGAGTATTTCAACTTCGGTTTGCGGCTTGCATTGTCGGCGGAATAATTGCAGTGCAAAAAGATAGATTCCATGCCTCAAAAACAAATGCACCGACATCGACAAACCGCCTCATAGTTGATTCCCGAAACACAACAATGTCCACCTCTGTTTGCGAAGCATAGGGGAGACTGCGCTCCGGCGCGGGTAGGGGTGCCAACATAATCCGTCAGGATTATTTTGCATAAAAATGACACTCTAAACACCAGCCGCTACCGGCAATGTTGCTCTATGGTCGATGCTGCGCTTCATAGTCGAGAGAGCGGAAACGTAGCAATGTCTTCATGTTCCCATGGATAATGCCGCGCTTCACAGTTAGCAGAAAAGCGAACACATAATGTCTCCCCCTGTGTCGCCGCGCCGCCGACGATATAGGGGAAGTGGCGAGCCTGCGAGCCGAAGGGGTTCGCCTGTCAGCCGCGAAGCGGCTTTATTTAGTTGAGGGTTGAGGGATGAGAAACTGGAAAACGCACGGTTATGTGCAACTCAACCATAAATTCTCAACCCTAAACCATAAACCATCAACTGCTACCGACAATGTCTTCCTCTGTGTCGCCATGCCAATGGCGATATAGGGGAAGTGGCTCGATAGAGCCGAAGGGGTTGACCGTCAGCCGCGAAGCGGCTTTATTTAGTTGAGGGTTGAGGGATGAGAAACTGGAAAACGCACGGTTATGTGCAACTCAACCATAAATTCTCAACCCTAAACCATAAACCATCAACTGCTACCGACAATGTCTTCCTCTGTGTCGCCATGCCAATGGCGATATAGGGGAAGTGGCTCGATAGAGCCGAAGGGGTTGACCG
>UQKE01000050.1 GCA_900541555.1 uncultured Porphyromonadaceae bacterium | reverse complement strand
GCGATTTACGGAAGTTTGCTATTTCCTTTTGCTTCTTGTTTTGAGGACGAATCATCAAAAAATAAAAAATTGCAATCAGCACAACAATGAATAAAATATTCATCATTCCGGCATTGTCTGCCGCTGCCAACAAAATTGAATTGAACTGCATACTTATATTTTTTTAATTGTTTTATGCAAAGATAGGATATTATTTATTCTTTATTTAAGAGTCCCTCTTTTTTTAGATAATTTATAATTGAATTCAAAATTCCGTTAACAAAAGCACCGCTTTTTGTCGTGCTGTAATATTTTGAAATTTCAATATATTCGTTCAGTGTCACTTTGGTCGGGACCGAAGGCTCGTTTTCGACTTCTGCAATCGCTGTCAGCAAAATAACAACATCCATAAAAGCCAATCGTTCCGTATCCCAAGAGTCTTTCACCACAAACTTGTCAATCAATGCCATGTATTCAGACTCGTGCTCAGCCGCATTGCGGAATAACCGTTCGGAATAACGGCTGTCTTCTTCGTCCTTGAACTGAGGCAACAATTTGTCGTACCCATCGTCGGCAAAACGACGAATCGTTTTCAACACAAACGTCCCTATGGTTTCAAGATCATCGTTCCAATACACGGATTCTTCTTCCAACACGTCGCAAAGCTCATCGTCCGGAAATATCACCTTTTTCATTAAATCTTTCCACAATTCGCAATCTGATGCCAAATCCGATTGCGGAGTTTCCATATAAGCCTTGTATATATCGGAATTTAAAATCTTATCGAGCGTCAGTCGCAAATAAATGTCGTTCTTCCGCCATGAAAGAGGGGTCGTTTTCAAGAACTCCTGCATCATTTCGCTTTGACGCATTTTCGCAACGAAACGATTTTCCACAAATTTCATATTCGGATTCAAATCTTCCGGCGTTGGCAAATATTTATTTCGTGCATTGTCAATTCTCAACTCCTGCAAACGAGTCAATTCCACCGGAAGCAACAACAAGTAATGATACAATTCGTATGCTTTATCCAAACTTTTGCGCAATTCTTTCAATGCGTCTTGCATTCGCATATCGCTTTTGGAAAGCAAATAAGCATAAAGCATTTGCACCACTTTTATCCTAATCAGAATGCGATTTATCATAATCTATAATTTGTGCAAAGATACCGCTTTTACGACAATTATTCAAAAAACCCCGGCATTCATGCGTTGCCGCACTGCTTCATAAATCATAATTCCGGCAGCCACAGACACATTCAATGAATTGACTTTCCCTTTCATGGGAATGCCGACCAAGTCATCGCAACGACGCAAACTGTCAGCGCTAAGCCCAACATCTTCCGCACCCATCACAATCGCGGTGGGCAAAGTGTAATCGACTGTCGTATATGTTTTCTCCGACTTTTCGGTAGCGCCAACTATCGCGATGCCGCTGTCTTTTAAATATTTCAAAGCATAACCCAAACTTTTGACACGGGCCACCGGCAAATGGAGCAACGCGCCGGCCGAAGTCTTTACGGCATCGGCATTGACCGAGACGCTGTTTCGCTCCGGAATTATTATGGCATCCACACCGGAACATTCACACGTCCGAGATATTGCGCCAAAATTTCTTACATCCGTCACACCGTCAAGCACAACGACAAGAGGAGTTCGCCCTGCTTCAAACAAATCAGGCACGAGCGTTTCCAAATCATAATATGCAATCGGCGAAAGGAATGCAATCACTCCTTGATGGTTTTTCCGTGTAATTCGATTCAGCCGTTCCACCGGAACTTTTTGCACCACAATGTCAGGGCGCGTTTTCAGCAACTTGAAAAAATCTTCCATTCCGCCATGCGAATCTTTGCGGAGGAGAATTTTGTCAATCTCTTTGCCGGAGGCAATCGCTTCCTCGACGGCACGAAGTCCAAATATAAAATCCGGATTCTGCATCTTGTCAATAATTTTTCATTAATGATTTCGCATTTTCAATAGCTGCCGAATCGACTTGCGAGCCGCTCAACATGCCTGCAATTTCAAGGATACGAGACTCTGCATCCAATTCTTTCATTCGCGTGACAGTTTCTTTCTCTGTATCTTGCTTATATACTTTGTAATGACGATCTCCCAATGCGGCGACTTGCGGCAAATGGGTAATTGTGACCACTTGAATGCTCGACGAAATGTCTTTCATCATCACGCCTATCTTATTGGCGATTTCACCGGAGACGCCGGTATCGATTTCGTCGAATATTATCGTCGGAAGCTGCATTTTAGTCGCTATCAAAGATTTTATGCACAACATCAATCGCGACATTTCGCCTCCGGATGCCGTTTCTTCGATCGGCAGCAAATGCCGGTTGACATTGAAAGACACTTCAAATCGGATTTTGTCACGACCTGTCGCACTAAAATCTACACGCTCAAACGCTATTGCCCCATTAAAATTTTTCAAACCTAAATCGCGTGCTTTCTCCTTCAAATTTTCCATGAAAGAAACGGCAGTCGATTTCCTCGCCCGAGACAATGAATCGGCCAACGCATTCGCATTCTTCTCCAATGCCTCGATTTGGAGCATCATATCGTCCAACTTTTCTTCGGAATGATCAATTGCAGAAACTCGTTGCTCCATATCTTGTTTCAGCGCCAACAATTCTTCCACCGAATGCACTTTAAACTTCTGTTGGAGTGTGTAGATCAAGCTCAATCGCTCGTCGATCATCTCCAATTCCCCGATGTCGCCGTCCATCTCGGAAAGTTCCTGCCGCACAGTGTCGGCGATGTCTTTCAATTCAATTGATGCCGATTCAATCCTATCCCTTATTTCAGAAGCATTTTCATAGACAGACTCCAATACGGCTACCAGTTTCTCCGTATCCGATAGCATTTCCAGCACCGAACGGTCGCCATCGTTTAATATCCGGCATGTTTCTGAAAGATTATTTTGGAGCAATGCAAGATTTTCAATCTTGCGCTTCTTTTTTTCCAATATATCTTCTTCGCCGATTTCCAAATTGGCTTCCGTCAATTGATTTAATTGAAACCGGATATATTCCTCGTCTTGCTTGTCCTTTTCAATTTTTTCTTTTTCCTGCTCATAAATCCTACGAGCCTGAACAAGCAAGTTGTAAACTTCCTTGTATCGAGCGAGCAAATCTTTATTGCCGGCAAGGCTATCGATTACGCTCAACTGATAAGAAGGCCTCAACAACAAAGCATTGCTGTGCTGCGAATGGATATCAATCAATTTTTGGGACAACTCGCCAAGCAAAGACAATGTGACGGGAGTATCGTTGACAAATGCGCGCGTCCGGCCGTTAGGCATAATTTCGCGTCTGACAATACATTCCGGAGCAAAATCTATATCATTTTCTTCAAAAAAACCGGACAAATCATACGATTCAACATCAAACGTGGCTTCAACCACCGTTTTTTTCGACTCGTCGCGAATCACTTTCGTGTCTGCACGTTGCCCCAAAATCAGCGACAAAGCACCTATGACTATCGATTTTCCTGCACCCGTTTCACCGGTTATTATCGACAATCCGTTGCCGAACGAAATATCCAATTGGTCGATCAGCGCATAGTTCGATATTGACAATTGTTGCAACATAATCTTAATTTGTTTGTTGTTCCTCCTTAATTTTATCCAACCGTTCCCTCTCTGTTGGATACAACGGATAAAGCAACTCATAAACCGATTGGCGTTCGCTCATGTTGGATTTTGAATACACATTAACCAACTCATCCAATTTTGCGTCTTTAAACATCGACAATGCTACCGACATGGGATTTACATCGTAAATCTGTTTTAATATTTCAAGCGATTTCGTTATTACCGATTTCCCCTTGTCCGGGCTAAGCACCATTTCGTCCAATCCTTTGCGATGATAGTCGTAGAGAAGCGTGCGGATTTCTTTGGTAGAAGGATCTGTGAAAGCGCTCAACACCGCGCTTCTGTTTCTATTGTCCTCAAATGCCTTCCATCCTTTGCCTCCGGAACTCTGCGCCATATTGACCACATTTGCGGCTTTCTCATAATAGGACTCTCCGCCATTCGGCGAAAAACTGTCAAAATCAATTGCCAAGATCAAATAAGCATAATAATTCAAAATCGCCGTCAACTCGCTTTCCATCGAATTTTCAGAAAATATCAGAGGCTCATTCTCTTGATAATCGAATTCGATATTTTCGTCTTTGAAATTAATCAATGTTGTCGTGTACGTGCTGTTGTAGACAGGGCGTGTCGACTGTATTTGCAAATCGCCCGACATCGTAGTTCCGTCGTAAGAGGAGATCGTAAAAAACAGCTTGCATTCAATTCGCTCATTTGCCAAAAATTGAGCATTTCCCCACTGCGTGTTGTTCATATATTCAGTGATTGCCGTCTGCAACGTTGTAAACACGCTTTTATCCGTACCGCTGATTTTATCTGAATTAACCTCTACTGAGCAATTCAGTTCTTGTCCTGCGGCAGACATTGCCCCCAATGCCAACAGACATAATAATGTTTTTATCCTAATCCTCTTCATTCTGCTTTCCGGCTATTAAATCGACAATATCCCGAGCCACTTCTTTTTTTGATTTCACAGGATAACGACATACGCCACCCTTTGAATCAAAAACTGTCACTTTATTGGTATCTACGCCGAATCCTGCTCCCTTTTCTTCCAAGGAATTCAACACAATCATGTCTAAGTTTTTGCGCCTCATCTTATCGAGGGCATTTTCTTCCGCATGATCGGTTTCCAATGCGAACCCGACAAGAATTTGCCCTTCCCTCTTTCGAGCACCTGTGTCTGCCGCGATATCCGGATTCGAAAGCAATTCTACATGCAAAGAGCCGTTCTTTTCACGTTTGATTTTAGACGCAGACGGCTTCACCGGACGATAGTCGGCAACTGCCGCACACATGACGGCTATGTCCATATCCGCCAAACGATTCATGACGGCTTCATGCATTTGCAATGCCGATTCCACACGCTCGACGACGACTGAAGGATTTTCCGGTGCAATCGAAACAGGCCCGCTAACCAACACAACCTCCGCGCCACGCGAAGCAAATTCGTCGGCCAACGCATAGCCCATCTTGCCCGAAGAATAATTGCCTATGAATCTCACAGGATCAATCTTCTCATACGTCGGGCCGGCCGTCACCAATACTTTTTTCCCTTTCAGTTCCGCTCCTTTTTCAAAAAAAGCATTGACAAATTCATATATTTTTTCAGGCTCTTCCATCCGACCCTTGCCAACCAAATGGCTTGCCAATTCGCCTTCGGCCGGTTCTATCACATGATTGCCATAAGATTTCAGCAATCCGATATTTCGAGCCGTCGTAGGATGGCGAAACATGTCCAAATCCATTGCCGGTGCAACAAATACCGGACATTTCGCCGATAAATATGTTGTCACAAGCATATTGTCGGCAATGCCGTTGGCCATCTTTCCAATTGTCGACGCCGTGGCAGGTGCTATAATCATGGCATCCGCCCACAAGCCCAAATCCACATGACTGTTCCACGTGCCGGTATTGGCGGTGAAAAATTCGCTGATCACCGGACGGCCGCTCAATGCCGACAACGTAACCGGCGTAATGAATTCTTTTCCGGCAGGAGTAATCACGACTTGCACTTCTGCCCCGGCCTTTACAAACAAGCGAAGCAACGTGACCGACTTATAGGCGGCAATCCCGCCCGTAATGCCCAAAATAATATGCTTGCCCTTCAACATTATTATTTCATCCTCAACTTTATGTTTATCAATACATTCTTCGTGTTTTGCGGGAAATCGCCTTGCAAAATCCAACTAAAATAGCCGGGATCTCTCCTCAACACCTCAGTGACCAATTGCCCCTTGTATTTGCCAAAGTTGAATATTTCCTTGTCGTCGGCATTCAAAATAATTCTGCCGGCAAGATCCACATTGCGATTCTGCGAAGAAAATTTTGAAAGGAAATCAACATCATTTTCCAAATTGCCATATCGGTCGAGTTGCGCTTTCAAAACTTCATAAGTTGCCCGCGTATCGGCATTGGCAGAATGTGCTTCTTCCAAATTTTTTCCGCAATAAAATTTATATGCCGCGACAAGCGTGCGTTGTTCCATTTTGTGGAAAATCGTTTGAATATCAATGAATTTCCGTTTCGAAACATCGAAATTTATACCTGCACGCAAAAATTCCTCAACCAACAACGGAATATCGAATTTATTGCTGTTGAAGCCTGCAATGTCGCAACCTTCAAAAACTTTATCCAAATCCTTTGCCACGTCTTTAAACGTTGGCTTGTCTCGGACATCGTCGTCCGTTATATGGTGTATGGCCGTTGCTTCCGCCGGGATTGGCATCTCAGGATTCAATCGCAACGTTTTTTCCTCTTCTTTCCCATTCGGATAAACCTTGATATAGGAAATCTCAATTATCCTATCGTGCGTGACATTCACGCCGGTTGTCTCCAAATCGAAAAAAACCAACGGCTTTTTCAGATTTAATTCCATAATTTGCTACATGTTAGGGACAACCATCGGCATCAACAGAGCGAGCCAATCTTCTTTTTCTGCTTGCTCGATTGGCAAGAACAACCCGGGACGTCCCGGTGCCGAAAGCCTCAATATGATATTATCGACATCGATGTTGCTCAATATCTCGATAATCTTGTCTTTATTAAAGCCGACGGACAGCGGTTCGCCACTGTAATCGCATTCCACGCATTCTTTTGCAGAAGTTGAATATTCAAGATCTTGCGACTTGATAAAGATTTTCGAATCGGCAATCTCCAATTGAATCAGCCCGCCTTCTGTCGCAAAAACAGCGACACGGCGAATGGCATTGAGAAGCACGACGCGATCGACAATGATTTCATACGGATTGTTTTGCGGTATGGCAGCATTGTAGTTTGGATATTTTCCGTTGATAAACAAACATGTCAATGTATATGTCTGCGTTTCAAACGAAACACTTTTCGAATCGAGCATTATCTTCACATCTTCCGTTTCCTTCGCCAAAATATTGGAAAGAATGCCGGCCGGTTTCGAAGGAAGTATGAATGAGCCTTCAATATTAGGCACAATACGGCTGTTTGTGTATCTCACAAGCTTATGCGTGTCGGAAGCCACGAATACAATTTCTTCCGGCTTAATGTCCCAAAGTATGCCCATCATAATCGGACGCAATTGGTCTGTCCCCACTGCAAATATTGTCCTTTCGATACTTTTGGTTATTTCTTGGGCAGATGCCGTCATTTCCAACTTTTCCTCTGCCGTGTTTTCCTTTTTGGGATATTCACGCCCGTCAATGCCGACAAATTTATAGTCGCCATTATGGTATTCCAAATGAATTTCGAAATTGTTGTCGTTGATTTCAAATTTCAAACCTTGATCGGGCAATTCTTTTAACAAATCCAACATGCGCTTTGCATTGACTGCCACAGAGCCCTCTCCTTCCGACTCCAACAAATCGATACGAGCCGTGATGGTGTTCTCTTGGTCTGTGCCTGTCACTATTAGCACATTGTTTTTCAATGTAAACAAGAAATTATCCAAAATGGCAATCGTATTTTTAGGACTAACCACCTTGCTAACTGCTGACAAATGAGCCAACAATGTCTTACTTGGAACTGTAAATTTCATATAGCTATATTTTTATATTCCTTTTAATCTTCACAAAAATACTACATTTGGACCATATAAATTGCATCTCCTTCAAAGTTTTCATCCGCGGCCATGGCGGCTTTTGCCTTTTCCGGCACACAAACGCACTTCATTTTCACCCAACAGTATTTTTCCGTTCTTATACAAATAGCCGAGCGCCTTCTTAAAATCCTTTTTGCTACATTGAAACACGCTCTTTATTTCTTCCGGCGACGACGAATCGGATATTTGCATCACTCCGCCATTGTCTTCCAAATAGCCTTGTATGCGACGGGCAAGTTGAAACACTCGCTCGCCGCCGCTTTCCCGCAACGTAACGTCTATTTTCCCGTCATCCCGCACTAATTTCACATGCGCCGGAAGCCGGTCGCCAATGCTGACGGGATCGAACAAATCATTCGCATATATCATTCCCCAGAAAAGATTGTCGACAATCACCTTATACCCCAAATCGGTTTTTTTCACGACTAAGATCGACACTTCGTCTCCTTCCGAATATCGTGGTATTTTATTTCCGAGATACTTGTTCAATTTTGTCGATCCGACAATCCGTTTTGTCACATTGTCAAGATATGCATATACAATACGCTTGTCGCCTTGCCGTATTGGCGTAGCTTGCTCGCTAAATGGAACCAGCAAATCTTTCAGAACGCCCCAATTCATAAAAGCGCCCGACGAATTGACAAAGACCGCTTCCAAAAGGCCAAATTCTCCCACTTGAATCAACGGTCGCTCCGTTGTCGCTACCAAACGCCCTTCCGAATCCCGATAGACAAACACTTGCAGGACATCGCCAATTCGCGCATCTTCCGGAACATATTTTCGCGGCATCAGAATCTTCCCGTAATCTTCTCCATCGAGATATAATCCGAAATCCACAATTTTCACGACTTGAAGTTCGTTGTATTTTCCAATTTTTATCATATCTTTACCGTGTTTTAAGAAGCTAATATCGGCATATTTTTTGAAACAAGCATGATGTTTACGAAATTTTATATTGCCCCATTCTTAAAAAAGCATTCGTTCAACGGATGCTGCAGTTTTCTTCTTTCCGCTGCTGTGTGCCTAACGCTGCAAACTTGCACAAAAACTGCAAGCGACGAAAGCATGAGCATCACAACGGTCAATGTCGCAGATTCTGTCGTCGACAACGACGGAATCAAAATCGTCGTCGACAACACATTTGCATATCCCCATTCATTTAGCGACCGGCAGCCTGACACAATCAAGATGCAGCAGCTGCTATGCAAAACCATTTTAGGCGCCGACATGCGGCATCGGGGAATTCACAAAATGCTCCGCGAAATCACAACAAACGAAATCGACAACTACCGCCCTGCCTCACGGCAAAAAAACAAGAATGCCGCCATATCCGGCCGCTACGAAATTCGACGCTCCGCGAAACCCTTATTCTACAAAGCCGGAATCCTTTGCTTTCAAGCGACTGAAACCACTGCGTTGAATGCAAAGACAATCAGGCAAAGCAATGAATATTTCAATTTCTCGCTCGCCCAAATGCAAGCAATTTTGCTTTCCGACTTATTTGACCCGGGCAACATGGAAGAAATAAGCGATTTGCTAAAAGCCAAGCTGCTCGCTGCCAACGACTGCTCGTCATCGAAACAACTTGTCCAAAAAGGATTTTTCAACTTGTCGACATTGCGACCTTCCGAAAATTTCGAACTGACTGCAACCGGCATCCGCTTCCATTATGCGCCATGCGAAATAGCTTGTTTCAGCGTTGGTGCAGTTTCAATTAATTTGGAAACGGCATCAATCGTCCCTTACTTAAAAAAATCACACATTACGAAAATATTAACAGAAGAATTATGGACGTCATATTAAAGTATTTCCACGACTTGACCGACACCCAAATCGAGCAATATCGCCAATTATACGATTTATATGCCGATTGGAATGCCAAAATCAATGTCATATCCAGAAAAGACATTGAAAATCTATACACCAACCATGTGTTGCATTCGCTTGCCATCGCAAAGTTCACCGACTTCAAGCCCGAGAGCGCAGTGCTCGATGTCGGCACCGGCGGCGGATTTCCCGGCATTCCCTTGGCGATCATGTTTCCGGAAACACATTTCTTGCTCATTGACCGGACGGGGAAAAAAGTCAAAGTGGCACAAGCCGTGGCACAAAGCATCGGTTTGCAAAATGTGGAATGCCGCCAATGCGACGTGGCGGAAGTAAAAGAGCGATTCGACTTTGTCGTTTCCCGCGCCGTCATGGAACTGCCGGCACTGGTTGCTCTCGTTAGAAAAAATATCAAACCAGAGTGCATCAACAGCATCCCCAATGGATTGATATGCTTGAAAGGCGGCGATTTGACCGCCGAGCTGCAACGCGTAAAAGCAGAAACGATTGTAGACAATCTGAATCGCTATTTTGAGGAAAAATTCTTTGAGACGAAAAAAGTCATCTACGTAGTATTATGAAAATCCACAAATTCACATTCAATCCCTTTGGAGAACACACCTACATCGTATGGAACGAGCAAAGTAAAAAAGCCGCCATTATCGACCCCGGCATGATGGACAACTCCGAACGAACGGCTGTCGCTGAATTTATCGAAAACAACAATTTATCATTGCAACAGCTATTCAACACCCACATGCATGTCGACCATGCAGCGGGCAATCATTTCATCGAAACGACCTATGGGCTTCAAACAGCCTGCTCTGTTGCCGACAACTATCTGGCGCAATCGCTAACGGCACAAGCTCGCTTATTTGGCATTCCATACGACGAGGGCGAAATCTCAATCCAAACAGACCTCGCCGACGGGCAATTGATCAAAGTTGCCGACGAAGAATGCCGCGTGCTCCATATCGCAGGACACACAAAAGGCCACATCGCTCTCTATTTCCCCACAGAAGGCATCGTCTTTTCCGGCGATGCGCTTTTCCACATGAGCATTGGCCGCACCGACCTTCCCGGAGGAGACTATGATGCGCTAATCAACAATATTGAAAACAAATTGCTTTCGCTGCCCCCTGAAACCATTGTCCTCACAGGTCATGGCCCACAAACTACAATCGGGTTCGAAAGCCGGCACAATCCATACCTTGCCCGATAAAATATCCCCCCCCCAAAAAAAAAGCGACATTCCGCGGCAAACGCCGCCAACAACACAAAAGTATCTGAACAATCCACAAAAAACAGCGGCAAGACCCTAAGTCTTGCCGCCGTTATGATGCCACATCAAAGAGTGCGATGAAACTCCGATAGACAGGATTTGAGATTTCTCCCCCTTTTGTAATCCTCCGGTCTTTCGACTTCCTTGCGGAATGAGGCCCGCCATTAGAGAAAGAAAATTGTCTCGGCATTTCGTTTTATTTGATGAGTTTCCCAATCTGCTTTGATGTGGTAATTCTTTCTCTTTGTCTATTGCAAATATAAAGATTCCTTTCCGTATTTCCAACTTATGCGCATAAAAAAAGCCCCTATTAAGGGGCTTTTTACCAGAAAACGCTATGTTTTAAGCATTTTTAACCTTATCCACAATCGCTTTGAATGCTTCGGGATTGTTCATTGCAAGGTCGGCGAGCACTTTGCGATTGATTTCAATGCCTGCTTTATGGATGAGACCCATCAATTTAGAATAAGACAAATCCTCCAAACGAGCAGCTGCATTTATACGTTGAATCCACAACGCGCGGAAATTGCGTTTTTTGTTCTTGCGATCGCGATAAGCATAAGTCAAACCCTTTTCCCAAGTGTTCTTAGCGACCGTCCACACGTTTTTGCGGCATCCGAAATAACCTCTCGTGAGTTTTAAAATTCTTTTTCTTTTAGCTCTTGAAGCTACATGATTTACTGATCTTGGCATTTTTCTTTTGTTTTTTGAATGTCAGCGGCAAAAAATTGCACTTTTGAGCAGAACATTCGGTTAATAATAAAATGTTGTAATTAAAAGTAAAAAACCACACTCGATTATCTCAAGCACAACAAGTCGCGCACGTTGCGACGGTCTGCCGACGACAATACTGCGAAGTGTCCGAGGTTTCTTTTTTGCTTTTTAGTCTTCTTCGTAAGAATATGACTTTTGTAAGCATGTTTTCTTTTAATCTTTCCTGATCCGGTAAGGGCGAACCTCTTTTTGGCACCGGAATTAGTCTTAACCTTTGGCATTTTTTTTCTTTTTAAATTACTATTTTATTGAATGTCGTTTCCGACGTTATTTCGCTTTTTTCGGCGTCAACATGATAGTCATCCGCTTTCCTTCAAGGACAGGCATTTGCTCCACCTTGCCATAATCTTCCAAATCGTTGGCAAACCGAAGGAGCAACACTTCGCCTTGCTCTTTAAACAAAATGGAACGCCCGCGGAAAAACACGTAGGCTTTCACTTTTGCGCCTTCTTTCAAAAAGCCCATGGCATGTTTCAACTTGAAATTATAGTCATGGTCGTCTGTTTGCGGTCCGAAACGTATTTCTTTCACAACCACCTTTGTCGACTTCGCTTTTTGTTCTTTCAAACGTTTCTTCTGTTGATAAAGAAACTTTTGATAATCCAATATCTTGCAGACCGGAGGGACCGCATTGGGAGAAATCTCGATCAAATCGAGTTCCATATCCTCGGCTATTTGCAACGCACGCGACAAGGGATACACACCTTGTTCCACATTGTCGCCGACTAAGCGCACCTCTTTCGCGCGGATTTGCCCGTTAATCGCGTAAGCGTCTTTCTTGTCGTTTTTCCGTTGAGGCGTTCCACCCCCCGAACCAGCTGGAGTTTTAACCATTAATCTGCTTTAATATTTGTCAGTTCCTCTATTTCGCGAAGAAAATTTTGCGCAAAGGTAGCAATTTTTACCGAACCTTTATCGCCTTCTCCCTGTTTTCTTACAGAAATTTCTTCGTTATTCACTTCTTTTTCACCAACGACCAACATATACGGGATACGTTTCAACTCGTTATCACGTATTTTTTTGCCAATTTTTTCATTGCGATTGTCGACGATCGCACGGATTCCGACAGCCGCAAGTTCCAAACGAACCTTTTCGGCATAATCGTTGAATTTCTCACTGATTGGAAGCACGACAGCCTGCTCCGGAGCCAACCACAGCGGCAAGTTGCCCGCTGTATGCTCCAATAGCACGGCAACAAAACGCTCCATCGAGCCGAAAGGCGCACGGTGGATCATCACCGGACGGTGTTTTTGATTGTCGGCTCCTGTGTATTCGAGATCGAAACGCTCCGGCAAATTGTAGTCCACCTGTATCGTTCCCAACTGCCAACGGCGACCAATGGCGTCTTTCACCATAAAATCGAGTTTCGGGCCATAGAAAGCGGCTTCGCCATATTCGATGCGTGCCGGCAACCCTTTTTCCTCACATGCTTCAATGATCGCCTGTTCTGCTTTTTCCCAATTTTCTTCAGAACCAATGTATTTTTCACGATTCACCTTGTCGCGCAACGAAATTTGAGCCTCAAAATGCTCAAAATTCATGGACTTGAAAACAATGGAAATGATATCCATCACGCGAAGGAATTCATCCTTCACTTGGTCGGGACGACAGAATATATGGGCATCGTCCTGCGTGAAGCTCCGCACACGTGTCAAGCCATGAAGCTCGCCGCTTTGCTCGTAACGGCACACTGTACCGAATTCGGCAATGCGCAACGGCAATTCACGATAGGAATGAGGCGTATTTTTATAAATTTCGCAATGATGCGGACAGTTCATCGGCTTCAAGAAGTACTCTTCGCCTTCTTCCGGCGTATGAATCGGTTGGAAAGAATCTTTTCCATATTTCGCATAGTGTCCGGAAGTGACGTAAAGCATTTTGTTGCCAATAGGCGGCGTTATTACCTCTTTATAATCGTACTTGCGTTGGATCTTGCGCAAAAATTCTTGCAACCGCAATCGCAATTCCGTTCCTTTTGGCAACCACATGGGCAATCCTTTTCCCACTGTTTCGGAGAACATGAAAAGCTCCATTTCTTTGCCGATTTTTCGATGGTCGCGTTTTTTTGCTTCTTCAAGCATCACCAAATACTCGTCGAGCATCTTCTTTTTAGGGAACGAAATTCCATAAACGCGAACAAGCTGATTGCGCTTCTCGTCGCCGCGCCAATATGCACCGGCCAACGACAACACTTTCACCGCTTTAATAGCTCCTGTGTTCGGAATATGAGGACCTCTGCACAAATCCGTAAATGCACCTTGCGTGTATGTCGTGATCGTGCCATCGGCCAATTCTTCAATCAATTCGCATTTATAAACCTCACCTCGGTCGCCAAACATTTTCAAAGCATCGGTCTTTGCAATTTCTTTTCGCACGACAGATTCTTTCTTGGCCACCAATTCCGCCATCTTCGCTTCAATGCGAGGGAAATCAGCGCTTGTTATTGAGTTTTCCCCCGGATCTATATCGTAATAAAATCCGTTTTCAATGGCCGGACCTATGCCGAATTTCACGCCAGGAAATAATTCTTGAAGTGCTTCTGCCAACAAATGGGCCGATGTGTGCCAAAATGCGTGCTTGCCTTCCGGATCTTCCCATTTGAAAAGCTTAATTGCCGCGTCGGCGACTATCGGGCGTGTCAAATCCCATTCTTCGCCATCGACTGTTGCCGCCAAAACTTCCTGCGCAAGGCGCGGGCTTATACTTTCTGCTATTTGAAGCGGCGTTATGCCTGCTTCGTAATCCTTAATACTCCCGTCTGGAAAAGTTATCTTCATAATTGTGTAAATTTTTGACATGCATAAATACAACAAATGCATGATTCGGCTGCAAAATTACGCATTTTATTATTTCCCAAATAATTTTCGAATATTTATTTGAACCCGAAATTTCCGCAAATCAATTCGCGGTTCTGCGCATACGCTTAATCACATTATACGACGACATTATACCCAGCTCGCCAGCACGGCTCAAATCGGCCATTCCTTTGTCCAAATTGCCAAGCCGCAAATAAGCGATGCCACGATTGTAGTAGGCTTCACCAAAATCCGACTTGATGTCAATGGCGCTCGTATAGCAACTGATTGCTGCCGTATAATCATTTTGATGATAATAGATATTGCCCTTGTTGAAATACGCATAAACCAAATCCGGCGACAATTCAATCACTTTGTTCAAATCGTCCAGCACAGACTTCAATTCGGCTTGCGCCAGCATCCGGTCGGCCGAATCGATTCCCACTGATTCAAGTATCGAACCGACAGATTGCGCCTCGTCGGACAACAATTTGAAATATTTCGCCGTCGCCCGCGCAAAATAGGCCAACACGAAACGCGGACTCAGCTCCACGGCCGACGACAAATCGGCAATGGCGGAATCATAATTTTTCACCAATGTGTAGCTTAACGCCCGCCCGAAATAGTCCAATGCCTTTTTGTCGCCTCCCGACAAAAGGCTTGAATAATGTTGTATCAAGCCGAACTGCGTTTCGATTTCAGTCTCCGTCAATCGAGTTTCCACATTTGTGATGTACAGTTTGTCGCGAAGGAAATAACTTGAATTCATTTCATCGATTTCCTTCTGGTAATATGCATTCGTTCGCAATTCGGTCGTTCTGTCGTAATAGGTCAGTATATAAATTCCTTCCAGCTCGACTGCAATATCGTAATTTTGAATCTTTCCCCGATATTTATTGTCGTATTCAGGCTTCACTGCATTGTCGTTTTCCACCGTAACCAACGAAGTAAACTTCTTTATCACTTCTTCCGGCGTTTCCTCTTTTTGGGCATCATCAGAATCCTCATCGTTCTCGGCTATGATATGCCGCCGCTCTTCGTGATTTTTTTGCATTTGCCGCGACTTGTTATAGTCCTGTTCGCCTCCTTTCATGTCGCCCATCAGACGCTTGCTTTCGCTTCTCGCGTAATAAAGCGACGGCAAATACGGGAATTGCTCTATGACCTTGTCAAAATCTTTTATCGACTTGCCATAATCTTGTATCTGTTGATAAAGCATTGCGCGATTGTACAATGCACGGTAATTATCCGGTTCCTGCTCTATCACAAACGAAAAATCCTCAATTGCCTTGTTGACATCCTGCACCTCCATGCGCAACAAACCGCGATTGAAATGGGCCGCCACATTCGCAGGCTCCAGCCCGATGGCATAATCGAAATCCGACATGGCACCGAAATAGTCATCCAAATTATACTTCAAATATGCACGATTGATGAAAAAATCGGCTTGTTTGGGTTCCAATTTGATTGCCGCGTTCATATCCGCCAATGCGCTTTCATAGTCGTGCGATGTACGCAATTTCAAATCCGAACGAACCAAATAGGCCGTCACATTATTTTCATTGGCCTCTATGCATTTGTCAATATCCGACATCGCCGAAATCGTATCTTTTTCTGCCAAAAACAATTGCGCGCGACCAAGATAAGCCTTGTCGTATTTCGGATATTTCTCCAGCAAAACGTCGAAAGTCGCTCGTGATGCCGGATAGTCCTTGTCGTTCTGCAATGCAATAGCCTTGTTCAATAAAAATATCTGATTTTCGGGATAATACTTCAAGCCCATGTCGTAGTCGGCTGCCGCCTCCTTAAACTTTCCGATGGACAATCGCGACAGACCTCTCACTTCATAAGCATCGACAATAAACGGGTTGCGTTCAAGCGCCAAGTTGCAATCGGCCTCTGCCCCTTGAAAATCCTCTAAATAGAACTTCGCCAATCCTCTGAAAAAATAAGGCTCGGCCAAATAAGGCTTTGCACTTATGACCTGATTAAAATATTGTATCGACAGCAAATAATCTTCGAAATACAAAGCGTTTTTACCAATCACAAGCATCCGTTCCGTGTTCAACTGCGCCGATACAGGGTGCAGAAAAACAACCGACAGCAAAAACAACAAAATGCGTTTGCTATATTTAAATTTATTCATATTTATCTGCTTAAACGGCACAAAGATAAGCGAAAGAGCAGTGTGGAACAAACAAAACAATTCGATTTTGCTACGCCAAACGGCATTCTCCCTCATCGCAATGAACAATGGGTATAACAATCAACCGCAAAAGAATGAGCCAAATGCATCAATGAAAACACATAATGCAAATCAAGCGCAAAAAAATTAAATTAATTCAAATTCTTGCAACAAAGTCAGACTTGCCGCTCATGCAGGAAACAAAAATCGACGATTATCGTGTATTTCTGCAAAAGAAATATATCTATCTGAATTTAATCACATTAGAAAAATCACGTCGTTTTTAGGTAAAGAACCGGCAACTATCCCTAATGCCGTGGTCTGCATCGCTTTGCTTGTTTGGGAAACTCTTACGGTACAAAGGTATGAAAAATATTCAGACTGAAAGGATCATTCCAAAAATTATTTTAGTCAGAATATTGAGCATTCATCCTTATGCAGTCTTGGTTGGAAGCAATTAACGAACAAGGAAGCCACGGTAAAGGCAACTCCTACTCCTACCACGCCCGCCCATCCGTAATGTTGCCAAAACAGACCTGAAACGAATGTACCGGCAGAACCACCCAAAAAGTAAATGGTCATATAAACGGTAT
>UQKE01000049.1 GCA_900541555.1 uncultured Porphyromonadaceae bacterium | reverse complement strand
TTTTCAAGAAGCCTTGATTTTGTTGAGATTATTCCTCGACCGCGGCTTGTGCCGCCGCCACACGTGCTATCGGCACACGGAACGGCGAACATGAAACGTAGTTCATGCCGAGTTTTGCGCAGAATTTGACAGACGACGGCTCGCCTCCATGCTCTCCGCATATTCCGACTTTCAAGTCTGGCTTTGTCGCACGGCCTTTTTTCGTACCCATTGCTACAAGTTGGCCGACGCCTTCTTGATCGAGCACTTCGAACGGATCAGTCTTGATGATGCCCAATTCTTTATAGTATTTTAAGAACTTAGGCGCGTCGTCGCGAGAATATCCGAATGTCATTTGCGTCAAGTCGTTCGTGCCGAACGAGAAGAAATCTGCATATTGCGCAATTTGATCGGCAACAAGTGCAGCGCGCGGCACTTCGATCATCGTACCTATTTTATATGCCACGGTTGTGCCTCTTTCTTCAAATACTTTTTCTGCAGTTTTGCGGATAATTTCGCTTTGCATTTCAAGCTCTTTGACTACGCCGACAAGAGGTACCATGATTTCCGGATGGACATCGATGCCTTTTTCTTTGCAGTCGATGGCAGCTTCGATGATAGCCCGTGCTTGCATTTCCGTGATTTCCGGATATGTATTGCCCAAGCGGCATCCACGGTGTCCGAGCATCGGGTTGAATTCTTCCAAAGAATCGCAAATGCTTTTCACCTTTTCAATAGAGATGCCCATTTCTTGTGCTAATTCTTTTTGGGTTGCCAATTGATGGGGAACAAATTCATGCAACGGCGGGTCGAGCAAACGGATTGTCACGCCAAGACCGTCCATGGCTTCAAAAATGCCGCGGAAGTCGTCGCGCTGCATAGGCAATAGTTTGTCGAGGGCTACGCGGCGGCCTTCTGTCGTGTTGGCAAGGATCATTTCCCGCATGGCTTTGATGCGGTCTCCTTCGAAGAACATGTGTTCTGTGCGGCAAAGTCCGATTCCTTTTGCTCCAAATTTGCGAGCAACAAGCGCGTCTCGCGGAGAATCAGCATTTGTGCGAACATCGACTTTCGTATATTTGTCGGCAAGGTTCATGATAGCGGCGAAATCTCCTGAAAGTTCTGCATCGACAGTCGGAACTTGTCCGTCGTAAACGTCGCCCGTTGAACCGTTGAGAGATATCCAATCGCCTTCTTTGTAAACTTTGCCACCCATTTCCACGGTTTTTGCCTTGTAATCGACTTTGATTTCACCGGCTCCGGAAACACAGCATTTGCCCATGCCGCGAGCAACAACGGCTGCATGCGATGTCATTCCGCCGCGTGCCGTCAGAATGCCTTGTGCGACCGACATGCCTCGAAGGTCTTCCGGCGATGTTTCGATTCGCACCATGACTACTTTTTTATTCATTTCAGCCCATGCTTCTGCATCATCGGCGAAGAATACGATTTGTCCTGTCGCTGCGCCCGGTGATGCCGGCAAGCCTTTGGCTACGCTGCGTGCGCGTTTCAAATCGTCTTTGTCGAAGATGGGGTGCAAAAGTTCGTCGAGCTTTTGCGGCTCCATTCTTTTCAAGACGGTTTTTTCATCGATAACGCCTGCGCGGTGGAGGTCCATGGCGATTTTCACCATGGCTGCGCCCGTGCGCTTGCCGTTACGTGTTTGAAGCAGCCACAATTTGCCGTCTTGGATTGTGAATTCAAGGTCTTGCATGTCCTTGAAATAGTCTTCCAATTTTTGTTGCGTTTCAATCAATTGTTTTGCGCATTCCGGCATGGATTCTTCCAACGATGGGTATTTTGCTGCTCTTTCTTCTTCGGAAATGCCTTGCAAGGCAGCCCAACGGCGAGAGCCTTCTGTCGTGATTTGTTGCGGAGTGCGAACACCGGCCACGACATCTTCACCTTGTGCGTTGATCAAATATTCGCCATTGAAAATGTCTTCTCCTGTCGCAGCATCGCGGGTGAATGCCACGCCCGTAGCAGAGGTAGGACCCATATTGCCGTATACCATTGCTTGCACGTTGACGGCGGTACCCCATTCTTCCGGAATTTGGTTCATGCGGCGGTAGAGGATGGCGCGTTCGTTCATCCAACTGTCGAAAACGGCATAAATTGCACCCCAAAGTTGTTCCCATGCAGATTCAGGGAAGCTTTTTCCGGTGGTCTTTTTGACAGCTTCTTTGAATTTTACCACGAGATTTTTCAAATCGTTCACGTCGAGATCTGTGTCGTTTTTAATGCCTTTGGCATCTTTGACTTGTTCAAGAATCTCTTCGAACGGATCGATATCTTGTTTGGATTTCGGTTTCATGCCGAGAACGACGTCTCCATACATTTGAACGAAACGGCGATAGCTGTCCCATGCAAAACGCGGATTGCCGGATTTTTTTGCCAATGCTTCGACTACGGTGTCGTTAATACCGAGGTTGAGCACTGTGTCCATCATGCCGGGCATGGAAACTCTTGCGCCGGAACGCACGGAGACGAGCAACGGATTTTCGGCATCTCCGAATTTGTTGCCTGTAAGTTTTTCAATATGAGCGACAGATTTTTTTACATCGTCTTCGATAAGTTTTACGACTGCCTCGCGACCGAGTTTGTTGTATTCGGTGCAAACTTCTGTCGTAATGGTAAATCCCGGAGGCACCGGCACTCCGATTAAGTTCATCTCAGCAAGGTTTGCTCCTTTTCCGCCGAGTAGGTTTTTCATATCGGCACGTCCTTCTGCTTGTCCGTTACCGAAAGTATAAATACGTTTCATTCTAATTAGATGGTTTATGTAATAGATATGTTAAATAGTCTATATGATGTGCATATTGCAAATGTAATTCAATTACTTTGAAATGTAAAAGAAAAATAGATAAAAAATGGTTTTTATGTGTATTTCGGCTATATGGAGCGTTGTGAAATGCAAAGATTCTGTAATTTTGCGAGTCAAAAATTAAAAAATAAAAAATGGGACGCAAAAAAAGAGATTCGCCTGTTGCCGAGGCGTTGAAATCATTGGCGTGGCCGCGGAAGGCAAGAGCATCGCAAAAATAGGAGAAATGGTGGTTTTTGTGCCTTTTGGCGCGCCGGGCGACATTGTGGACATTAAAATAGACAAGAAAAAAAGGAATTATGCGGAAGCGCATATAGTAAATATTGTGACGCCTTCTTCAAAAAGAGTGGAACCCAAATGTGTGCATTTCGGTGAATGCGGAGGCTGCAAGTGGCAACACATCCCGTATGCCGATCAATTGCAATATAAGCGCAATCAAGTAGTAGATGCATTGACGCGCATCGCGAAAGTGGAATTGCCGGAAGTCAACGAGACGCTGGGTTCTGCGGAAACATTTGAGTATAGGAACAAGTTGGAATATACGTTTTCCAACAAGAAATGGATTTCATTTGAAGATTTGAGAAGCGGCAAAGAATTTCCGGATCGGAACGCATTGGGTTTTCATATACCGGGAGCTTTCGACAAGGTTCTCGACATACAGCAATGTTTGTTGCAGCCGGATTTGTCGAATAAAATTAGGTTGTTTGTCCGCAATTACGCGCTTGCAAAAGGATACGCCTTTTATGATTTAAGGGCGCAAAAAGGATTGATGCGCACGCTGATGATTCGAATGTCGACTACGGGAGAAATCATGCTGATCGTGGTTTTTGCCGAGCAAAACGAAGATGCGATAGGGGATGTGATGGGTGCCATTGCCAAAGAATTCCCGCAAATCACGTCTCTTCTATATGTGGTCAATCGGAAATTGAATGATACTATTGGCGATCAAGAAGTGGTTGTCTATCGCGGCCAAGACCATATCTCTGAAAAAATGGAAGGTCTGACGTTTCACATAGGTGCAAAGTCGTTCTATCAAACAAATTCCCTGCAAGCGTATGAATTGTATAAAGTGGCGAGGCGGATGGCGGCATTGCGACCAACTGATTTGGTATATGACTTATATACCGGCACGGGAACCATTGCCAATTTTGTGGCAAAGGATGTAGCAAAAGTCGTAGGTATAGAATATGTGCCGGAAGCGATTGAAGATGCGCGTGTGAATTCAGAAATTAACGGCATTGAAAATACGCTGTTCTATGCCGGTGACATGAAAGACGTATTGACGGATGAATTTATTTCGGAACATGGGCGTCCGAATGTGATGATTGTTGATCCGCCGAGGGCGGGAATGCATGAAGACGTTGTAGAAGTCATAAAGAGGGCACGTCCGGAAAGAATCGTATATGTCAGTTGCAATCCGGCTACACAAGCAAGGGACATCGCATTGCTTGATGAACTTTATAAAGTCGGTGAGGTGCAGCCTGTCGACATGTTCCCGCATACGCATCATGTGGAGAATGTCGCGTTATTGCAACTTCGTTGAATGGTTTTTGGCAAGTTTATGGATGTTGGAGTTGTAGTAAAGGGGATTTCCTGTCACTTCATCTCCGATGAATGACGGCTTGCTGAATGGCGCGTTTTCCGATGGAAGCTCGATTTCGGCAATGACGATGCCTTCAAGGGAAGATGAAAATTCGTCGATTTCCCAGTCATTGCCTTCGTAAGGGACAATGTAACGTGTTTTCTCTATAATCATACCCTTGCAGAAATGGAGCAGGGCAATGCCGTCGTCATAGGGTATCTCGTATTCAAACTCATTTCTGCGGCATCCTTCGTTTTTTGTTTTAATTGTCAAGAACGACTTTGTGTCGACGATTCTGATTCTGACCACTGTATCGGCATCGCGCGACAAATATCCTTGGCGAATATGAAACTTGCGTATGGCTTTTTGTTTGAAAGCTGCGTCGGTTACAAGAAATTTACGTTCGATTTCTAATGCCATAAGGTATTGAGTGATTTTGCAGTGCAAACTTACGTATAATTCATGACAATAAGAAAAACGCATCTGGTAAGCACCATAGGGGAATGGGCTTGAAGCGTTGAAAAATGCAAAAATATTTGTACTTTTGTTGCAAGTACTATTAATCTGTGCATTTTTATGATTACGGCGGAAAATATCTTAATGATAGGCTCATTGCTTATTTTTACAAGTATTCTTATTAGCAAAACCGGTTATCGGTTCGGTATTCCAACATTGTTGCTGTTCTTAATAGTGGGCATGTTGTTTGGCAGCGACGGTTTGGGCATCGAATTCCATAGTGCTGCGGATGCGCAATTCATTGGCATGATTGCATTGAGCATTATTTTGTTTTCAGGCGGAATGGATACCAAATTGCAAGAAATACGCCCTGTGTTGTTTCCCGGCATTGTGCTTTCTTCATTGGGCGTCTTGGCGACAACCATATTGACAGGATTGTTTATATTTTTTCTTTCAGACCATACGGATGCCGACATTAGTTTGACATTGTTGGTGTCCATGTTGTTGGCAGCGACAATGTCGTCTACGGATTCTGCGTCGGTATTTAATTTGCTTCGTTCGCAACGCATGAACTTGAAACATAATTTGCGTCCGATGTTGGAATTGGAAAGCGGAAGCAATGACCCGATGGCATATATGTTGACAATCGTGTTGATTCAAGTGGTTGGCAGCGGCTCGGAATTGTCGATTGGCGTTTTGTTGAAAGATTTGTTTTTGCAATTTTTATTTGGCGGCGTGATTGGATATGCCGCAGGACGTTTTGCCGGATGGCTGATCAATAAAATTAATTTGTCGAATAGCAGCTTATATCCAATTTTATTGCTCAGCATTGTATTCATGACGTTCACGCTAACCGACACAATTCGTGGAAACGGCTATTTGGCAGTGTATATTGCCGGCGTGGTAATCGGCAATATGCGTTTGGCGTACAGAAAAGAAACAAACACGTTCATGAATGGCATGACATGGCTTTCGCAAATCATCGTGTTCCTTACGTTGGGGCTGCTTGTCAATCCTCATGAAATGCTGGATATTGCCGGAGTGGCGTTGCTTATTGGCGTGTTCATGATTGTGGTGGCGCGTCCTGTCAGCGTGTATCTTTGCCTTTTGCCTTTCCGCAAGATCAACAATAAAGCGAGATTGTTTGTGTCGTGGGTCGGTTTGCGAGGCGCAGTGCCTATAATCTTTGCCACATACCCCGTCATAGCAAATATTCCGGGATCGGATCAATTATTTAATATTGTGTTTTTCATCACATTGTTGTCGCTCATAGTGCAAGGCATGACGATATCGAGGGTTGCTCGATGGTTGAAATTGGATTTGCCGGCCGAAGCGGAGGATGCCAATTTCGGAGTAGAGTTGCCGGAAACAATCGATAGTTCGTTGAGAGATGTCACGCTGACAGCCGACGATTTGAAAAATGGCGCATTGTTGTCGGAGATCAACATCCCAAGCGGGACTTTGGTGATGCTCGTCAAAAGAGGGCAGGAATTTATTATTCCGAATGGCAAATTGGTACTTCATCCGGGTGACAGGTTGCTGCTTATTTCGGAAAATGCCAAAGCTTGAAAAGGCGAATCCTGTTGGCATTGTTACTTTTTTGTTATATTTGTGCATTTTAATAGACGTATTTTTGCAGCCGTGAAATTGAAAAAAATTATATATGGAGTTGTCCTGACGTTTTTGTGCAGTGGAATGGCATCTCCTTGCCATGCGGAAGACTCTATTCGGTCATGGATTCCAAAAATCGGGGGGACGTTGCGAGCCAAATTTGAATATCAAACGGATATCAATAATGCGAGATTTCAAGTGCGCGATGCTCGTGTAAATGTTCGCGGATGGCTGTCGTCGTTTTTGGACTATAAATTGGAAATCAATTTAAGCGAAAAAGGGAAAATACGTACACACGATTTATATGCCCGATTGCATTTCGACGAACAATTCAAATTGACGGCAGGCCAATTCCGTGTGCCGGTGTCGGTCGATGCGGCCCGTTCTCCGCATGAGCGGTGGTTTGCCAACCGGTCGTTTGTGGGGAAAGACATCGGAAACATCTTTGATATAGGAATAAAGGGCACTTATGCTTTGAAATCAACGCCGTTGACAGCCGAATTTGGCGTGTTTAACGGCATGGATTACGCTTTGAGCGACGAAGTGTGGTTGAAACATTTCTTATTTGTCGGACATCTTAACTATTTGATTGATGGCTTCGACATCAATGCTTCGGTTATGACGACAAGGCCCGATCGTGTGCGCATCAACATATACGACGTAAGCGTGTCGTATGCTTTTGGCCGTTTCATGGTCGAAGGAGAATATATGTATAAGCATTATATAAACGACCCGATGAAGCCTGTGCATGCGTATAACATAATGGGCATGTATGGACTTCCAATCAAAAGCCCTTATTTGAATATGATTAAATTTATGGGGCGCTTCGATTCGATGACAGACGACAGTAATGGCTTTACGGATGAGACTACCGGTCTGTTGCCAATCGACGATATCGGGAGAAATCGCGTGTCGTTGGGCGTCACGTTGGGATATTATAAAAAAGTCAAGGCAGAATTGCGCTTGAATTTTGAGAAGTATTTTTATGACGATGGCGTTGAGATAGCTCCTTCCGACCATGACAAATTAGTGGCAGAAATCATGTTTAATTTTTAAAAGATGGAATCTCCCGTTAAGATATTGGTTGTCGACGACGAAATGTCGATTTGCGATTTGATGAAAATCAATTTGGAATTGGCCGGTTATTCCGTAGATATCGCCAATTCGGCAGAAAGCGCTTTGAAAATGCCATTGGCGGAATATTCATTGATGGTGTTTGATATCATGATGGGGGAAATAAGTGGCTTGGAATTGGTGAGCAAAGTGCGCTCAAATCCGGACACGGCCGATGTTCCGATAATAGTTTGCACGGCGTTGGGCGATGAAGCGCCATTGGTCGACGGATTCACGCGAGGCGCGGACGACTATATTCGCAAGCCTTTTTCAATGCGCGAATTTGTGTTAAGGGTAAAAAGCCTGCTAAAACGAGCCAAGGCAAATGCGCCTCAAATTGTGGGGTGCGGGAAATTAGTGCTCGATCATGCGTCGAAAACATGCAAAATCGGCGATGAGGAAATTCCGTTGACAAAAAAAGAATTCGATTTGCTCTATTTGTTTTTAAGCAATAAAAACAAGATTTTCTCTCGTGAAGAAATCATGGAGAAAATATGGGAAAAGAATATTTATGTTGTCGACAGGACAATCGATGTGAATATAAATCGCCTGCGCAAGAAGTTGGGCGTTTATGAGTCGAAAATTGTAACAAGGCAAGGGTATGGGTATGGTTTTAAAGAAAGCGTTTAATTACAGGACGAAACTGTTCTTTTTGGTCAATATCTTTTTTTGGATATTGGTGCTGACGTTTGTCATTGTCCAGTATTCAAGGGAGAGGGAATATAAAGTGGAATTGCTCGATTCGCGCTTGCAAGCCTACAATTCCATTTTGATCAATCGATATGAAGAAAACGGACATAAACTGTCGAAAGGCGAGATATCGCAATTGATACCCGACAAGGATGTGAGAGTGACATTGATAGCTCGAAATGGGAACGTGGAATTTGACAGCTTTAATGCCGGAAAATTGGAAAATCATAAGACACGCCCTGAAATTGCAGATGCTTTGTCGAAAGGACACGGATATACGACACGGCGCTTGTCGGAAACAGACCATAGGGAATATTTTTATTCTGCTACGGCAAATGGCGATATTGTCGTAAGAAGCGCGCTGCCTTACGACGTCACACTAATAAATGTGCTAAAAGGCGATACCGTCTATATATGGCTCATATTGGGAACGGCCGTCATTCTCAATATCATTTTGTATTTTGCCATCAATCGAATTACCTTAGGCGTGAAATCGTTGCAAGAGATAGTGAAATCGGCAGAAGCCGGCGGCGATCTCGACTACGACATGTCGTCTTTCCCGAATGATGAACTTGGGGAAGTTTCCCGTGCAATTGTCGAAATATATAGCAAGTTGAAACAAACAGCATTGGAACGAGACAAAAGCATGGAAGAGACGTTGTTTGAGGAAAAAGAAAAATTGCGCATCAAGCATCAATTGACGAGCAATATAAATCATGAGCTAAAAACGCCGGTGCAAGCAATTCGGGGATGTTTTGAGACGTTGCTCGAAAATAATTTGGATGGCGAGACTGTGAAAAAACTGCTTGAAACTGGTTATAGCAACACGATGCGTTTGAATAATCTCTTGCAAGATGTGGCTTTGATAACACGAATGACCGAAGCGAAGAACACGCTTGATGTAAAGCCTGTCAATGTTCGGGAAGTGGTGGACGCAATTAAAAATGAAGTGTCGCAATACAGTCCTGAAAATAAGATGAGAATAAACATCGACATGCCTGAGCAGGTTGACATTGAAGGAAACCGGCAGTTGATCGACGCGATTTTCCGGAATCTTGTCAATAACTCGATTGCCTATTCCGGTGGCCGCGACATTTTTATTTCGATGGACAAAGAAACCGACGATGCCTATTGGTTTGATGTCTACGACAATGGAACGGGTGTGGAAGACAAGCATTTGTCGCGGATTTTTGAGCGGTTTTATAGGATCGACAGTGGCCGGTCGAGAAAATCGGGAGGCACAGGCCTTGGCTTGTCGATTGTGCGAAATTCGGTGCAATTCCATGGGGGAGAGATTAAAGCGCAAAATCGGCAGTATGCCGGTCTTGAATTTATATTTTCATTGAAAAAACATAAAAATCAAATAAAATGAGTCCGATTTTTACAATAATTGTTGTCATACTTGCCGTATTGGCAATATTGGATTTGATTGTCGGGGTATCGAACGACGCGATTAATTTCCTAAATTCCGCATTGGGTTCGAAAGTAGCCAAGCGGTGGGTTATTTTAGTGGTGGCTTCTGCCGGAATCTTATTGGGCGTTTTGACGTCCAATGGCATGATGGAAGTGGCTCGCAACGGCGTGTTTCATCCGGGAATGTTTTCGTTTGAAAATATCATGTTCTTGTTCGTTGCTGTAATGTTGTCGGATGTCGTGCTTTTGAACACGTTCAATGCTCTTGGGCTTCCGACCTCGACAACGGTTTCTTTGGTGTTTGAATTGCTTGGCGCTTCGCTCGCGGTTGCAATGTTCACCATTTGGAACAGTCCCGACTTGTCGTTTGCAGATTTGGGCCAATACATCAATGCGGGGAAAGCAATGATAATCATATCCGGAATCTTGTCGTCGGTTGTGCTCGCATTTGCAATGGGTGCAATTTTGATGTACATTTCAAGGCTGATTTTCTCTTTCAAATACAATCGGACTATCAGGCGCTATGGCGCTGTGTGGTGCGGAATATCGATAGTCGGGATTGTTTATTTCGCGATATTCAAAGGAATGAAAAGTTCAGGATTGATTAGCCCGGAATTCACACTTTTGATAAACGAGCATATCGGAATGGCATTGCTGGCAGTTTGGGTTATATCGTCTGCGTTGCTTTGGGTGCTGCAACGGTTGGGCGTGAATATCATGAAGATAACAATCTTAGCCGGCACATTTGCGCTTGCATTGGCATTTGCCGGAAACGACCTTGTAAACTTCATCGGTGTGCCGATGGCGGGGCTCGACAGTTACATGATTGCCAGTGAAGCGAACGACGTGGGCATGATGATGTCGCAGCTTGCAGAGCCTGCCCATGTGAATGTTTGGTTTTTGCTAATAAGCGGAATCGTCATGATTGTGACGTTGTTTGTGTCGAAAGATGCAATGAAAGTGGCGGAAACGCAATTGAATTTGTCGTCGCAAAACGAGGAAGAGGAACGTTTCGGTTCTACGAAGATTTCTCGCGCTTTGGTGAGCATGGCAATGAATCTGAACAACGTCTATAAATCGGTTGTCCCGCAACGAATACAAAAAAAACTGAATAGTCGGTTTGTGCCCGATGAACATGCCGACACGTCGGTGTCGTACGACATGATACGAGCTGTCGTGAATCTGACAGCAGCTGCCAGCTTGATCTGTTTGGGCACATCATTGAAGTTGCCATTGTCGACGACGTATGTGATATTCATGGTGTCGATGGGTTCGTCGCTTGCAGATCGCGCATGGGGGCGCGACAGCGCCGTATATCGGATTACCGGTGTCATGGTTGTGATTATGGGGTGGTTTATCACGGCACTTGGCGCAATCACGTTGGCTTTCCTGAGCGGCCTTTTGTTGATGTGGGGCGGATGGATTGCATTGGCCGGCTTGTGCTTGTTGTGCGGATATATATTATGCCATAATTTGATATTTAAGAAAAAAGACAAGGAAAAGAAAAGCGAAGAAATCAATATCATTCACGACGGGGAATGCGATTCCGATGTGCTTTATTCTTGCACGCAAGAGGTATGCACGACGATGGAACAAGTGTCGAGCATTTACAACCACATGTTGGTGGCGTTGTTCACGGAAAATCGCCGTTTGCTGAAAGAAACCATGACGGAATCCGAAGATTTGTATCATCAGGCGAATCAACGAAAATATCACATTATGAAGACGCTGAAAATGCTGCAAGACCATAATGTGGAAACAGGCCATTTCTATATACAAGTGGTCGATTATTTGACAGAAGTGTCGAAAGCGCTTCTCCATTGCACTCGTCCCGCATACCAGCATATCGAAAACCATCATAGGGGGCTTACGAAAGAGCAGATTATGGATTTGAAATTGGTTAATGACGGCGTTGATAACATATTCAGCAAAATCAACTCCATGCTTCGCGAAAAGAATTTTTCAGATTTGGACGAAGTGTTGACGATGCGCGACAGCCTTTTTGGCGTGATTGCCCAAGCGATAAAAAACCAGATTTATCGTTTGAAGGAAGGCAATATGAGCACGAAAGCCAGCATGTTGTATTTGAATATTCTGAACGAAACAAAAACAATGGTTTTGCAATCTCGGAATCTGATAAAATCCCAAGGCTATTTCTTGTCGATGATCGCAGATGCCGACAAGGGAAAAGAACCGCCGGTTTTGCAGCCGGATTCCGCTGTATAAGCGTTAAGCAACTTGAATCGGGCGGTATTGTTTGCCGCTCGATTTTTCCATGACGCTATTGCCTCCGGAGGCAGACAAAATGCAGCGGATTTTAAAAAAAAATTATATCTTTGCCGCGAATTACTTTAAAAGCAAAAGCAGGCATGCGCATTTGCAGAATGTGTTTGTAGAGCTTTGCTGAAAGTTGAACTATTATAGGATTAAAATGAGTTACAATTTACTTAAAGGAAAACGAGGCGTCATTTTTGGTGCTTTGAATTCAAACAGTATTGCGTGGAAAGTTGCAGAACGGGCAGTGGAAGAAGGCGCTACCATTACGCTTTCCAATACGCCGGTTGCTGTTAGAATGGGCGAAATATCTGAATTGGGTGAAAAGCTTAATGCTGAGATATTGCCTGCCGATGCCACCAATTGCGAAGATTTGAAAATGGTATTCCAAAAGTCAATGGAAATTTTAGGTGGAAAAATAGATTTTGTGCTTCACTCAATCGGCATGTCGCCTAATGTAAGAAAGAAAAGACTTTATGACGATCTTGATTACGATTTGTTGAACAAGACACTCGATATTTCAGCCGTATCATTCCATAAAATGATTCAAACGGCTAAAAAATTGGATGCGATTAACGACTACGGCAGCATTGTGGCATTGTCGTATGTCGCTGCGCAACGCACTCTGTTCGGCTACAACGACATGGCAGATGCCAAGGCGTTGTTGGAATCGATTGCTCGCAGTTTCGGGTATATCTACGGACGTGAAAAGAATGTCAGAATCAACACGATTTCCCAATCTCCGACATTGACGACAGCCGGAAGCGGAGTGAAAGGCATGGAATCGTTGATGGACTTTGCCAACCGCATGTCGCCGCTGGGCAATGCAAATGCCGATGAGTGTGCGAACTATTGTATCGTCATGTTTAGCGATTTGACGCGCAAGGTGACAATGCAAAATCTTTATCACGATGGCGGGTTCTCGAGCATGGGCATGAGCTTGCGGGCGATGGACCAATATGAAAAGAGTTTCGACAAATACAGAAACCCGGATGGCACCATCCAATATGGATAGAAAAACAAAAATTGCCTAATACGATAAAAGCAGTTGCACGGGTTTCATACGCGCAACTGCTTTTTGGTATTTTAACTTTTTGCCGTTGAAACATTGAACGTCGAGATTGTTATAAGTATGAACGAGCAAAAGTGTATCTTTGTGCTGAATTTAATGGAATAAGAATGGCAAATAATCAAGAATTACTGACACTCATAATAGAAGGTATTCAAGAAAAAAAAGGAAAGAAAATTACGCATGTCAATTTGAGCGAGTTAGAACATGCTTCGACGCAGCATTTTATCATTTGCGAAGGGTCGTCGACAATGCAAGTCTCCGCAATAGCAGATTCCGTGCGCGAATATGTGCAAGAACATGCGGGCGTGAAACCGTTTAATTACGATGGGTATAAGAATGCCCAATGGATTGTAATCGACTATGGTTTTGTTTATGTGCATGTGTTTTTGCCCGAATATCGGGAATATTATAATTTAGAGCAATTGTGGAGCGACGCGTGTGTCACGACCGTTCCCGACTTGGATTAATCATATATTGTCAATATGGATAATAAAAATAAAAAGCAATTCGGCTTTAAGTTCAATATATTTTGGATGTATGCCATCATAGGCATCGCTTTGTTTTCTTTGTTCTACATGCAAGATACTTCCGTGGAACGCAAAGTGAATTGGCAACCGGAATTTACAAGTTATTTGGAATCGAACGGTGTGACAAGCATTGTTGCATATCCGGAAGACAATGAAATAGAAGCGACATTGACTGATTCGCTTGCCCGTGAAGTTTTCAAGGGACAGCAGGGCGTGGATTTAAAGAAAGCGAAAATCATTGTGAAAGTGCCGGCAGATGCTTTAAAAGAAAAATTGGAAGAAGTAGGTTATAAAAAAGGCTTGGAATATGCTCAAGGTGGTAGCTTGATATCTTCGTTTTTATGGGCATTTGGGCCGATTGTCTTGCTGATTGTTTTTTGGTTCATATTGATGCGTCGCATGTCGCGAGGCGGCGGCGATGGTTCCGGCGGTGTTTTCAGCGTGGGCAAGTCGAAAGCGCAGCTTTTTGATAAAGAAAAAGGTACAAATGTAACGTTTAAGGATGTTGCCGGCTTGCAAGAGGCGAAAACGGAAATCGAGGAAATTGTTGAGTTTTTGAAAAATCCGCGCCGATATACGGATTTGGGAGGAAAAATTCCAAAAGGCGCATTGCTTGTCGGTCCTCCGGGAACGGGAAAAACATTGTTGGCAAAAGCAGTGGCAGGAGAGGCAAACGTGCCGTTCTTCTCCCTGTCGGGGTCGGACTTCGTGGAAATGTTTGTCGGGGTCGGCGCTTCTCGTGTGCGCGACTTGTTTAAGAAAGCCAAAGACAAAGCGCCTTGCATCATTTTCATCGATGAAATCGATGCAGTGGGACGGGCTCGCGGACGCAATCCGAATCTTGGTGCAAACGACGAACGAGAGAACACGCTAAACCAATTGCTTACGGAAATGGACGGCTTCGGCACGAATAGCGGCATTATCGTGCTTGCAGCGACAAACCGTGTCGACATTCTCGACAAAGCCTTGTTGCGTGCCGGACGTTTCGACCGTCAGATTTATGTGGACCTTCCTGATTTGAACGATAGAAAAGAAATTTTCTATGTGCATTTGCGCAATGTGAAAATAGCGGACGATGTCGATGTCGACCTTTTGGCACGCCAAACGCCGGGATTTTCCGGTGCCGATATTGCGAATGTGTGTAACGAGGCTGCTTTGATTGCAGCACGCAGAAACAAAGCTTCTGTCGAGAAACAAGATTTCATGGATGCTGTCGACCGCATTGTGGGCGGGCTTGAAAAGCGCTCCAAAATAACGACCGAGGAAGAACGCGAATCCATTGCCACCCACGAAGCAGGCCATGCCACAATCAGTTGGCATTTGAAGTATGCCAATCCATTGATCAAAGTCACGATTGTGCCTCGCGGCAAGGCTTTGGGCGCAGCGTGGTATTTGCCGGAAGAACGGCAAATTGTTCCGGAACAGGCCATGCTCGACGAAATTTGTTCGTTGCTTGGAGGCAGGGCTGCAGAAGAAATGTTTATCGGGCATATCTCCACCGGCGCACTCAACGACTTGGAACGCGCCACCAAACAAGCATACGCGATCGTGGCCTATTACGGCATGAGCAAAGAATTGCCGAATGTGAGCTACTACGACTCGTCGGGACAGGACTATATGTTCTCCAAACCATATAGCGAAGACCGTGCGCGTATGATTGATTCGGAAGTGACGCGCATCCTGACAGAGCAATACGAACGCGCAAAACAAATTTTGATGGAACACGAAGCAGGGCATCATAAATTGCGCGATTTGCTTCTGACACGTGAGGTAATCTACACGGAAGATGTAGAGCATATTTTTGGAAAACGGAAATGGGCATCGCGGGCAGATGAAATTATCAAGGCAAACGAGGCTTTGGAAGAAGAACGCAAGAAAAATGAAAGCCAAACTTCCGGCGAAGACGCTCCGGCGGAATCGAAGCCATCGACCGATGTTCCGGCGACTGATGAAGCTGCTGATGGGGCAACGCCGCCGCCCGTTCCCGACAAGTATAAAAACGACAATTAGCAATCGCTTGCCGTGATGATGTTGAAAAGAATCGTTTTATTCTTGTTGCCAATGTTGGCAATAAGCGCGTGCGACGAAGAAAGTTCCAGTTCCGAATGGCTCTTGGGGCGAACGGCATCCATTACGATCGGAGCCGATGAGAATACGGTGACTTTTCCTGCTTTTACCGCTCGCGACGCATGGAGTTGCGAAGTGGTTTTCGATTCGGGACAAGAATGGTTGACGCTATCGGAAAACAATGGCAAAATGGGATTGGTCGAGCTTTCGGCCACCGTCGCTTCCAACGAATCGGACAGCGACCGGTCGGCGGAGCTTGTCGTGACATGCCACGGTGAAACGTTGTGTTTCCACGTGACGCAATTGAAGGCGGAAAAGCAAGAAACTCCCGATGAACCGGCGCAAAAATCTCGTATTGAAAAAATCGAAGCAAACTATTATGCTGCCGACATGGCGCGCACGCGCACGGAAACAATGACATTGACCTACGATGGCGATGCGCTGACGGGCGCGGTGGTTGTCGATGAAGATGTGGTGGCGCAAACGCAACGCACCACGACAATCCGTATCGAAACAAACGGCAATGAAAAAGTTTACGCTGTTTCCGTCGACGGAGGCGAGGGCAGGACGTATGTCGCGCAATTGGCCGACGGCCGCTTCTCGACATTGGACGATATGGAATTTGCCTACATGGATGGCCGCTTGTTTTTCATCCAATCGCCGGAACAAATTTGGAGCTTTTCATGGAATGATGCCGGCAATATCCGGTCCATTGTCCGACAGGAAGGGGAAACAATTGAGTTTGTCGCTTCCGAGGCGGTGCAAACCGGCAATTTGAGTTTGAACGCCATGTGCCTGATGTGTTTGGAAAATGGGTTGGAAAATGCGGTGTTTGCAGAAAAAGGACTTTGGGGCGATATTTCGCGTAATTTGCTGATGAAGTTGACGGAAGGAAACGATATTTATCTGTTTAATTACGTCGCGGACGACGATTTGCGAATCACCCAAATATTGCAATACTATCGCTATGTAAATTCCAACTTGCCCACATTCCAAAAAACCTACGAAATCACTTATTCCGACATCGAGTAAGGGTAGGGATGTTCGGATTATTGTGAATTTTGCGATTTGTTGCGAAAAAAATCCGAAAATTTGCGGTGATTTTTATAAAGATGACTATCTTTGCAGTCACAAAAAAGTCGGTTCCTTGGATGAGTGGCTTAGTCAGCGGTCTGCAAAACCGCGCACGGCGGTTCGATTCCGCCAGGAACCTCAAACGGCTCATGTTGCATTTGCAATGCGAGCCGTTTTTTTTATTGTTCTCCAATTTTCACTTTTTAATTGCAGAAACCCAGCAATATCCTCCAATGCGCCATCATGGATAAAGTGAGTTTTCAATGGGTTGAGAGTTTATGGTTGAGAGGTCGGTGAAATTGGCAAACGCGTAATGTCCTCCTCTGCCGCGCGATAGCGCAGATGGGGGAGGTGCCGCAGGCGGAGGGGTTATGAAAGAATCAACGTTGCAGTCTCACAAACTTTTCTATTTACTACCGCGCTGAAAAGCCGCTACGCGGCTGTGGGTCAACCCCTTCGGC
>UQKE01000048.1 GCA_900541555.1 uncultured Porphyromonadaceae bacterium | reverse complement strand
CACCTCCCCTATCCGCGCTATCGCGCGGCAGAGGAGGACATTGCGTGTTTGCCAACTTCGCAGTTCTCGCAACCCTAAACCATTTTTGAACCCCTCTGTTTTTCCTGTGTAAAAACTTTCTCCCCTATTAACGTACTCCGCACGTGAACAGAGGAGAACATTGCTACGTGCAACCGCAAAATTCAAAAATGCAAAGCAGATTTCAAGCATAAACTATTTCCGAACTGGCACACGAAAAGCACAATGCGTTGCTGAAATACATTCAAGAAAATTCTTCGGAGGGGAGGCGGCTTGCCGGCGGCATTATCCTGCGACAAGGCGACAACTGGCTGTACTCTCGACTGCCAATCGAAAGCACGGCAGACACGCTGAATTGGGAATGCTTCTATCCGAAAGAAGCATGACAGCAAGAAAAATCAATCGTTCAAGGGAAAAGAATTCCGCTACTCGGCGGGAGTGACGAAATAGCGATAGGCGTGGCGCGTCTTGACAATATCGGGGAACACGTCGAGCCCGGGAGGCAACGTCGGCTCGTCGGGCAACACGCGGCACGCGCCGATGTAGCGCTTCGCATAGTAGGCTTCTGTCGACGACGATACCGTCACGCCGGCCGAACAGCTGGCATGGATGAACGAGAAAGTGCCGTCGGCTTCAACGTCGGTCACGATGCCGACATGCCCGATTCGTTTCGAAACTCTGGAACCGGAGAAAAACACGAGGTCGCCCTTTTTCAAGTTGCGCGTATCGGAAACGGCCGTTTCCGAAGAATATTGGGCACGCGACGTGCGCGGAAGCGTGATGTTTTGCGTTTGGAACACGTAAGTTGTAAATCCCGAGCAATCGAATCCTTTATAGGGAGTCATGCGCCCGCGGCGATAAGGCGTGCCGATGTATTTCATGGCGCTTTCCACAATCGTAGCGCCGTCGACAGCGATAGCGGCGTCTGCACGCTCTTCCGCATGCATCGCCACGTCGCCCAAAGCGACAGCAACCATTATCAATATTGCGAAAAACTTCTTCATTTCGTATCGCTCAAAACTTGCAGGGATTTCAGATCTTTTTCGTTCTCCCACAAAGTTAGCAAAAAAGCGAAAAGCCGTCAAGCGTTTTTCAGACATTTAATTAACATATTAAAATCTTTTACACCGACAGTCCGTTCCGTTTTCAGATTTTAACAAAAACAGCGGGACAGAATGCTCTGTCCCGCTGTCGGTTTATTCAAAGACCGGAATAATCGGAATTATGCAGCTTTTTTCGCTTTTCTTTTCTCCCTGCTCATTCATCTGTTCGTGGCGCATCATCCAATAAGCTGTCGGAGTTGCAATATAGATGGTTGCAAACGTTCCGGCAACCACACCGAAGAGCATTGCGAACACGAATCCGCGAATCGTTTCGCCGCCAAGGATGAACACGACGAGAAGCACAAGCGCCGTAGTCGTCGAAGTCATGATGGTTCGGGTCAACGTCGAGTTCAACGAATGGTTGATCACCTCGAAGCGGTCGCGTTTCGGATAGAGGCCTATCATTTCGCGCACGCGGTCGAACACCACCACCGTATCGTTGATGGCATAACCGATAATCGTCAGGATGGCGGCAATGAATTGCTGGTCAATCTCCATCGAGAACGGAAGCACGCCCCAGAAGAGCGAATAGAATCCAATAATGAAGAATGCCGTGAATGCCAACGAAACAAGTGCGCCCATCGAGAATGCGAAGTCGCGGAAACGGAAGAGGATGTAGAGCGCGATGGCAAACAACGAAATGACTACCGACCAAATGGCGCCTTTCGTCATGTCGTCGGCGATGCTTGGTCCGACCATTTCCGAAGAAACAACACCGTGGTGCTCGTCCTTGACGTCGAAGTTTTCATACTTCATGCCGTTGAGTTCCGATTGCAAGCCGGTGTAGAGCTTGTGCATGATTTCTTCGTCGACACCCTCTTGCGAGCCGTCGATCTTATAGTTGGTGGAAATACGCACTTTCGTGTCGTTGTCGACTGTGATGACCGACAAGGATGCATCCGGGAAAAGCGGAGCGAGCTTGCTCTGAATTTCGTCGGTACGGACGCTGTGGTCGAATTGCACCACATAGTTGCGGCCGCCGGAGAAATCGATGCCTTTGTTCACGCCGCGCAAGAAGAACGAAGCGACAATCACTACCGACACAATCGCAATCACCACCGCAGCAATCTTGCGTTGTCCGAGGAAGTTGATTTTCGGATTTACAAGGAAATTGCGGCTAATTTTCGTAGTGAACGTATAAGTGCGGTCTTTTTTCTTCAAAAGACGTTCGAACACCAAACGCGACACAAACACAGCAGTGAAGAACGAGCAGATAAGGCTTATGAGCAACGTCGTGGCAAAACCTTTGATCAAGCCCGTGCCGTAAATCATCAAGATAATGGCCGTGATGACCGACGTGAGGTTGGAGTCGAAGATTGCGGAGAACGCGTTCTTGTAGCCGTCGGCCAAAGCCGCTTTCACATTCTTTCCGGCTCTCAATTTCTCTTTGGTGCGTTCAAAAATAAGCACATTGGCGTCGACTGCCATACCGAGAGAAAGCACGATACCGCAAATGCCCGAAAGCGTCAACACTGCTTGGAAGGAGGCCAAGATGCCCAATGTGAAGAACAAGTTGAGGATCAAACACATGTTGGCCACCATAGCCGGCACGAATCCGTAGAACGAAATCATGTAGAGCATCAACAGGATCAATGCCACCACAAACGACCAAATACCGGCCTCGATGGCTTGTTGTCCCAACGACGGGCCAATTTCCGTGTGGCTGACAATCTTCACGCCTGCCGACATGCCGCCACCTTTCAACACATTGACAAGGTCGTTGGCTTCTTCGACGGTGAAATTGCCGGTGATCGACGAGCGTCCGCCCTCGATCGGCGTATTGACAGTCGGGAAAGAATATACTTGATCGTCGAGCACGATGGCCACTTGCTTGCCAACGTTGTCTCTCGTCACCTTCGCCCATTTTGCCGCAGCGTCGGAATTCATCGTCATGCTCACTTCGTAGCTGCCGCTGAATTGGTTGAGCTCTGCGCTTGCGTCGTCGATCATGTCGGCATCGCTAAGAGCGGCTTCGCCGTTGCTTGTGCGCAATGCCACCAATTGGAAGTAGGAATCCTTTTTGTCGATTCCTTTCACCGACCAACGGCATTTCAAGTCGGACGGCAGGATTTTCTTTGCCATGGGCGAAGCAAGAATGCGGTTCACGGCAGCCGTGTCGGCTTCGTTTGCCACGCCGATGCATGCGCCGCCTATATAGTTGGATGCCGGAATCTGCACGTCTTTCGTGCCGTCGTTTCCGGAAGTCGTGGTCGTGATAAGTGCATCCGACCAAATCATTTCTGCAAGCGTCTTGCCGCTTTGCGTTGCTTGCGGAGCCACTTCCGCAACGGCAGCCTCTGCAACGGCAGCCGATTCGGCCGTCGCGCCATTTTCAGCAACGACAGCATCGGCCGCATCTGCAGGAGCAAGCGAGTCGACCGGAGCAGCCACAACGTTTCCGGCAGCCGCCGTCTCGCTCAATTCTGCAAGGCGGGAGCGGAGCGCGTTGTCCATCGTGTAAGTGGCATAGAATTCAAGTTTTGCAGAACTTTGAATGAGTTTATACACGCGTTCCGGCTCTTTGACACCCGGGAGCTCCATCAAAATCTGGCCTTCGCGTTGCATCTCCTTAATATTAGGAGCGATCACGCCGAAGCGGTCGATACGTTCGCGAAGGAGGTTGACGGATTTGGAAATGTCGCTGCGTGTTTTCTCGCGCAAAATGCCTTCGACTGTGGAATTGCCGTCGTTGGCATTGACGCCGTCCACGCGGTTGAATTTCTGCGCAAGGCTGACGCCCGGCACAAGTTCTTCATATTTCTTGCAGAATACGCCGACGAAATCGTTTTCGGGGTTCTCGCTCGCGTATGCCAACGCTTCGTTCAACTTGGCATCTTGCGGGTTGGTAGCCTTGGAGCGGACGATGTCGGCCACGGAAATTTGCAGCGTCACGGTCATACCGCCTTTTAAGTCAAGACCCAAACCGATTTGTTTCTCACGAACTTCATTGTACGTATACCACATGTATACCTCTTCTTGCCCTATATCTTTCAGATATTTGGCATAAGCTTTGTTGTAGACAGAGTCGTAGACATGCCTGTATGCCTCGGATTTCGTGTCTTTGTCCACCTTCACGGCTGCTGCCGCCGCAGTTTTCTGCGCGCTTGCCGCCGCATCGTTTTCGACGTTGTTGGTCACCAACGAGAAAGAAAGATAAAACAGACACACGATGGCAAGAAGCACCGCAATGACTCTAATGAAACCTTTACTTTGCATTTTTTTTGGTGTTAATATTTAATTTCTAATTTATTACGATTTTTCAGCTTGCAAATATACGCTATTTATTTCAAGTGGGAAATATTTATTTTGCCTTTTCGCCGTTTTTCTCATGCGATTTTCTCGCCATGAAACCCTACGGAAGGAGCGGAGTGTGCGATTTTTTGTATCTTTACGCCAAATTTTGAACACGGAGGAAAAATGAATTTGAAGCAATTGCGATTTGCCTTTCTTATCGTCGCCATAGCGGTCTTGGCGGGAGCATGCGCCAACATAGGCAATCCCGGCGGCGGCCCCGTGGACATGGCTCCGCCGATTTTCGTCAGAAGCAACCCCAAGCCGAATGCATGCGACGTGGACCGGACGAGAATCGACTTGTATTTCGACGAAATCGTCACGCTGGAAGATCCGTCGAACAAGGTCATCGTATCCCCCGCGCAAGTGGAAATGCCCAAAATATCGACAAACGGCAAGCGCGTGTCGGTGGAACTGATCGACTCGCTCCAACCGAACACCACTTACACGATCGACTTTTCCAACGCCATACGCGACAACAACGAAGGAAACCCGCTCGACAATTTCGCATTTGCATTCTCCACCGGTCCGGCAATCGATTCGCTGCGCGTGTCGGGATTTGTGCTCGATTCGCGCACGTTGGAGCCGATGCAAGGCGTAGTCGTAGGCCTGCACAGCAATTTGGCCGACTCGGCATTCCGGAAGATCAAAATGGAAAGAGTGTCGCTGACCAACGATCGCGGGCAATTCACCATCCGCAACATCAAGCAGGGCCGCTATCGCCTCTATGCCTTGCGCGATGTGGACCGCAACTACATGTACAGCCCCGGAGAAGACATAGCTTTTCTCGACTCGATCGTCGTGCCGTCGGTCGGCAGCCGCGAAGTGGCCGACACATTGTATGATTTGAACAACGAAATCGACACAATCCGCCATTCTGTCAAGCCCGACTACCTGCCTAACGACATTTTGCTGAACATGTTCAACGAAAACATAAAGTCGCAATACCTTGCAAACAACACCCGCATCGACTCGACGCGCATCCAATTGCTGTTTGCCGCGCCGTCCGACACATTGCCGACGCTGACGCTGCTCGACCCGCCATTCGCCCACAACGATTGGTACACGCTGGAACGATCCGCCGGCAACGACACGTTGACTTATTGGATTCGCCCGCGCGAATTGGTATCGGACGACACGCTAAACGTGGCCGTTCGCTACCTGCGCACAGACACCACCAGCCGGCTCACGTGGGGAACCGACACGATGCGTTTCACATTTCAACGTCCGAAACCGGTCAAAAAGAAGAAACGCGACAAGGACGATGCCGACACCTTGCCCGAAATGCGCTTTATGGACTTCCGGTCGCTCTCGGGAAGCACCGTGGAAGTCTACGCGCCTTTGTACTTGCAAGCGGCAACACCCGTAGAGCGGCTGGACACGGCAGCCGTGCATCTCGAAATGCAACAGGACACGCTGTGGATTCCCGCCGGCGACTTCTCCATAGCTATGCGCGACAGCACAATCGACCGCCGCACCTTCGCAGTAAAAACGCGTTGGGAGCCCGGAGCGCGATACCGCCTCGCGATCGACTCGATAGGCGTGACCGACATCTACGGCTTGTTCACGAAACCATTCGTGGCTGAATTCAGCGTGCGGAAAATGGAAGACTACGGCAACTTGATATTTTCGATACCCGCCGTGCGCGATTCTGCTTTTGTAGAACTCCTCGACGGCAGCGAAAAAGTGGTATTGAGAGCGCCCGTGCGCAACAACCGCGCCGAGCTGATCAACTTGCTCCCCGGGCAGTATTACGCGCGGCTCGTCATCGACAAAAATGGCAATGGCGAGTACGACACCGGCAACTACGACCTCCGCATCCAGCCCGAAGATACATACTACTACCCCGGCTCGATCAACTTAAAGAAAAACTGGGACATCGAACAGACGTGGGACATATATGCCCTTCCCGTCGACAGGCAGAAGCCGGAAGCAATTAAGAAAAACAAGCCGGAACGCAATAAATGGGAAACCGAGCCGACGACAACCGAAACAGACGAAGATGAGGACGAAAGCGGATTCAACGACTTCATGGACCCGAACGACCCTAACCAGCAGTTCTTCAACCAAATGAACGGCTATTGACCGCGTGGCTCGTGGCGTCTGACAACTCGTTTTTTTGAAGAAACAATATTTTTTAGCGGAAATATTTGCACAGTTGCAAGCATCGTGCTACCTTTGCCGTCGCAAAAGCGTCGAAGCCCAGATGGCGGAATTGGTAGACGCGCTGGTCTCAAACACCAGTGGAGTAAAATCCATCCCGGTTCGATCCCGGGTCTGGGTACACAAAACGGCTGTTAATCATTTGATTTTCAGCCGTTTTTATTTTGTCGGGTGTAAACAGGGTAGCCAAAACCGACAACACCCCTGCTTTTAGGACTGATATATGGTGATTGTTGAAACATCCAAACACAACAAGCGGGCAAAGCCTGTGTGGCTTCATCCGTTTTGCTCGCTCAACCGTTTTTCAAGCATTTGCACCCTGCATGGAGTATCTATTATTTTCTATTAAGAATATGTTTCTCTTTTAAAACAAAGGGATAGCGTTTTTACATAATAATCCCATTATCTTGTAGAGCCTCTATCGCGGGATTGAAAATATCAGTCCCAGTTTTTTTGCTTGGTGCAGAGAAATGCCAACAATCAAGATATGGATATGTCTTACCAGAAGGGGTTGTCAGTGTATGGAAACAGACGTCATTGTTTCCATACATTTTGGGAGATTCAAATTTTCCTAAACATTCCATCCTTTCTTCTGAAAAATTCATTCCAAATATGATGTCAGGTGCTAATAGGTCTATTTCTGTAGCAAAGAAGTTAATGGGCGATTTCTTACTAGCTTCTATGAATGAATCTATTAAATTGTTATCTGCCGCCCAACGACCACTCTCATTAGAGAATTTTGACAAATTCATAAATGCATTACTAATACCTTTTGGTTGTGCAAACTCAGATATAAATTTATCTGCAGAAGGTATTTCTTCCCATTTATAAACTCCACGTTCGATAGCATAAGTTAAATAAAGCATTGTCGAATGAAATTTATGTTGGTTCAAAGTTTTGCTTCCTATTCGTTTTTCTTGATAGGCCTTATATAAAAGCTCCATATAGTTGAGCCCTCCTATTTCCAAGGCTTCACGACCTATAAACAGGATTTTCTTTTTTTGATAAGTGTAATAAGGATAGAACCCATCTGTCACAAAAAAATCCTCTATACAGTCTGCATACTCATTGCTTAACTGAATTTTAAGAAAATCTCGCCATTTGTCGTTTAACTGTTCAATTTTATCCTTCAGTTCTAATTCTGATTCGGGATAATGTAAAATAGATTGATTCATATTTCTAAGTAATTAAATTATGCTTCTATGAGATATGTTTTTAATGTTTCTACCACTTCATCAAAATATATGCTAAATAAATAGTAATGTGGCTGTCATGCATGAAAAACACACATAAAAAAAGCGCGAGAACCTGTACCTGTTACTCGTCCCACACTTTGAGGTCTTCGCATTGCCCTTCCTGTCGGAACGAGCAACGCAGAAGCCCACGCCGATATGCTTAATAACACTTGCGGAGACATGCGCCGCAAGTTTGTATATAACATACCCCGTAAACATCTACCGTTGCTTCGGTTCTCTGACAGGAATAAGAAAGTTGCGAAGTTTCAAAGTGTCAAGAACGAAACGTCAAGTAAACGTCTTTCCTTATATGTCGTTTTCCCACCCCGTGCGCAAAAGCCCCCGGCGTGAGAATTTCTGCAAATATATGGAAATTTGTGTGAAATGCAAAAAGAAGTTTGCGATTTTGTAACTTTTTTTTGTTTTTGCGGGTGCTGTTCCAATTCGTCTATGACTTTTGTTTTAAGGTCGCGCAAGATGTTGTTTATGCTTGCGTCAGCCCGATGTGAAGGTTTGGCGGCAAATGGCAGTGCAGATGAAATTCAACTTATTTGCGTCATGGACACTGCCGTTTCCGGCGTATGGCTCTGTGTCGATGCAGCGAATGCGCTCTCGACATCCCTGAAGGCGCTCACCATCGCGCCGGAGACGATGCGGAGATGTGTGCGAAGCTTTATTTGCGAGAGATAAGAGATGGAAAGTTGTGCAATTTGAA
This sequence comes from uncultured Porphyromonadaceae bacterium, assembly GCA_900541555.1. Lineage (GTDB taxonomy): Bacteria > Bacteroidota > Bacteroidia > Bacteroidales > Muribaculaceae > Limisoma > Limisoma intestinavium. The sequence continues at coordinate 8,816 of UQKE01000048.1, read as the reverse complement.
TGAATTCGACAACGAACACATTTAACCCCTAAACTTATGGATGATGAACAAAAAAGGCAGCGCCGAAACGCTGCCTTCCTGCTAATAACATTTAAAATTCTTTTTTTACAATCAATAAAGGCATTTGTCATTAATACTGAATGCCTCTGCCGTCGTGGCCATATACCACTTGGCAAACCTAAACAAAACCTTTTTCATAACAATCAACCTTTTAAATTAATACCTTATGAAAACCCTTAAAGATCTTACGATCATTCTTCAAAAGCCGCATTTTGCGGCATGATTCATGTGTTCTTCGGAGGCCTCTGCCTCCCCTTTTGCATTATTTACAATGCAAAGATAAGGCCTTTTGTTCAATATTATGCTATAAAAACATGTTTTAAAGCATATATTTAACCTTTTTAAACACATTAATCCTTTCCAGAAAATCAGAAATTCGGAATTGATTCCAATATAATTTCTTTATTATCAACCGGATGATTGAATTTTAAGAACGAAGCGTGCAAATACAGCCTGTCGGAGAAATTTCCATACAGCATGTCGCCTTTTATCGGCGCATTCAAGCCGGACTGATGCGCAGCATGGACGCGCAACTGATGCGTCCGTCCCGTAAGCGGGACAAATTCCACCCGCGTTGCGCCCGACGATCGCGCCAACACGCGATAGCGCGTGACAGCTTCTTTCCCATGCGCATAATCGACCACTTGCATCGGACGGCGGTCCAAATCAAGACGCAAAGGCAAACAAATTTCGCCTTCGTCCTTCTCCACCTCGCCGTCGAGCACTGCCACATAGCGTTTTTCCACCTTCCGCTCGGCAAAAGCCTTTTGCAGTGCACGGTAGACGTCGATCGTTTTCGCCACCACGAGCAATCCCGATGTGTGCATGTCCAAACGATGCACGACAAGCGGCCGCGCCTCGGGCGAAAATTTCCGGCAAGCGATGTCGCTGACTGAATCTTGCCTTGTTTTCCCGGGAACGGAAAGCATCCCCGCCGGCTTGTCGACAACCCATATCGCATCATCTTCATACACCGTCGACAAATCTTGCTCGCCGCAATGGGCCGCTTCAAGCGGGCTTGCCTCCACATCGAGCCCTTGCAGCATAAACTTCAAAATCGGCTCGCATTTGCTTTTGCACGACGGATAAAATTGCCCATGCTTCCGAATCTCCCCTTCCGGAGACTCTCCCAACCAAAATTCGCCCATGGCCAACGGGCGATAGCCGTGCACATAGGCAAACTGCAACAATCGAGGAGCGGCGCACTCGCCTGCGCCGGCCGGCGGCAACTCGTGGCGCGCCTCTTCAAAAATATCGCATACATTCCGCATCTCGCCTCGGGCGTTCAAAAAATCGAACTTCTCAAACACCCTCCGTTGCAATGCCACCGAACGTTCCTTGCGTTCGCGGCGCAAAGCATCGATCTGCCGCGTAAAAACGGCTGCATCTGCCTCGGCATCGCCAACAATTGCGTCCCATCGCCGTTTCATCCGCTTCAATTCCGCTTTTTGATATTGGCTTTCCGAAAGCAATCGTTCGCGAGCTGCATCGTCGATGCCGAACCCTCGGGCTGCATCGCGCCGCTTCTTGGCTTCTTTCATCATTTCCGCATAGGACGATATTTCACAAGCAGCTTCTTTTCGCACCGATTCCAAACGCTCGCGAGCCAAACGGAAAGATTCCGACAATTCCAGTTCAGAAATCTTTTCATTGATACGGGAAATCTCCAGCTCTTCTTTCCGGAAAAAGCCGTCAGGCGACAAAACGTCGTAAACGGGAGGCACGAAATAAGAATAATCCGTATTGTGCGCAATATTGCCGGAATAGGCGGCAATAAAACCAATCCGCCCCTTTCCGTCCGCCACGACAAGAACGCCAAACATTTTTCCACGCCCGACCTCCTCCTTCCATGCAGGAAAAGACGAAAGATCGCGCACGACAATCCGCGCAGCCTCTTCTACCAAAGGATGCGGCTTATAGCAAAAAGGATAAGTGAATCGCTCCGGAAGAACGTCGGAAGAAATATTTTCCTCAAAATGATGGAAACAAGTTTCCGCGACATTCATCGCCTTTCATTTTTTATTTCCTCGAATTGCGATATTCCTCACGCAAATCCGAAGGCGTTTTTCCAAAGTAATGCTTGCAGAAATTGGAGAAATACGACAGCGACGAGAATTGGTACTTCTCCGACAATTCCGACATCGACAAATCGCTTTGGCGAATGTCTTTCAACATCCGTTCGGCTTTCCGGTCCAACGACCATTGTTTCACGGAAGTCTTGAAGTACTTTTTGAATTTTCGTTGAAACGAAGTCAAAGGCATGTGCAAAAGAGCGGCAAGCTGCTCGGCATCCGTTGCGCCTTCGTCGTATTTCCTCAACACCGATTGCACAAAGTCCTCATCATAAGCAAAAAGCGGACGAAACATCGAGCACAGCTCTTCTCGCGTATAGCAAGCACACAGCAAAATGAACAGTTCTTCTTTCTTTATGTTGTGGTAGTGGGCGCATTGCATGCCTTCGTCCAATGCCATAAGCACCGACTTCAAGAACATTTCGATTGGAGCTTTCACGGGCAATACGGCAGACGAATCGGCCGGAACAGCTGTCAAGTCCTCGCAATCGTGCATCAAATCGACCAATGAGTAATTCGGGCAAAAAGGCTCTTTTTCGGCAAATTCGCAAATCACATAATAACTTCCCGGGCCCACCGAAGCTATCATATAAGAATTGCAGGGAATCATTATGAAATTCCCCGCTTTCACTTTTTGCACGACCGGCTGCTTGTTGATCTTGAATTTCAATTCGCCTTCAAGGACAAAATAAATTCGCGAATATGTCGATTTTGTTTCTATAAATCTGATGTCTGTTTCTTCTCGATTATCAACACATTTAAATGCTGCTTTTTCCGGAACACAATAGAACCCACAACTTTCATGAATATTCAAATCCACCTTCTCCATTTTTACACTCTTTTCAAACTGTTCAATCATATAACACTCTTCAGTAGCAAAAGTTTAAATTCTCATGAAAAATTCTGCCGCAACATGGTGGCATGCCTTTTCTATGCGAAATTAGAGAAAGACTCTTTGTCGCGCAACTCCCCTTGCTCCTTTTAACATTTCAAGGCCCATTATTTAACTAAAACGGGCATTGGAAGCCGATTTCAGAAGATTTGGCGCTTCCAATGCCCGCTAAAAAATACATGAGTTCTATTCAAGTCCCCGCTATGGAAAATGAATCGGAGTCGGACAAAACAGGAAATTTTTCCCGAAATGCAGCCAATCGTTCCATATTGATTTCTGCCGTTGCTACTGCTTCGTCTTCAGAATCGCATTCCGATATTTTCCTTCCGTAAGGATCAATGATGGCAGCATGTCCCGTGTAATGGCACATCGAATCGTCGCCAACCCGATTGGCGCCAACCACATAACACTGATTTTCCACGGCCCGGGCTTGCAACAGCAAATCCCATACGCCAATTCTGTTTACGGGCCAACTTGCAACATAAATGGCAACATCGTAATCGCGCACATTCCGTGACCAAACGGGAAACCTCAGATCATAGCATATTTGAAGCAAGAAGCGCACGCCTTTATATGTCGCCACGACTCGTTTCGACCCTTGCGAATAATGCAGGTTTTCTCCGCTATATGCAAACAAATGCCGCTTGTCGTAGCAAATGTGCGTCCCGTCCGGCCATACGAAATACAATCGGTTGAAATATCTGCCGCCGTCGCAAACCGCCACGCTTCCCGCCACTGCTGCATCTTTGCGCTTCGCTACTTGCTGCATCCAACCGAACGTCGGCCCGCATGGCTGTTCCGCCACCGACCTCGCGTCCATCTCAAAGCCCGAAGCAAACATTTCAGGCAACACATACAAGTCGGCAGCAGACGAGCCGATCAACGACTCTATGCGGCAAAGCGTTGCTTCGCGTTCCGCGCATACCCGATGTTGAACCGCACATATCCGCATCCGATCAGCGCTTGATAAATTTATGCGCCATTTGCCGGCCGTCGACATTGACAACGAAAATATAAATGCCGTCGCTCAGCCAAACCGTGTCGCAGCGATATTCGTTGCTGCCGCTATACACATCGATCCCGACAGAAGAGACTTTCTTGCCATCGCTTGAATAAATTGCGATATAGGCCACGCCCTCGTTTTCAGCATCGAAAAGCGCAGTCAAAGATTCACCTGTGCAAGCCACCGACAAGCCATCGGCATTGTCCACACGTGCGATGCCGCCTTCATCTTCGGGGTAAACAGCCTTCAAATCGCCCACGGCGAAAGTGGCATTGGTAGCCGTATTGAAATGCAATTGCACAGATTCCAAAGAAATCGGATATTGATACACTTCAAACGGAGAACCGTCTTCGTTTGCAAAGTCAAATGCCCACATCGAATCTCCGGCCGCGACATCCACATCGTAAGTATACCTGTTTCCAAGATTATCCTTATACGCGAGTATATATCGGCTCACTGCGCCGTCCGGATTGTGGATTGGCAATTCCATGCCGGCAGGAAGTCCATAAAGATCCTCATTGAATGTCACTTTCAAATTGCGCACGCGTCCATTTGCTTTTTCCACATTGAACATCGCGCCTTCGCTCCATCCCTCCGGCAAACCTTGTTGTAATGTCACATTCGTAAGCCCCGACGAAGTGTAGTTGCCTGAATCACCAAGCATGTCTGCGAAATCGTAGACCGCCATTTTTCCCTTGGCAATTTCCACTGTGACATGTATCGACATTTCCAAGTCGTCGAGCGTGCCGGTAACCACACAAGTCCCATTCGCCAAACCGGTAAGGACGCCATTATCGTCGATTGCGGCAACCGCAGGGTTGTCGACCGTCCATGTCAACGCGCCGGGGTCGAGTTCGCAATCCAAACCGTCAAGCGTTCCAATCAAGGGTATCAAGCAACTGTGCGCATCGTCTATCAGCAACGACTCATACGCAGGGCGTATATTTTCAACAGTGCGCACAATCACATCTATTTCCCCTTTCAAGCCATCTTTTTCTGCAATTATCTTCCCCGAGCCTCCTTCAAGCGATGCATGGAACACGCCTTCGGAGTCGACGCTTCCAAGCGTTTCAGGCACAACTGCGAACGTACATCCTTCCACGCCTTCTTCAACGATATCTCCATATTGATTGTACGACACCACAGACAGCGGAGTCAGCGAAACAACTGCGGGGCTGATACGCTTTTTCGTAAATCCTAACGTTGTCGGGACTGCATCGTCCGGAGCCACGGAAACCGCAAGCATGGCATTCACCACCGGACGCACAGAGCCACGTCCCGGCACATTCAGCATCTCGCCGCCAACAACAATCGCTGCCGAGCCGCCACTGTCGAAATTGACTATATCCCATGCGCCATGCGAAAGCATCCACGTGGCCATGTCGACACAATCGATCGCCTTGCTGTCGGCCGACATTTCGTTCAAACAGATATAAAGCTTTGTCTTATCCTGAGAGATGCCGGCCATCACATGCGCCGATTTCTCATACTCACGTCCATTCTCGAAATTGTTATATTCGCCTTCGTGAAGCACCCCGTCGTGGGCAATGCTCGGATAGCCATGGAATGCGTTGAGAATGTCGGCAGGAGCATGTCCCCACACCACATTGGTGAATCCCTGATGTATTTTCACGATGTCGCCCACTTCCACATGCCCGTCGAGAGCATGCTGCTCGCCTGAGGTTTTCCGCAAAAAAATGACACAATCCGTGTCAGAAGTTTGCAACGGGGAATCCGAAATTTCAAGCACTTCGCACGGGATGTCGTCGCCGTTCACGATCCATTCTCCTTGCGGACGAACTTTTATATAGGTGCCCGTGCCGCTCAACGTGCGCGAATTCAACGTGTTGAAAAACGAGCAATCGCCACGGTCAGGATCGCCCAATGCCGACGAATTGTTGTAAACGTCGATGGTTTCTTCTGTTCCATCTTCGGCAATGACGCGCGCATCGACAAATGAATTAAAAACTTCCGCCGTTTTATCTGCCGTAATGGCCAGCACCGAACGGCCATCCAGCTTGCAAGCCACTTGCCCGTTCGAAATATTTGCTCCGATGCCTATGCCTTCTTCATAAGAAAAGAAATCATGATTCCAGGCAACTTTCACACGATGCCCCGGACGCGAATTTTCATTATAAAACGTTTCCACGTCCCAACGGTCAATGTCCGGCACTTGATTGCGGCTCATTGCATTCTCAATCTTGTTGTAAGGGTTCGACAAATCGACAGTCGTATACCACATAATCAAAGGATAATCCGGATAAATGATTTTCGTATACTCAATGCCCGGACCTACATTATAGCAAGCCACCGTGTCGGCCGGCCCCCAATCTTCCGGTGCGGCAAAACCCGCAACAGGCGTCAAGGACAAAAAAAGCGGTAAAATCTTTTCGAATTTCATAAAGAGATAAAATTAGATTTGTTTTATTTTGCATTCGTAAAAGTAGTGTCTTTTAACCATAATGACAAATGAGAACCAATCTTTTTGCACTCGCATGAAACGATTTATGCCCTTCTCCTTGATTATGGCAATATGCTTATCTTGCAATTCGCCCAAATCGCCACAGCAAACATCCGGCACGCATGCCGACACGACGAAAACGAATGCCGCACATGCGCCGAAAAGCCGCACGGCGCTTCGGCTTGATTCACTTGGCTACCAAAACATCGCCGAACAAGACAGCACAATCATCGTCGACCTGATGTATGCCAAACCCGATAATTTCACCGGCAAAATTCTTTACGCCGACTTGCGCGAAGGATACTTGCATCCGGATGCCATGAAATGCCTTTTGAAAGCACAACAAATTCTGCGGAAACAGCATCCGGAATGCCGCTTGATTGTTTACGACGCGGCACGCCCCATGTCTGTCCAGCAAGAAATGTGGGACGAAGTAAAAGGCACTCCGCTCAATATCTATGTTTCCAATCCTGCCCACGGAGGCGGATTGCACAACTACGGCTTGGCTGTCGACGTCAGCATCGTCGACAATGACAAGAATCCTCTGCCGATGGGCACTCCGGTCGACTATATGGGAAAAGCGTCGCACATCACCGATGAAATGCAATTGGTAGCCGACGGAATCATCACCGAACAAGAACGGCAAAATAGGCTTTTGCTGCGATCCGTCATGAAAGAAGCCGGCTTCCGTGCTCTGCCAAGCGAATGGTGGCACTTCAACTATTGCAGCCGCGCGACTGCGCGAGAAAATTACGAATGTATTAAATGACGCCGCATTCGCGTTTGAGACGCCGATACACATAGACAAATGCCGGCACAAGGAACAAATCGGCTGCCACCCATGCCGTAGAGTCGCCAAAGCATACGGCAATATATCCCAACGCAGGAACTGCCCATACGCTGACGCCGGCACGGGCAAACATCTCCATCACTCCCGACAACATGGCGAAATTCGTGTATCCGGCCCCTTGTATCGTGTAGCGCAACACGCAAAGCAACGCAAGCATTGGCATGAAATAGGCAGTCACATGCAGAAACAACGCCGTATTTCGAATAATGTCCGTCGCTCCAGAATCGACAAAAAGCAAAGCCAGCTTTTCAGAGAAAAGGAGAAGCACCACACACGTGAACACTACATAGATCATCGACATCAACATGCTCGACTTTACCCCTTCCCAAATGCGCTTTGGCTTGCCTGCACCATAATTTTGCCCTGTAAATGTTGCCATGGCGATTCCAAGACTTTCACATGGGCAAATGAAAAACATTTTGACGCGCATGGCTGCCGTAAACGCCGCCACGCACGAAGTGCCCAACGCGTTGTTCGCACTCTGCAACATGATGCTGCCAATCGCCGTGATTGAAAACTGCAATCCCATCGGCACTCCTATCTTCAACAATGTCGCCACGTGTTTTCTCGACATGGCGTGTTCTTCCACCCTGCCTTGCAAAATGTCGAATTTACGCATCATGTAAACATAACACAAGTAGGCCGACAATGCTTGGGAAAACACCGTTGCGATTGCAGCGCCGGCAACGCCCCATTTCAACACGAGAATGCAAAACAAATCGAGCACGACATTCAAAATCGTGGAAAACAACAAAAACCAAAAAGGCGTCTTGCTGTCGCCCAAAGCGCGAATCACGCTCGACAACAAGTTATAATAGAACGTGGCAGGTATACCAATAAACGTAATCAACAAATAAAGATAAGCATCATGGAAAATATTTTCCGGTGTGCTCATCATGCGCAATATCGCCTCGCACAGCAAGCATGTCACGATCGCAAGGGCAATCGACATCCATGCCGTCAATTTCAATCCGGAATAGACATATCGCCGCATCGTCGAATAGTCGCGCGCGCCAAACTTTTGCGCTACCGGAATGCCGAATCCGCAACAACATCCTGTGCAAAATCCAAGAATCAAAAATACGACAGAACTGCTTGCTCCCACAGCTGCCAAAGGATTGACTCCAAGAAATTTGCCGACTATGGCAGCATCAACAAGCGAATAAGTTTGTTGCAACAGATTGCCCAACAACAAAGGAAGCGTAAACTTGAATATCAACGGCAATGTCGCCCCTGCCGTCATTTCATTATATTTCGACATAGACTTTCACAAATCCTAAAACGCTGCAAAATTACTATCCTCCGCAAAAACAGCGGCAATAATAACCCAAAAATAAAACACCTTGTCCAATTTCTTTGGAAACAAAAAAAACCGCCGGACATATATTCCGACGGTTTTTATATCGCTTTATTGTTCGTTTATTTCACGATAAGTTTGGCCGTGTGGATGCCGGAAGCAGTGGCAACTTTGACAACGT
>UQKE01000047.1 GCA_900541555.1 uncultured Porphyromonadaceae bacterium | reverse complement strand
TTCAAGAATGAAAATCTTGCGTCCTAGCCGATAGACGAATGGGCCTTGTTGCTTCGTAATTTCTTCGAAAGCGACTGCAAAGTTAGACTGAAATTCCATATCTGCAAAATTTACTTTACGCAAACCGCGTTTTTTAATAGATTTTAAGAATTGCAACATTCTATAATGTGTAACTTTACGTTCGAAAAAGAGAAACGGCTATGAATGAAAGTTTGCGCGGCGTGGTGTTGCGCACGGTGAAATACAACGACAAAAATGCTGTCGTGCGTGTATATACCGACACGCATGGACTGTTGTCGTTTTTGCTTCCGCAAGGGCAGGGGAAAGCGGCTCGGATGCGGCGCGCGTTGTTCCAGCCTCTTTCTTTGGTGGAGATTGAGACCGATATTCGCCCGTCGCGCGATATATTCCCGATCAAGGAATCTCGGTGCATTGCCCCGCTTGCCAATCTTCATGCCGATCCGGTGAAAAATGCGATAGCTTTGTTCCTCACCGAATTGCTCACGCATGTGATTGTCGAGCAGGAGCGGAATGCGCCATTGTTTTCGTTTTTGTCGAGTTCGGTGCAGATTCTCGACCGGCTCGATCGCGGCACGGCGAATTTCCATATCTGTTTTTTGTACAATCTGGGAATGTTCATCGGCATAGAGCCGGACGTAGCGACTTACGTGCCCGGACGGAATTTCGATTTGCTCAATGGCGTTTTTGTCGACGGAATCCCTCCTCATGACCATTTTGTCGGCGGGGAGGATGCCGAGTCGTTGCGGAAATTGTCGCGCATCACCTATGGCAACATGCATTTGTTTCGCTTTTCTCGCGTTCAGCGCAACCGACTTGTCGATTTGATGCTCGACTATTATCGTCTTCACAATTCTGCCATCGGCGAATTGCGCTCGCCTGCGATATTGGCTTCTTTGTTTGATTGAAGCGGAGAAACCGGAGAAAAAGAAAAGCGGTCGCTGCAATTTTGCGGCAACCGCTTCGGATTTTTTTATTCCGTGTTTCGTTTATTCGGCAGATGCTGCTTCCGGAGCTTCGTCGGGCAAAACCTCGATTTCGAATTTTATGATGTCGTAAGGTTCGTTTGCCACAGCGTCAAGTTGAACATAAAAGACGCTCTTCCCGCCGCGGTTCATGGACGTGATGCCTTCTACCAAGGCAGGGTCGATTCCGCCAAATTGAGCCGGTTGCATTTCGCGCGGATTGTCGCCGGTGCGATCCAATTGTTGCTTGCTCAGCATGGAAGTCATGGTGTATTTGATGCGGACAATGTCGGAAGCGTTCACTTTCGCGCCATCTCCCACGGTTTCCGTGACGCATACCACGTTGTCGCTCAACGAGCGTGCGTTTGCTTGCTTTTTAAGGTCGGCCATGAAGTCGGCTGAGCGCTTCTTGTTGGTCATGGCTTTCGGATCGTCGGCCAATTTGACTTCTTTGATTTTCCTAAGGGCGGTCATTGCCTTGTTGTTGGCTTGCTCGGCGGATGCCGTGATCGAATCCGGCGCGATGGCTTCTTTGAAAGCGTCCAAGATGTCGGATTTATCCAATTCGATATCGTTTTGCTTTGCAATGCTTTCGATAACCATGTTCATTTGGATGCCTTGTTGCAATCCTGCCAAATAGGATTGTCCTGCCAAAGTGGTGTCGGCAGCCAAAGCTGCTTGCACGCCTTTGAGGAATTCAGCCTTGTCGAATTGGAGGCTGTCGGGCATATACATGGTTTGACGCGCATAGTCGGCGGCAAACATTTCGGCGATGGCCATGGAAAGTGTGTCTTGTTGTGCGGCCAATTCTTTTTCTTGTTGCGTGCCGCCTTTGCAGCCGGTTGCCACAATCAACAGAGCGGCAGCACCGGTGAGAAATAATTTCTTCATGATTCTTATTTTTTAAATTTTATTTGATTACTCGTAAAAGTTCCACATCGAAAATGAGCGTCATGTTCGGGCCTATTACGCCGCCGGCGCCGTTTTCGCCATAGGCGAGCGTCGAGGGAATGTAGAGTCTCCATTTGTCGCCTTCGCGCATCAGCTGCAATGCTTCGACCCATCCGGGGATCACTTGCGTGACGCCGAAAGTTGCCGGCACGCCGCGTTCCACGGAACTGTCGAATACGGTGCCGTCGATCAATTTGCCGGTGTAGTGCACTTCGACACGGTCGGATGCGGCCGGACGGTCGCCCGCGCCTTTGCGAATCACTTCGTATTGCAGTCCGGAAGCTGTTGTTGTCACGCCTTCGCGTTTTGCATTTTCGGAAAGGAATGCTTCTCCGATTTTCAAGTTTTCCGTGCCGGCTTTTGCTGCTTCTGCTTGCATTTCTTTTTTCAAATTGGTGAAAAAATCTTGGACGATTCGTTTGGCTTCGTCGTAGCTCATTGCCGGTTTTGTTCCGTCGTAGACGGCTGCCACGCCGGCAGCGAAGTCGTCGGCATTGATGGCCTTGATGCCGGAGCCTTTGAAATTATGTCCCATGCTCATTCCGAGCGCATAGCTGAGTTTGTCCATTGTGAGAATGCGTATTTTTCAAGTTGCAAAAGTAGGATATTCCTTGCAGTCTGATTGGTTTTTGTCTATCAAAAATTGCTAAAAGGTTATTTTATGCCAATGAGTTCCACGTCGAAAATGAGCGTTTCGTTCGGCCCGATTGGTCCGCCGGGCGTGCCTTGCATGCCATAGCCGAGATTGCCCGGGATGTAAAAGCGGTATTTGGAGCCAACGTTCATCAGCATCAATCCTTCGCCGAATCCGGCTACGACTTGCGCCGGCGAAAATTCGGCGATTTGGCCTCCTCCGTCGTCAAATACGGAGCCGTCGATGTGTTTTCCCGTGTATTTGAGGCGTGCCACATCGCCATCTTTCAGGCGCGGGCCGTTGCCTTTTTGCAGCACTTTGTATGCCAATCCGCTGGCGGTTTTTTGTATCGACTTGTCGGCGTTCATTTGTTTTTCGATGTATGCTTTGCCTTCTTTGTCGTTTTTCTCGGCTTGTTCTTTGTTTTCAGCCATGGCTTTTTCTTGTATTCGGTCCAAGAATTGTTCCACCGTGGCGCGTTCGGCCGTCACGTCGGGTGCTTGTTGTGCCAGAAACGAGCTTTTGAATGCTGCCAAAAAAGCGTTTTTGTCGAGGTTTTCGCCCATGGCGGCCAGATAGTTGAACATTTGTTGCATCCCGATGCCTGCCGACATGCCTTGCAGGCGGCTTGCCAAAGAATCGTGCTGTGGACCTGCGGCTTTTTGCAGCTGTTGTTGCAGGCTGTAGCCTGTATTGTTTAGAGCATTCGGGTCGGTCGTGTTCAAGGCGAAGGAAAGCCCTTCCACAAACTCGCTTTTCACCAAGTCTTTTTCACCTGCCAGTTCGGCGGATGCGCTTGCTCCGTATGTTTTGCCCAAGGCTGTGGCGATGGAGTCGTTTGTTGTTTCCGGCGTCTTCTCGGCGTCTTTTTCCGAAGCGTTTCCGCATCCGGCGGCAAATGCAAACACCGAAGCGAACGCTATGAGCAATAGTTTTTTCATTCTTTTTTTCAGATTGTTTTTTCGTTTATAAGTAGCGGTCGCCGAAGTTGGCCTTAACTTCGTTGACGTATTGTTTTATCTTTTGTTCTTCCGCGAGAGGGCATATCAGCAGAATGTCGTCGTTGTCGGCGATGATGTAGTCTTTCAGCCCCGACGCGACAATTAATTTCTCCTGTTTTGCTGCAAACAGATTGCCTTCGCATCCGCTGAGGACGGTGCGGCAATTGCGCGTCACGTTGTGATTTTCTCCTTTTGGCGAATTTTCGTAGTATGCGCCCCACGAGCCGAGGTCGCTCCATCCGATGTCGACGCATTGCACGTAGACATTCGGATTTTTTTCCATGATTGCGTAGTCGACAGAAATGTTGGGGCATGCGGGAAATTCTTTTTCTATGAAAGGAATTTCTCCGGCAGTGCCGAATTTTCCAAGCCCCTTGTCGAAACGCATGGCGATGTCGGGGCAATGGTCGTGGAATGCGTCGATGATTGCATTTGCCGACCAAAGGAATATTCCGGAATTCCAGAAAAATTCTCCGCTTTTGACAAACACTTTTGCCAATTCGGCGTTGGGCTTTTCCGTGAATGTCTTTACTTTCACGATGCATTCGTCTTCCACCTCTTTGCTCACTTGGATGTAGCCGTATCCCGTCTCCGGTCGATGCGGCTTGATTCCCATCGTGAGCAACGCTTGCGGCTTGTGTTTCAAAAATTCGAATCCGCGCAACGCGCATTCGCGAAAAGCTTCTTCCTTCAAGACGAGATGGTCGGAAGGAATGACGAGCATGGCGGCGTTGGGATTGACGGCGCGGATGTGGTAGGCTGCCCAAGCGATACATGGCGCTGTGTTGCGGCGATCGGGTTCAAGCAGAATCTGGTCGTCGGCAAGGTCGGGAAGCTGTTCTTTGACAAGCGGCGCATAGAGTTCGTTGGTAACGGCAAGAATGTTTCTCACCGGTATGATGTCGGCAATTCTGTCGTAGCTCATTTGCAACAGCGAACGCCCCGTCCCGAAGAAGTCCAGAAACTGTTTTGGCACCGACTTTTTGCTGAACGGCCAAAACCGGCTGCCTACGCCGCCGCACATGATCACGCAATATCTGTTTTCCATAATATGTTTTGAATTTTAATTTGCTAAGGTAGTTATTTACTGTCGAACGACCGAATGATAAGTTAATTTTTATAATTTTTTTGGCTTTGCTCACATTCGATTTGCTGCCTTGCGCATGTATCCCCGCATGGCGCGCACGGTGGCAAGCGATGCCGCCAATCCCACTACGGCCACAATGGCGAATATTGCCAGCATGTCTGTCGCGCTAATTGCTACGGGATAGGCGTCGACGATCAAATTGCTTGTGTCGGCGCTCAAACGGACAAGGCTGAAATGAATTTGCAACAGGCACAGCACGACGCCAAGCGCGATTCCGGCCAACGCGCCGATGAGGGAAACGAGCCAGCCTTCGACTACGAAAATGCTGTCGGTCGTCCGGTTGTCTGCGCCTAAGGCGCGAAGCGTGGAAATGTTGGATTGTTTTTCCATGATGAGGATGGCGAGCGTGCTGATCACGTTGAACGAAGCCACGATGAGGATCAAGCCGAGCAATAGGAATGCAATCCATTTTTCAATGTTGATCATGCGCAGCGACAGCGCGTGTTGCATCAGCCGATTTTCAACCTTGTAGTCCGGTCCCAGCTTTTCGCGAAGCGCGGACATTGTTTCTTGTTCGTTTGCGCCGTCGGCGAGCTTCACTTCAAGGGCCGTGGCTTCTCCGATGCATCCGAAAAGCCTTTGGGCTGCATCGAGCGAAACATAGACGTGGTTTTGGTCGTATTCGCCTTGCTTGATTTCGAAAACGCCCGCGACAAATGCCGGCACTTTGCGGAATGCTGATGCGGGATTGGCAATGTTGATGGCGCCGATGCGGCGGGGGGCGTAGAAACTGCATGTGCGTTCGCCGCCCGGCATTGCTCCCAGCGCCGATGCCGCTCCGATGCTCATGATGCAGAAATTGTCGTCGCCGGACGTCAGCCGGTATGTGCCGCCTTTTTGCACGAGCCGTGGCAGGTCGGTGATTTCGCCGTAATTGTCGGGGATGCCTTTCAGCGTGACGGGAATTTGCCTGTTGGCATAGAGAGCGAGGGCGTTGTCGGTGACGGTCGGGGCGATGGCTGCTATGCCGTGTACGTGTTCGATGATTCGTGCAAGGCTGTCGGCGTTGCCTATGGAATATCCGCGGGCTGCCGATATTTTGATGTCCGGTTCGAGCATCGACAATTTGCTGTCGACTAATCCGCGGAATCCATTGAACACCGACAAGACACACACCATTGCCATTGTCGTTACGGCTACGGCGCAGATCGCCACGATGGAAATCACGCCGACTGCTGTGTGCGACTTGCGCGAAGCCAAATGGCGGAATGCTATTCTGACCGGCAACCAATTCATTTTCTGCGCGTTATTCGGAGTCTTGCTCGGATTCTTGCTGCTCGTCGTCGCGCGGTGTGCTGCGATACTTGTCGGCGTCTTTGCGGAGAATGTCGTCGATGTGGTCGATGTAGTCGAGCGAATCGTCGATGAAGAACGTCAATTCCGGCATTTTCCTGAGCTGGTAGCGCAATATTTTCGCCAATTCGTAGCGAATTGTTTTGGCGTTGCGGTTGATGTTGGCGAGCATTTCCTCGGCATATTTTGACGGGAATATGCTCAAATATCCGCGAGCTACGCTCAAATCGGGCGATATGCGCACGGCGCTTACCGACACGAGCACGCCTCCCATTGCCGCTGTTTGCTTGCGGAATAGTTCGCTGAGCTCTTTCTGAATCAATCGTGCTATTTTTGCTTGTCTTGTACTTTCCATATTGCAATATTCGCATATTTTTTGCAAAGTTACAAATTATCGGGCAAATAGGCATTGTCGTGCATATTCGGGCGAGGTGGCTGCCGAGGCGTTTGCTCGCAAAGGAAAGGCGTGCCTGCGAAAAAGACACGCCTTTCGGCAAGGACAGAATTACTTAATATTTTATTGTGTGTCGTGTTGTTTCTTTACGATTTCGATGGGTGGCATGGCATCTTTCCCGTTCAGGAAGAACGATTGGTAATTGAAGATGTAATCTTCGTCCACGTTGATGTGGTTGACGAATGTCACGGTGTCGCATTTGCTGCCGTCGCCCCAATCGAGGATGAGCGGCGTGCTTCGATAGGCATGATGTCCTTCGAGCTCCCCGAACATTAGCGCGTGCCTGCCGTTTGGAAAGCGTGTGGATTGCAGCCCGTAGAGATTGCCCACTCGGAATCGCGTGGCGGCGTAGGCCTTGTTTGCAGCGGAATCTTTTTCATAAACTTTGCCTTGATAAATTGCCTTGATGCCGTTTTCGGCAATGGAGTATTCCGTGCCGGGTTTCAAGAGGTCGTTTCCGTTTTCGTCGCTCACTGTCACGTAGACAAAAAACGGCACCAACCTGACTTCGGGCTTCGGTGCTTCCGGCTCATCGCCGCAACTGTGGATGCTCAATATGGCGAACGACAAAAGTGAAAGGATGATCAATGTTTTTGTTTTCATGACGTGCCGGATTTATTGTTGCTTGATGATGTGTGCGTAATTGTCGGGGAAGCCTACGGGTTGATGGTTGACGTACAAGTTTAAATAGGAAAATGGTTTTTCTCCTTCCGTCCACCACCGGTGGTCGAACGTCACAGTGTCGCGCTTGCTGCCGTCGCCCCAGTCGAAAATGATGTCTTGCATGTCGTAAGTTTGTTCGCCGGAAAATTCGCCGATGAACAATGCGTGCCGTCCTGTGGGAAAGCGCGTGGATTGCAGTCCGTAGAATGTGGGCAAAATCATGCGGGTTCGGTAGGGGTCGTCGACTACGGTATCTTTTTCATAAACTTCTCCGTTGTAGATCATTGTGATGCCATTGTCGGCAATGGAATTTTTTGCGCCGGGGTCGAGCAGATCGATGCCATTTTGGTCGGACACCGTCACGTAAATATAGAATGGCGGGACATCCCAGATGATTGTGTTTGGCTCGTCGTCGTTGTCGCAACTTGAAAAATACATTGCGCCGAGCGAACAGGCGAGGGCGCATAATAAGAGTTTCGTTCGCATGTTAGGTCCTTTTTAAGGATAACTGCGGTGGACGGATGTGACTGCACGCATGGATGTTAAAATAATAAAAAACAAAATGTGTTTGCGGGGCTGTTTCTTTTTGATCTCGAAATTTGACTTTTTGATGGAATAATGGAGACCAATAGGCGAGCATTTGCAATATTTAACATTACGAGGCGGCCGGAAGTTGCGCAACTGCAAAGGACATTCAATGGTATCCTTGTTGTTTCTGTTTGTATGACAATTGATTACGGCGTGTGTGATTCGAATTCGGATAAAATCCGTGCAGCAGAAAATAGTTCGTGAAAATCAAAAAAAAACAGCAAAATGCTTGCATAATATTTTTTTGTTGTATCTTTGTGGTGTTTTTGAAGCAAAAAATTGTTTTATTTTAAATCTCTAAGGAAATGAAAAAGTTAGTTTTATTACTTGCTGTTGTAGCTTCTGCTACATTGTTCTCTTGCTCTGGTAGCAAAAGTGCTAACGACTCTTCTGCAAACGCAGAAAGCGCACCTGCACAAGTTGAAGAAACAGTTGAAACTCCGGCTCCGGTTGATTCTTCTGTTGTTGCTGAATAATCAGAACAAGCAAGATAAAAATGAGGCGTGTCCCAAAGGGATGCGCCTTATTTTTTTGTCTAAATTCTTAGGAATTCCTTATGCCGGAAAGAGGTGGCGGCATTTGTTGCAGCTCCGACAGAGGTGGACATTGCTACGCTCCAACCTTCGACAAGCACATTGCTCACGCAGTAGCAAAATTAAAACTTTGGCAAATCTGTTACCGGCAATGTCTCCCTCTGTTTGCGAAGCAATAGGGAGAGTCCGCGCTCCGTGCGGGTAGGGATGCCGACATAATCCGTTAGGATTATTTTCCGCATAAAGACGACTCTAAACATCAACCGCTACCGGCGAATGTCTTCCCCTGTGTCGCCGCGTCAGCGGTATAGGCACGCTATTCCATGGCCGATGCAACTCCACTCCATAGTTAAGAGCCGGAAACGCTGCAATGTCTCCCTGTCATCTATGGATAATGCCACGCTTTCTGTTAGCAGAAAAGCGAACACATAATGTCTTCCTCTATGTCAGCACGTCAGTGGTGATATAGGGGAAGTGGCTCGACAGAGCCGAAGAGGTTGACTCATAGCCACAAAGCGGCTTTTCTGCGAGGTTGAAAGTAGAAAAGTTTGTGAAGCGGCGAAGAAGTCGTCGCAAGTAGCATGTCTATATGACAATATCTATTTTGAGTTTTCCGCCGAGCCCGCGCTCCACGACATCAAACAGTGTTTTCAGCGTTATGTTCTCACCATCATTCTCTATTTTTGAGATAAACGTGCGTTTCTTATCTATACGTTCGGCAAGTTTAGCTTGAGTCATTTTCTTTTTCTCCCTTGCGCTCCGTATTTTGAACCCGATGCGCAATGCTTCAAGTTCCCTCTCTATTCGGTCTCGTTCAGGTGTGCCTATTTGACCGTAATAGTCATTTTTGATTTGGTCTAATGTTCTTGTATTCATTTGTTTGTTTCCTTTCTTTTTTCTTCGTAATACTCATTCATTATCAAGTACGTCATAGGAATCCGTTCCACCTGTTCGATGATGTCCAATATCTTAATGATTTTGTCCCGAACCTTTTGCGGCTGGGCATTGAAGAACTCGTCGAAATACTCTTTGTATGTTATGACTTCTCTTGCCTTCATGTTACAAAGGTAATTTATAAATTACGTATATGCAAGTGCGGATGAGATAAAAACTTGTTTTTAACATTCTGCCAGATGACCACGACATAATCACATCCTTGCTTTTTCAGTAGGCCGAAGGGGTTGATCGTCAGCCGCAAAGCGCTTAATTTAGTTGAGGGATGAGAGTTGAGAGACCGGAAACGCACGGTTATGTGCAACTCAACCCTAAACTCTCAACTCTCAACCACAAACCCCTCCGTTTTCTTCGAAAACACCTCCCCTATCCGCGCTATCGCGCGGCAGAGGAGGACATTGCTACGCACTGCCGCAAAAAATACAAAGCAGATTTCGGCCATGGACTATTCATGATTTGCAAACTTTCCAACTTGCTTTGTGCGGCGGGATAATAAAAAGCGAATGCGCCATGTCAATGGTGCATTCGCTTTTGTTGTATTGAGCCTTCGAAGCCGGCTTATCGGATGGGGTGGTATTCCACGAATGCTTCCATTGCTTCGTAGGATGCCAAGCCGAGGCGGCTGTAAAGTTGTGCAGTTGCGCGGTTGCGATCTTCGGCACGTTGCCAGAACAAGCGGTCGTCGTCGCCGAGGAACGGCGCATTTTCCATCTGCGATTGATGTTTGAGGATCGTGTTGCGTTTGAATCGCAATTCTTCGGGGCTCATCGGCACGGCCATTTCAATGTGGTCGATTTCCCATTCTGCCCATGCGCCGCGATACATCCAAATGCGGCAATCCTTCATCCATTCTTCGTCGAGCAGTTCGTCGATGGCTGCGAGCACTGCATCTGTGCAGACGCGGTGTGTCCCGTGGGGATCGGCGAGGTCGCCGGCAACGAATATTTGATGCGGTTTCACCGAAGAAATCAGATCTTTCACGATGTTCACGTCGCGTTCCGTCAAATCGCCTTTCTTGATGGCGCCTGTTTCGTAGAACGGCAAGTCGAGGTGGTGCACATTTTCAGGTTTCACGCCCATCCAGTTGCAAGCCGTCTTTGCTTCAGCGCGGCGGATGCGTCCTTTGAGGAAGCGGATGTCGAGCGAATCCATGTCGCCCGGGTGCTTCTTGACCAAGAACTCTTTTATTTCTTGCGATTTTTTCTTGTACACGTCGGAATCGAGCCCGAATTCTTTCGAGATTTGATCCATCACGAGAATGTAGCGGAACATATCTTCGTCGCCAACGGCGATGTTGCCGGAAGTTTCGTATGCCACATGGACGTCGTGTTTTTGATCGATGAGGCGTTTCAGCGTTCCGCCCATCGAGATTACGTCGTCGTCGGGGTGCGGGCTGAACACGATGACGCGTTTCGGATACGGATTGGCGCGTTCCGGACGGTTGGAGTCGTCGGCGTTGGGTTTGCCGCCGGGCCAGCCGGTGATGGTGTGCTGGATGTCGTTGAACACCTTGATGTTCACGTTGTATGCCGAGCCGAATTGTGCGGCAAGGCCGTTCAAGCCGTATTCGTTGAAGTCGTTGTTTGTCAGCTTCAAGATTGGTTTGCCTGTTTTCTCACACAGCCATGCGATGGCGCGGCGAATCATCTTGTTGTTCCATTCGCAGGAGGTGACAAGCCACGGATGGCAGATGCGAGTGAGGCTTTCCGCAGCGGAAAGGTCGACTACGACTTTCGCGTTGCGGTGTGTTTGCAGGAACGATGCGGGCACATTGCCTTCTGTCGGGCCTTCGACGGCTGCTTTCACGATTTTCGCGAGGTTTTCGCCCCATGCCATGCAAAGCACTTTCTTCGCGCTGAGGATGTTTGCGATGCCAAGGGTGAGCGCAGTTGTCGGCGCTTCTGTGCCATAGGCGTCGGTTACGCTGTGGCGCGTCGTGGAGCCGATCAGCGTCAGGCGGCAAGAAGAGGAAAGTTGCGAGCCTTGTTCGTTGAATGCCAAATTCCCGGCAGTGCCGATTTCGCACATGACGAGGTCGAGGCCGCCACAAGCGTCGATTTCGGCTTCGTAGGCTTTGCATCCTTCGTAGATGTCGGATTTGCACAATTCGCTATTGAAAGTGCGAACGTTTTCGGGCTTGATGTTTACATTGTCGAGCAACACGTTGCGCAAGCGGCCGAGCGTGCTGGGCTTGTCGGCTTCGATGGGGTAGAATTCAAACAAGTTGAAAACAATGACATCGGAAAAATCGACTTCTTTGTTTTCATAACGTTTGACCAATTCCTGATATACGGGGATCACGCTGTTTCCGGAGCCAAGCGCCATGACGCATTTGCCTTTTTGATTGACGTTTTTCTTGATCGTTTCGATCACTTCGTTGGCAAGCACGCGCACGCCTTCTTCCGTGGTTTCGGTAATGTTTGTGAACACTTTCTCTTCACGGCAAAGAGCCGCATACTCGATCTTGTTTTCCGGAGCATAGTATTTCTTCGGGATGAGATCGAGTTTGATTTGAGAACTTAAATTCGCTTTCATTTTGTATTTTAATTATGACATTGTCTTTAGTTGTAACAAAATTAGAAGCCGATTGGTTAACGAAAAAGCGTTTAATTAAATTTAACGCCCTTTCCTCGCGCGGCAATCGCCTTTTGCGCTTCAAAATTAGGGAGTAATTCAAAATAATCAAAATAAAAAGCCTACATTTGTGGAAAATTTACAACACTTAATTTTACAGCTATGCGTTTAATTATCGAACCTGATTACGAAAAAGTGTCGCAATGGGCTGCCAATTATGTGGCATCCAGAATAAATGAAGCGCAACCTACTGCGGAAAAGCCCTTTGTGTTGGGTTGCCCGACGGGCAGCTCGCCTCTTGGCATGTATAAGAAATTGATTGAGTTGAACAAGGCGGGAAAAGTTTCGTTTGAACATGTCGTTACGTTCAACATGGATGAGTATTGCGGTCTTCCGGAAGAGCATCCCGAAAGCTACCATTCGTTCATGTGGAATAACTTTTTCAGCCACATCAATATCAAAAAGGAGAATGTCAATATCTTGAATGGCAATGCTCCCGATTTGGAAGCAGAATGCGCCCGATATGAAGAGAAAATCGCTTCTTATGGAGGCATCGATTTGTTTCTTGGAGGCGTGGGCCCGGACGGACATATCGCTTTCAACGAGCCGGGTTCTTCGCTGACGTCGCGCACGCGCCAAAAAACGTTGACGCTCGACACGAAAATTGCCAATTCGCGTTTCTTCGATGGCGATATCAACAAGGTGCCGTCGACGGCTTTGACGGTAGGCGTAGGAACGGTGATGGCTGCCAAGAGTGTCTTGATCATCGTGAACGGATACAACAAGGCTCGCGCTTTGCAACAAGGCGTTGAGGGAGCTGTTTCGCAAATGTGGACGATTACGGCATTGCAACTCCATCGGAAAGCCATCATTGTGGCCGACGAACCTGCAACGATGGAATTGAAAGTGGCAACCTATCGTTATTTCAAGGATATAGAAGGTAAAAATCTCGATCCCGACACGCTGCTCTAATCGATTTGCGCGTGTTGCCGGAACAAGCAGAGGGCGCGTCCTGTGGGGTGCGCCCTCTTGTTTGTCGTTTTAAACTGAAAAATTGCGGCTTCGCGGCTTGTAATGGCTTATGGTTGAGAGTTCGGTGAAATTGTCAAACGCGCAATGTCCTCCTCTGCCGCGCGACAGCGCGGATAGGGGAGGTGCCGCAGGCGGAGGGGTTCGGTAACTGTCAAAGTTGGAAGTGCAGGGTAGAAATGTGTGTAATATAAAGTTGGAAAGTGAGCCGGTTTACATCAGGGTGATGCCGTGTGCCGCGCATTCTTTTGCTTGTTCCTCCGGCCAGATGCTTGCTTGCACTTCTCCGATATGCGCTTTGTGGAGCAAGTACATGCACAGCCGGCTTTGTCCGATTCCGCCGCCAATGGAGTCGGGCAGTTCGCCTCGAAGCAATGCCGCGTGGAACGGCAGGCTTTCCCGTTCGCGGCAATTTTGCAAGCCCAATTGCAGCGAAAGCGATTTGGCATCGACGCGTATGCCCATCGACGACAATTCGAGCGGCATGTTCAGAATGTCGTCCCATACGATGATGTCGCCGTTCAGCCCGCGATGGATGCCGTCGTCGGAACTTGTCCAATCGTCGTAGTCCGGCGCACGGCCGTCGTGCGGCTCTCCATTGCTCAACGGCGCTCCGATTCCGATGAGGAAAACAGCCCCGTATCGGCGTGCCGCTTCCGTTTCCCGCTCTTTTGGGGGAAGTGTCGGATATGCTTGCAGCAAATCTTCCGTGTGGATGAATGTGATAGAGTCGGGCAGCCGGGTCGTCAGTTGCGGAAAGCGGCAGCAAACGGCGCGTTCTGTTTCCTTCATTGCCTTGAATATTTTTTCAACTGTGGCTTTTAGGAAGTCTGTCGTGCGTTCGTCGTGGTGGATTGCCAGTTCCCAATCCCATTGGTCGACGTAGAGCGAATGAAGGTTGTCGAGCGTTTCGAACGCTCGGATGGCGTTCATGTCGGTGTAGATTCCGCGTCCGGCAGGTATGCTGTGGGTTGCAAGTTTTGCCCGTTTCCATTTTGCAAGCGAATGCACCACTTCTGCGCGTTGGTTCATGCACGGAATATCGAACGCGACGGGGCGTTCCACTCCGTTCAGGTCGTCGTTGATTCCCGTTCCGGAAAGTACGAACAATGGCGCTGTGGCACGTTGCAGATTCAGTTTTTCTGCGAGTTGGGTCTGGAAGGTGGCTTTTATGAACTTTATGGCTGTTTCCGTTTCGTCCCATGGAAGGAGCGAATGATAGGAATTTGGAATGACAAACATGGCTTTTTTTGTTTTTATTTCGGCGCAAAGTTATGCAAAATGTTTTTAATATTGCCAATATTGTGGCAAAAAGATTTGTAAAATATAAAAATGCTTTCATAATGACTAAACAAAAAAAGGACGCCTTTCAACGAAAGACGCCCTTTTTTGATTGAGTTGAAAAAAGGTGGTTATCGTTTCATAATTTTTTCAACTGTCACGATTCCGTCGGCGGTTGTCGCTTTGAGGAAGTAGATGCCTGCCGGATAGGCCGACACGTCGATGGCGTTTTCCTTCTTGCTCGACAATACTTTTACGCCTGCGCTGTTGTAGAGGTCGGCTTGCTCGATGTCGCCGGCAATATATAATGTGTTGGCGACAGGATTTGGCCAAACTTTGACGCTGCTGCCGTTTTTGATGGTTTCAACGCCGGCTTTTGCATCGGTGAACAGCAACCGGATATCGGCCCAGCTTGTTTGCGCGGAATAGCCCATTTCCGGATCGTTCGGGTCGATGGTTTCGCCTTCGAAGAACACAGAAGCATACCGCGAGCGTTTCGGATCATTGGCGTAGTCGCCGTATGTCCCTTTATAGTAGATGTCGTAGGATGTTACGCCGCTTGGGTCTAATTTATAAACCATTACGACCAAATTGCCGCCTTTGTAGGCGTAGGGCGTTGTCAATGGGAACACCCATTCCGTGTCGCCTTGGTTCACGCTGCAAGTGCCATCGTAGACAAGCGTCAACTCGTTGGCCGGAATAGCGCCGGCGGTCAGGTCGTCCAATTCAGTTTCTCCCATGTAGATTTTGACAGATACGCCGGAATAGTTCGAGCCGGTTTGCATGAACGTGTACGACAACATTTCCAACGTTCCGCTTTCAAGCCCGATTTCGTCGGCGTAGTAGATGGTTTCGGAGATCGATTCGGTCGACGCGAAGGATGCCGGAGTCACGAGGATGGTCTCGTTGTTGTCGCCCACTTCGATGAAGCGGCTTCCTTCTTCAAGCACGGAGATGGCAAGCGATTTCGACACATTGTTTTCCGCATCGTCGTCCGAGCATACGATTTCGGCATGAACCTCCATGTCGCCGGCAGCCGCAGGAGTGAATTTCAGCGTTATGCTTGCCGTTTGCATGGACGTGACGGCCGTGCCTGCTGCTTCGTCGAGCGTGTTGCCTTGCGCGTCGAGCAAGCGCACGCTGTAATCGGAGATTTCGTCGAGGCCTTTGTTTCTGACAACAACTTCATAGGCCGATTCCGTGCCAACGGGCGGGTACATTTCGCCGGAGAAGGATTCGATGGCGAGGTCGCGTTGCAACTTCTCCACTGCCGTAACGTCGGCCGACCATCCTGCATAGGCAGCCATGATATCGGAAGCAAACACGAAGGTCAATGCGCCATCGGTCGAAGAGGATTGGAGCGAAACGAGGTCGGACGGCACGGCGTTTGCTGTGTATTCGCCGATGAGCGGGGCTTTTACGCCTGTTCCGTCGAAAATATACAAGAAGTCGCCGTAAGTGTCGGTGTCAAACTGGGTGAACGCCACGTTGATGGCGGCATTCGGATTTTTCGGACGGATGACGAGCGTGTCGTTCATCGAGTTAGAGTAAGAACCGTTCGGGCCTCCAATGTCGTAGAATTTATACGTTTTTCCGGTTTCGACAATGGCTTCGCCCGTAGTCATGATGATCCAGTTTTCGGGTTTCACCAAAATGGCCGGCGCCGAAGTTTCAATGCCGTTGCCCACTTCGTTGACTGCATATATAGAATATGTGTAGGTGCCGAATCCGGGGGAGTCGGTATAGGTCGTGGCCGACGGATTGTCGATGTTGATAGTGGTCGATGAGCTGCCGGTTGCGCGGGTTATGACGTAGCTTGTGATGCTCGACGGGTCGAATTCTCCTCCAAACATGCCTTCTTGCGGCGCGCTCCATGAAAGGATTGCCGCATTGTCGCCCTGCTCGACTTTGAAGTTGCCGACAGCTCCCGGAGCGTTTTCGCCCACGTAGGTTTCCACGTTGTCGGTATCGACGCCGCCTTCGCCTTTGCTGTTGACGGGAATAAGCTTGTAGCTGTGGGACCCTGTGGCAACATTTTCATCGACAAATGAAGCAGCTTGTCCGATTTGCCCTGCTGCCATGTCGATAGTTTTTATGAGCGAGCCGTCGCGATACACCTTCACGGCTGTGAGCTCCGTGAGGGGGTTGCCTTGCGCGTCGATCGACGGATTTGTCCAAGACACGGTCACCGTGTTGCCGTTAGCTGACGCCTTGCGGTTGGTTACGCGGTCGGGAGCTCCCTCCGGAGCGTCGACATAAGGCACGAACAAGCTCGACAAGCTATCGTATCCCGTTGCTCCAATCGGGCCGATTTCAATGGCTTTCCCTGTCTTTGTGTCGACCGAGTAGAGCACATAATCGCCGTTGTTTGCCCAATAGAGTGTTCCCGTGTTGCGGTCGAAATCCATGCTCTGCGTGTAGGCGGCGTTCACTCCGGTCGGGCCGACGGCGGTGCAATCGCCCGTGGCTTTGTCGATTCGGTACAGATAGTCGTTGATGTCGATGCCATACATGGTGCCGTCCTTATCGACAGCGAGCGCCAGCATGTAGAGTTGCTCTCGTTGTGGGCTGCCGTCTGCGGTGAATGGCCCTACTTCTGCTGTTTCGCCGGTTTCCAAATCGATGGTCATCAGTTTTTCCGTGCCGGTTTTGATGCCATACATCGTGTCGGTCGAATAGTCGTAGGCCATTTCCGACAGGTGGTCGCCGGCTGTGGATATCAGCGTGCGTGTCCCGTCGTTCATGTCGATTGTGTAGAATCCTTCAAGGCTGCTTTGCGTGCCGGGTTTGGTCACTTGCGCATACCATTTGTAATTGTAGTACGCCCCTGCGTAAACGCATCCAAGCCGGGTTTGGTCGGCAATCAGCGTGACATCGGAGGGGTCGGACGGTGAAAATTTCACGGGTCCCTTTTTCGCATTCTGCACGTCGTCGAGCTGGGTATTCCGGTAGGCGTAGAGGGTCACTTGCGCCTGCGCTGCCAGCGTCGCTGCCAACATGAGAACAAATAGTTGAATTTTTCTCATAGCGAATAAATTTAGAAGTTAGAAAATAAATGGGCAGGTTCGTTTTGTCGCAAATATAAGAATAAAACTAATAAATACACGCAAATCATGCAAGAATATTTATTGATTCGATTTTTGCGCCAGAAATTTGTGCCGTATGTTGCGTATTGTGAAAAATATGAATAACTTTGCGCCACTTTTCGTAATCTCTGACAAGACAAGTAGCTTGTGTATATTGCGACGAATTATTAACTAATTAATTTTCAATACAATGGATTTAATTAAGATTGCCGAAGAGGCATTTGCCACTGCGAAAGAATTTCCGGAATTCCACCCGGGCGACACCATTACAGTGGCATATCGCATTAAAGAGGGAAACAAGGAGCGTATCCAGCAATATCGCGGAGTCGTAATCCGTATTTCCGGCGAAGGGACAAAGAAACGTTTCACAGTGCGCAAGATGAGCGACAATATCGGCGTGGAAAGAATATTCCCGATCGAATCGCCGTTTATCGACAGCATCACGGTGAACAAATATGGTAAAGTGCGCCGTGCAAAACTTTATTATTTGCGCAAGCTCACGGGCAAAAAGGCTCGCATCAAAGAGCGTCGCGTCAGCACGGTCAAGAAGGAAGAAGCGTAAGGCTTGTTTTTTATGAATTCATGTTGCGGCGGATTTTCAATGGAAATTCGCCGCAATTTATTGTCGTACAGATGCAAGTTGCTCTAATGAGCGGCATGGCGGCAGGGTTCAGGCGGCAAAAAAATGGAAAAGGGCTTTGCCATGCCCGCTCCTTTCGTTATCTTTGCGGCGAAATGCGGTAATAGCTCAGTTGGTAGAGCATCAGCTTCCCAAGCTGAGGGTCGCGAGTTCGAGCCTCGTTTACCGCTCTAAGGCCGAGTTGCAATAGCTCGGCTTTTTTTGTGCGGATCCGCAATGTGCCGGAGCGGAAAAGAAGGTAGCGGCAGGTTGGCGAGGGTGACGTAGGCAGAGGGGCTCGGAAACAGTCAAAGTTGGAAGTTGCTTGGCATTTTTGCGGAAAACAATCTTGACGGATTGTGTCGGCGCCCCTCCGCGTCGGAGCGCGGTTTCCCTCTATTTGCTTCGCAAACAGTGGGAAACATTGCTACGTTTTCGCTGTGGAAAAAGAATGGCAAAGGCGGAAAGGCTGCCGGTCGAAACCGCCGCCT